>QHRT01000256.1:0-2000 GCA_003220195.1 Candidatus Rokuibacteriota bacterium | reverse complement strand
GTCCTCCTCGGAGACGGTGAAACGGCCGAAGGCTCGGTGTGGGAAGCCGCGGCGCTCGCCGCCCACGATCGTGTCGACAACCTGATCGCGATCGTCGACGTCAACGCGCTCGGGCAGTCGGGACCGACGATGCTGGGTCACGACGTCCGGGCGTACCAGAAACGGTTCGTTTCGTTCGGGTGGCGCGCGATCACGATCGACGGCCACGACATGCGGCAAGTCGTCGGAGCTCTGCGGCGCGCACGGCGTGCTCGCGGCGCGCCGGTCGCGATCGTCGCGCGGACGACGAAGGGCCAGGGCATCGACGAGGTGGCGGGGCGCGAGAACTGGCACGGCAAGGCGCTGCCCGCCGACATGGCGGAGCGCGCCATCCGGGCCCTCGAACAGCGACTGCATCACGTTCCACGGCCACCGATCCAGCGGCCTCGCGGCAAGAGCCGGGCGATGACGCCGCCGGCGGCGACGGCGACGGTGCCGGTGCTCGACGCGAGCGCCGCGGCGGCGACCCGCGAAGCGTATGGCGACGCGCTCGTCCGTCTGGGCGCGACGAACCCGCGTGTCGTGGCGCTCGACGGCGACGTGAAGAACTCCACCTACGCCGAGCGGTTCGCCGCCGCGTATCCCGAACGCTTCGTCGAAGGATTCATCGCCGAGCAGAACATGGTGAGCGTCGCGACCGGCCTCGCCGCCCAGGGCTTGATCCCGTTCGTGTCGTCGTTCGCCTGCTTCCTGTCGCGCGCGGCGGACCAGGTCCGGATGGCCGGGATCTCGCGCAGCAACATCAAGCTGTGCGGATCGCACGCCGGGGTCTCGATCGGCGAGGACGGCCCGTCGCAGATGGCCCTCGAGGACCTGGCGCTGTTCCGCGCCATTCCCGAGAGCGTCGTCCTCTATCCATCAGATGCGGTGTCGACGGACGCCTGCGTCCAGCTCGCGGCCGCGCACCAGGGCATCGCGTATCTCCGCACGACGCGGATGAAGACCGACGCAGTGTACGCGGCCGATGAGCCGTTCGCGATCGGTGGCCTCAAGGTCGTTCGGGAGAGCGCCGGTGATCGCCTGACCCTCGTCGCGGCCGGGATCACGCTCCACGAGGCGCTGGCCGCGCACGACGAGCTCGCGTCCGGCGGCATCGCCGTGCGGATCATCGACTGCTATTCGGTGAAGCCCATCGATGCCGGGGCACTCCTGGCTGCCGCCCGCGCGACTGGCGGCCGGCTCTTGACGATCGAGGATCACTACGCCGAGGGCGGGCTCGGCGCGGCGGTGCTCGAAGCGGTCGGGGACGCGGGCGTCGTCGTGCATCGCCTCGCCGTGCGCGAGATCCCGAGAAGCGGCGCGCCGAAGAAGCTCCTCGAGCGCTATGGGATCGGTCGCGGAGCCATCGTCACGAAGGTCCGCGAGCTGCTCGGCGTGTCGTAACGCTGTCCCCGGCGTCGCCTCGACCGCACGCCGGGCCGCGAGAGGTGGTCGTATGGCCAAGCACGCAGCGACGAGAAGGCAAGGCGAATCGGCCGCGCGTCGTGGCCCCTCGACATCCGCGATCCGGAGGCCCGGCGGCAAGGCCGGCCCGCGGCGGCCCGCGATCGCCAGCATCGATCCCGCCAGCGGCGAAGTGGTGAAGACGTTCGAGCCGTACACCGCGGCCGACGTCGACACGCGGCTCGAGCGCGCGCGACAGACGTTCAGGGCGTATCGGCTGAGCGGCTTCGCCGAGCGCGCACGGATGATGGCGCGCGCCGCCGAGATCCTCGACGAGCACCGGGAGGAATTCGGCCGGCTGATGACGCGCGAGATGGGCAAGCCGTTCCGCGCCGCGGTCGAGGAGGCCCAGAAGTGTGCGTGGGCGTGTCGCGTGTACGCCGAGCACGCCGCCGCCTGGCTCGCCGACGAGGTGGTCGAGACCACCGCGACACGGAGCTTCATCCATTACCAGCCGCTCGGTCCGGTGCTGGCGGTGATGCCGTGGAACTTTCCCTTCTGGCAGGTCTTCCGCTTCG
>QHRT01000243.1 GCA_003220195.1 Candidatus Rokuibacteriota bacterium | reverse complement strand
ATGGCGAGCGCCGCGGGCGCGAGACGATACCGGCTGAGCCCCGCCGCCGCGATCGCGTTGTCGTGCGGCCAGACGGAGCCGTTGTGATAGCTCATCGGGTTGTAGCGTCGCTCTCGGGCCGAGAGCGTGCGGATGCCCCAGCCGGTCGACATGTCGTCGGCGAGCAAGCTCCTGGCGACGAGCGGGGCGCGGTTCTCGTGCACGATGCCGGTCCACAGCGCGTGGGCCTGGTTCGACGCGACGACTTCGCAGCGCCTCTTGTCTGCGTCGAGCGCGAGCGCGTAGACACCCTCGTCTTCCATCCAGAAATCCTGATTGAACCTTTCGCGCAGCCGATCGGCCGCCTGGCGCAGCGTGGCTGCCGTGTCGTCGTCGCCCAGCAAATGCGCGAGCTCGGCGCCGCCGCGGAGCGCGGCGTACGCGTAGCCCTGCACCTCCACCAAAGCGATCGGTGGCCGCGCGAGCCTTCCGTCGGCGTGGCTCACGGCGTCCTCCGAGTCTTTCCAGCCGTGATTGCCGAGCCCGAGGCTCGAACGAGTGGCGTACTCGAGGTAGCCGTCGCCGTCCCGATCGCCGTGCTCGCGCATCCACGCCAGCGCGGCGCGCGCCGCGGGCCAGAGCTCGCGCACGAACGCGAGGTCCGCCGTCCATCGGGCGTACTCCGTGAGGACCATGACGAAGAGCGGCGTCGCGTCGATCGTCCCGTAGTACGGGATGAAGGGGATCTCGCGGCAATTCGCCATCTCGCCTTGCCGGTACTCGTGGAGGATCTTGCCGGGCTCCTCGTCGCGGAAGGCGTCGCTCTTGCGGCCCTGCCAGGTCGCGAGAAATCGCAACGTCGCGGCCGCGACGCCCGGGTGATACGGCAAGAGCTGCAGCGCGGTGATCAGGCTGTCGCGGCCGAAGGGCGCGACGTACCACGGCACGCCGGCGTAGGGAATACGCCCCGCGGCGGTCGACGTGAGCAGCATCTGGAGATCGACGAGCGACCGTGCGACGAGCGCGTTGAAGGCGGGATTGTCCGTCTCGATCACCGTCGATTGCTTCCGGAGATGGTCGTGCTCCGGACCCGGACCATGCATCGATGCGCCGGAAACCCGCGCGCCGGACGCGGGTTCGTGGATGTCGCCCGCCGCGGCCGTCACGGTCACGTCGATACGCGCCGGCTGATTGGACGCGAGCGACAGCTGATACACCGCCCGGCTGGATGCGACCAGCGCCGGCGACGGCGCGAAGGCGAGCTCCGTGGTCCGACGCACGCCGTCGAGGCCCTCGTATCCGATCCGCACGGTGCCGTTGGCGCGGTGTTCGCCGATGAGCCGCCCGCGCATCGGCCGCCGCATCCCGCGAACTTCGAAGTCGTCGTGGAAGTCCGAGGAGAAGATCAGCTCGACCGTCACCGTGCACGGGACGTCGTGATAGCTCGAAATCGTGAACGACTGGACGAGCCGCGGGCCCGCGATCGAGAGCAGCCGGTCGAGGTAGATCGTGTTCCGCGGCACGAGCGTGCCGTCGGCGCCGCGCAGATCCGCGTTCGTCAGCGCGACCAGGATCTGGTCGTTCTCCGGTGAGACCTCGGCGCCGAGCAGGAGCGGACGGGTCCCGTTCAGGCGGACCTCGAGCCAGCGCAGATACCGCGTCCCGCGATGGTAAAACCCGAGCTCGCCCTCGAAGTGCGCGGGGAAATCGCCGGCGCGATCGGACACGAAAAACGACTCCTCGTCCTTCAGCACGAGCTTCGGGATCGCCGCCGCTTCCGGCGACGTCTGGATGTGAAACGGCGCCAGCGGCGCGGGCTCGTTCAGCACGGCAACACTCCCCCGGGCACCCCGCTTGCAGCCCGAAACCGCATGCGGATCGGGCAGATCGCTCCGTTGTTCGAGAGCGTTCCCCCAGAATTATACGGAGGCACCGAACGCGTGGTCGGCTGGCTCACCGAGGAGCTCGTTCGCCGCGGCCACGACGTCACATTGTTCGCCAGCGGTGACTCGCGAACGTCCGCTCGATTGATCTCGGCCGTTCCGCGTCCCCTTCGCCTCGATCCCGACAGTCCCGACGCGCTGGCGGCGCACGTGGTCGAGCTCGGGCAGGCGTTCGGGCGCGCTCCGGAGTTCGACGTTCTGCACGCGCACGTCGACGTTCTCGCCTTCCCGTTCTCGCGGCTCGGCGGCATCCCGATCGTGCACACGCTGCACGGCCGTCTCGATACTCCCGCGATCGTCCACGCGCTGTCGGAGTTCTCCGACATCCCGCTCGTGTCGATCAGCGACGCGCAGCGCACGGCCGTCGCGCACCTCGATCTGCGCTGGGTGGCGACCGTCCCGCACGGCCTTCCGCTCGACGCGATTCCGTTCTCGCCGGCGGGCGGACGCTCTCTCGCGTTTCTCGGCCGCATCTCGCCCGAAAAGGGCGTCCGCGTGGCGATCGAGGTCGCGAAGCGTGCTGGCGTGCCGCTCCGCATCGCGGCGAAGGTCGACGCGCCGGATCGCGCGTATTTCGAGCAGATCCGACCGCTCCTCGAGCATCCGCTCGTCGAGTTCGTCGGGGAGATCGGCGACGACGAGAAGTACCGGTTCCTCGGCGAAGCCCGCGCATTGCTCTTTCCGATCGACTGGCCCGAGCCCTTCGGCCTGGCGATGCTCGAGGCCCTCGCGTGCGGCACGCCGGTGATTGCCCGTCCGTATGGCTCGGTGCCCGAGATCATCCGCGACGGTGAGACCGGATGGATCGCGGACACCGTCGACGAGCTGGCGTCGGCGGTCAAGAGTCTGGATCTCATCGACCGCGCCCGCTGCCGTGCCGATGTCGCCGCGCGATTTTCCGTCGCGACGATGGCGGATCTCTACGAGGCGGTCTATCGCCGGCTCGCGAGCTGAGACTTCTTCGCGCCGACACCACACGTCGAAGGCCGGGAGACGGCTCCCGGCCTTCCTGGTTTCCACGGCCCGACCGGTCGTTATTTCTTGTCGGTATCGGTCTTCGTGTCGGTCGCGCCGCCCGTCGCGGGCGAGCTGGCGGACGGAGTGCTGCTGCTGGAAGGCGAGCCGGTGCCCGAGGAGCTCGGCGCGCTTGGGGACGGCGACGCGCTGCCGCCGCTCGTCGCCTTGTCCGTGGCGGGAGACGCCGACGGGCTCGACGTGCCGGCCGAGCCGCTCATGCCTTGAACACCGAGCTTGGCCATCGTATCGGAGTCGAGGCGCCCGCTCTCTTTGATCCCTTCGGCCTTCTGGAAGTCCTTCAACGCGGCCTGCGTCTTCGGGCCCATGCGGCCATCGATCGGTCCGGGATCATGGCCCTTGTCTTTCAACGCTTGCTGGACGGCCTTCATCCGGTCAGCATTGCCGCCCTTGGCCTGGCGGCCCATCTTGCCCATGTCCTTCCCGGTATCGGACTTGTCGGTCGTCGCGGTCGAGCCGGACTTCATCGTGTCGCTCGTCCCGCTCGTTCCTCCGGGGGCGCTCGTCGTGCCGCCGGTGCTTCCGGTCCCCGTGTCCTTGTTCATCGTCCCCGTCGTCGTTCCCGTCTTGCTCTTGTCCTTGTCGGGGGACGTCGACGTCTGTGCCCAGACGGGCCCGGCGATCAGCGCGCTCGCGACGAGCACTGCCACGATAGTTTTCCAGTCCTTCATCCCTGACTCCTTCCCGTGTGTCGCTTGAATGTTTGGATGTTTGCCTGCTCCCGCACGTCCGGCGTCAACTCGCTTGACGCCGGTCGCTGCTCAGCTTGTTTCGCATGTCCTGCTCTGCGCTCGGGACCGCGTCGACGCGCGCCAGCCGCGGCAGCGTCACCGGTCGGCCGTCGCGTGAGGAACGATAGATCGCCTCGATGATCCGGACGTCTTGCAGTCCCTCGATCCCGGACGGCTCGGGCTGGCGGTCGTTCAGGAGGCAGTCCGAGAAGTACGTGATCTCCGCCGCGAACTGGTCGACGGGTTCGAACCGGCGCTGTTCCGTCTCGCCGTTCCGGACGATCTCCATCGTGATGACGGCGTCGTTGCGGTACGCGTCGACGACGCGGATCAGGCCTTCCTCGCCGAAGATCGTGTAGGTCGAGACGGCTTCTTCCCCGAAGCTCGTGTGAAAGTGCGCCAGCCGTTCGTCGGGGAAGCGGATGAGCGCGACGGCGCTCTCGTCGACGTCGCCGCCGTAGCGCCGGCCGGTGCGCGCGGTCATCGCCATCACCTGCGCGGGCTCGGCGGCGAGCAGGTTGCGGACGGCGTGGATCGCGTCCACCCCGAGGTCGTACACGGTCCCGCCGCCGAGGCGGCGCTGGAGCCGGATGTCGTCCTGGCGCTCGAGCCGGGTCGTGACGTCCGAGCTGAACGTCTTCGGCTGCCCGATGTGCCCGCTCCGCACGAGTTCGATCGCGGCGAGCGTGGCCGGCTCGAAGCGGAGCCGGTACGCGATCATCAGCTTCATGCGGTTCGTCTGGCACGTGCGGATCATCCGGCGGCACTCGTCGGCGGTGACGGCCATGGGCCGTTCGCAGAGCACGTGGGCGCCCCCGCGCGCGGCTTCGACCGTGTAGTCGCAGTGCATCGAGTTCGGCAACGTGATGTAGACCGCGTTGACGTCGTCGCGCTCGAGGCACTGTCGCAGGTCGTCGTAGTGGTACGCGGTGGCGTGGAACTCTTGCGCGAGGGCCTGGGCCTTCGCGCGGTCACCGGAGATCAAGGCCACCAGGCGTGAATTCTCCGTAGCCCGGGCGAACGCAGGTAACACCGCTCGCCGAGCGGCGTCGCCGAGGCCGACCACCGCGTATCCGATCTGCTTCGCCATCGCGCTCTCCCGACGTCAGACCAATGGTTTCTCTTTCGGTGGCTGCAAAGCAAAGGCCAGCGGGTCTCCGGGCGAGAAGTCGTCATGACGCTCAAAACCCCCGGATATGGTGGTCGTGCAGGATATTTCCTACGACATCTCCGGTCTTGCCTGCTACTCAACATGTGATAAGCCATGACCATGAAGCCGGGTATCACCCAATCGGTAGCGATTCCACGACGTGGCGAGATCACGGAAATCGTCGGCCGGCTGTCGTCGGGCCGAACGAGTCTCGTGCTGACGTGGCTCGCGGAGGTCACCGGCCGCGGCGGCGCGGTCGCGCTCGTCGATACCGACGATACGTTCGATCCATCGTCCGGCGCGCGCGCGGGCGTCGAGCTTCGTCGACTGCTCTGGGTGCGATGTGCGAGGCATCGCCGGACCGCGCTCACGGCGACG
>QHRT01000242.1:7528-8809 GCA_003220195.1 Candidatus Rokuibacteriota bacterium | reverse complement strand
CTCGATATCGAGCTTGCCGGCCTCGATCTTCGAGAAGTCGAGCACGTCGTTGATGACGCCGAGCAACGACGTTCCGGCGCTGTGGATCTTGGCGACGTAGTCCCGCTGCTTCAGCGTCAGCTCGGTCTTGAGCGCGAGATACGAGAGGCCGATGATCGCGTTCATCGGCGTGCGGATCTCGTGGCTCATGTTCGCCAGGAACAGCGATTTCATCTCCGTCGCTTCCTCGGCCTTGCCCTTGGCGACGGCAAGCTCCTGCTGCTGGGCGATCAGCTCCTCCTTCTGCGCGAGCAGCTCTTGCTGGGATTGCGTCAGCTCCTCCGTCTGCTCCTCGAGCTGGCGCGCCTGCTCCTGCGTCTGGTCCAGGAGATCGCGCGTGCGCACGTTGCGCGCGAGGATCTCCATGTTCATCGCGATCAGCGGCAAGAGCTCGTCGACCAGCGCCGACTCCCTGGCCGCGAGCGGCCGGAACGCGGCGAGCTCGACGACGCCGAGGATCTCGTCCTGCGCCAGGAGCGGCCACGCGGCCACCGACGACGGCCGCGCCGAGCCGAGACCGGACGAGATGCCGAGATAGTCCGGCGGCAGATCGGTCAACGTGATCGCCCGGCGGTCGCGCGCGCACTGTCCCGGGAGACCCTCGCCGAGCGCGAACGTTCGGCCGCCGTGCTTCTCGTCGCCGACACCGTAGTCCGCGATCGGCGCCAGGCGCTGCTCGGCCGCGTCGAATCGATAGAGCGCGGCAACTCCGCCTCCGAGCGCCGGGACCAGGCCGGCGACCAGGTGCTGTCCGAGCTCGCTGAACGTCGTCGCGCGCTGCAGGTCGGCGGCGATTCGCGCGGCGTTCGTCTTGATCCAGCGCTGCTCCTCCATGGCGGCGGCGCCGCCCTTCAACACGTCGACGGCGCGCGCGAGAGCGCCGGTCTCGTCGGTGGCTTTCGTGAACGGCACCTCGCGGGCGTACTCACCCTTCGCGATCGATTCCACGGACCGCTGCAATCCGTGGAGCGGCTTCACGATGCGGCGGTAGGTCACGAATCCGAGCAGACCCGAAAGCCCGAGCGTCACCAGCACCGCGATCAGCAACGCGCGCGTCGCGTGCTGGATCGTCACGACCGTGGCCTGTCCGGCCCGGGTCGCCAGCTCTTCGTTGTGGTGCAGCCACTCGGACATCAGCGTGCCGACCTGCTCGCCGAGCGGCGCCAGCGTTCCGGTCAGGTGAGTCACCGCTGCCTTCCGGTCGCCCGCCGTGGCGAGGTTCATGGCCCGCTCGGCGCCCGA
>QHRT01000242.1:0-7486 GCA_003220195.1 Candidatus Rokuibacteriota bacterium | reverse complement strand
CACGAGCCTGGCGACTTCCGCCTTCTTCTGGTCGAAGGCCTTCAGCAGCGCGCCGCGGGCGGTCGGGTCGTCGACCAGCAGATAGGTGCGCGCGTCGGCGCGCAGATCCTCGAACGTCTGCAAGATCGTCGCGGCGACCTTCAGGCTCGAGATCTGCGTCTCCGACACGAACCGGCCGCGCTCCTCGATCCGGTCCAGCCGCGTCTTCGTGAACGTGCCGAGGCCGACCAGTGCGACCACCGGAATACTCAAGAGGATGAGGAGCCGTGTGGCGATCGTCATGGAGCGTCGCGTCGGCGCGCGATGGTGACGCTGCCTTCGGGCGGGCGTCGCGTGTACGCGCCGTCGCCACGACTGACGAAGAGCGACGCCGCCCCCCCGAGGTGCTCGCTCGGATCGAGCAGCAAGAGCCCGCCGGAAGGCAGCATCGAGGCGATCCGCTCGAGGACGGCGTAGCGGTGGCACGCCTCGAGATACATGAGCACGTTGCGGCAGAACACGACGTCGAAGACGCCCTCGAGCCGCCATACGACGTCGGCGAGATTCAGTGATCGAAACTCCACGAGCCGCCGCACCGAGGAGATGAGCCGCCGCCGTCCGTCGGCCGGCGACTCTTCGACGAACCGCGCGCGGTGATCGGTCGGGAGCGCCGCGAGCGCGGCATCGGTGTATCCGGCATTCCGCGCGATGGCGAGCGCTCCGTCGTCGACGTCCGTCGCCACGATCGTCACCGGGGGATCGTCGCGGCGGAACACGTCGATCACGGCCATGGCGAGGGAATAGGGTTCCTCGCCCGTCGCGGCCGCCGCCGACCACATCCGCGCCCGTCCGCGTCGATGCACCGCCCACAGGGCGTGCTCCGCGGCGAGATCGAAGTGCCAGGGATGACGGAAGAAGCCGGTCACGTTCGTGGTGAAGAGCTCGATCAACCGGCGGCGCGCGTCCGCGTCGCCTTCTTCCGCGGCGACGAGCAACGCCTCCAGAGTGTCGCGCCCGCCGAGACGTTCACTCCGTCGCCTCAGCAGATCACGATGGCGGTCGGAGAGCTCGATGCCGGCCAGGCGGAGAGCCAGGCGACGCGCACGCTCGAACTCCCCGTCGGTCAGCGGTGCGCACGTCGACATTTCCATGGCGCTCCCGGATCCCGTGGACTGCAAGGGTTCAAGTTTACTTCAGAATCACCGTCACCATGACGATTCGCGGCGACGGGAAAAACTCGTTGACAGGCTCGACGTCGGCACTGTAGGTGAGTGGGGCCGGCGGAGGAGGACGGCAGAGACCGACTGCCACGTGTCGGTGGCGTACCGACAAGCGTCGTCAACTTTCTGGAGAGCTTTCATTGGCCGCGCGCATCACTTTTCAGGAGAAAGCCATGCTGACATTGAGGGCCCGGAGTCATTTCCTGTTCATGACGGCGATCGCGCTCGTTCTTCCTGCGACCGTGAACGCCGCGCCAACCGTCACCGTGGTCAACACAGAGACGAACCCCGTCATCACGCGCGACGTCGACAACGGCGCACGGAACTTCTTCCAGACGGCGACCGGTGTCCTGACGAACGCCTTCAACCCACAGGGCTTCGGCCTGACGCTCACGACCGTCCCGGCGGGCAAAGTCCTCGTGATCGAGTACCTGTCGGCCGCGTGTCAAGGCAGCGTCCCGGCCGCGGTGTCCCCGAGTACGCTCCGGCTGGGAACGAACGTCGACCATTTCTTCGCACTGACGCCGACCACCTTCCCGGCGGAAGGGGTCACGAGCCAGGTGACACGGATCTATGCCGGGCCACTCACGGCGGTCAATCTGACGGTCTTCCCCACCACCAACACCCCGCTCATCACGTGTAACGTCGCGATCTCGGGGTATCTGCTGAACCAGTAGGAAACGACGCGATCGTGGTCAGCACCGGGCTCTCCGGTGCTGACCACGGGCTCTGCGCATGGACGTCATCGGCCGCGCCGCGGTCGATGACGTCGCATGAGGTCTCACGCCAGCGAGATGTCGCTCGTGCGGATGGTCCTCGCGACGATGCGGCCCGCCTTGATCACGAACAGCTTCTCGGCCTGCTCCGTGATCGCCTGCGCCGGCGTCGCGGCGTCGAGCACGACGAGATCGGCGCGACAGCCCTCCGCGAGCCCGTAACGTTCGAGACCGATGGCGCGCGCCGGATTCGTCGTGATCAGCTCGGGCAGCCACGCGAGCTGATCGAGATTGCCGAGGTGCCCGACCATCGCGGCGATCAGCGCCTGCCGGAGCAGATCGGGGTGACCGTACGGCGTGAACGGGTTGACGATGTTGTTCGTCGAGACCGAGACGTTGACGCCGGCGGCGCGAAGCTCGCCGATGCGGGTGATGCCGCGCCACGTGCGCTGCGGGTCGGTGCGCGCCTTCACGTGCAGCTCGGTGGCGGGAAGGCTGATCACGGCAACACGTCGAGCAAGCCGAGATGGCCGAGCGTCACGCGGCCCTGCATCCCGCGCGCGATCGTCTGCTCGGCGATGTAGTCGCTCGTGAGCAGCGCCGGGTCGTCGGACGAGTCAGCATGGAAGTCGAGCGGCACCCCCGTCGCCTGGGCGGTGTCGAAGAACCAGTCGATGTGCGCGCGCTGGTCGCGGTCCATGTACGGACAGCCGCCCAGTGTCTCGAGCCCCATCTTGAGCGCCTCGCGGAGAAGGCCCTGCGTCACGCCGTCGTGGAAGATGCCTTCCTGCGCGAACGCGATGAGCCGGAGCTCGAGCACCGGGGCGAGCTCGGCTTGCAGGCGGCGCAAAGCCTCGACGCCGCGCAGCTCGACGAACGCGTCGATCTCGACGTGGGCCCGCATGGTCGTGCAGCCGTGCCGCACGGCGAGCTCCATCACGCGCCGTGCGCGCCGGTAGATGTCGTCGGCGGTGAACGTCTTCTTCAGCTCGGCGACCAGCGTCTGCGGAGTCGGCCTGCCGGGTGCGAGTCCCTGGGTGCGGTCCGCGATGAACGCTTTGTCCGGGTGGATGTGGCTCTCGACGAAGCCGGGGAGCACCAGCTTGCCGGCGACGTCGAGCACCTCGTACTCGCCGGCGTCGAGCCCGGGCGCGATCCGGTGGATGCGTCCATCGCGGATCGTCACGTCCTGCCGTCGCCCGTCGACGATTCCACCGCGTAGAAAGAGAGGTTTCATCGCCGCGGAGTATAGCGCGCCGTGTCCCTGGGAATCTTGACGTCGCCCCCCGGCGAGCATCACGATCTCTTCATGCGTACCACTCGGGATCGATCCTCTGAAGCTGAACGCGCTGCCCGGCTGAACCGGCCGTTGGTTCTCCGCTTACGCCGGGGCAACGATCGGTCGATTGATCGGGGAGTGGACCGCGCCGTAGACTCGCCATCGTGATCGCGCGTCAGGCGGACGTCGTCATCGTCGGCGCCGGGATCGTCGGCTGCGCCACCGCGTACTTTCTCGCGTGTCGCGGCGTGCGCGCCGTCGTGCTCGAGCGCGGTCCCGTCGCCGGCGAGCAATCGCGAAAGAACTGGGGATTCGTCCGGCAGCAGGGCCGCGATCCGTTCGAAGTCCCGCTGATGATGGAGGCGAACCGGATCTGGCGCGGGCTCGAGCGCGAGCTCGGCGCCGACATCGAATGGGTGCAGGGCGGCAACCTCGCGCTCGCCGCGGATGCCTCACGGCTGGCGCGCCTCGAAGCGTGGCTCCCGGTCGCGCGACAGTTCGGTCTCGAGACACGAATTCTGAAGTCGTCTCAGCTGACGGACGTCGTTCCGGGACTGGGCGGTGACTGGGCGGGCGGCATGTATACGCCGGGCGACGGACACGCCGATCCGCAGAAGACCACTGACGCGTTCGCGCGCGCGGCCACGTCCCGCGGCGCGACGATCCATCTCGACTGCGCCGTGCAGAGCGTGACGACGCACAACGGTGTGGTCAGCGCGGTCGGTACCGAGCGGGGCGAGATCCAGACGCCGTGGGTCGTCTGCGCGGCTGGTGCGTGGTCGTGGCGGCTCGCGCGCACGCTCGGCCTCGCGCTGCCCCAGCGCTGGGTGCGTGGAACGGTCGCGCGCACGACGCCGGCGCCGCCGGTCACGCCGTGCGCGGTCTGGGGGCCGGGCGTCGCGTTCCGCCAGCGAAAGGACGGCAGCTTCACCATCGCGGCCGGCGGCGCGCTCGATCACGACGTCACGCTGGACTCGCTTCGACAGATCCGGTTCTTCTTGCCGAACGCGTGGAAGAACAAAGCGATGTTCCGGTTTCACGTCGGCCGTCCGCTCGGGCGAAGTCTCGTCGCCGCGCTGCCGGGCTCGGCGGCGCGACGTCGTCCGCTCGTCTGGGATCGCGGCATCGAGCCCGTGCCGAACGAGGAGAAGGTGGCGAGAAGCCTCGCGGAGCTTCAGCGCGTGCTGCCGTCGTTGCCGCGGCTCGGGATCGCCGAACGATGGGCGGGGGTCATCGACGCGACGCCCGATATCGTGCCCGTGCTTGGTGAAGCGCCGTCGCCGCGCGGCTTCGTGTTCGCGACCGGGTTCAGCGGTCACGGCTTCGCGATGGGGCCGATCGCCGGACGGCTCGTGTCCGAGCTCGTCGTCGACGGCAAGCCGTCGCTCGACATCTCCGGCTTTCGCGTCTCGCGCTTCGCCGAGGGCGCGATCGGCAAGCCGCGCAACGTGCTCTGATTACATCAGGGGCCGCGATATCCCAAACGCTCGCGGTTGCCTGCCCGGAAAGCGGCAGAGTATGATCCCGCATCGCAGCACGCCCGCGAGATTCGCCACGAACTGGAGGTTCGGGATGACACTCATTCGCGCGTGGGGAGCCATGCTCGCTTTCGCGATCGCGCTCGTCGTCGGCGCGGCGCCGGCCACGGCCGAGACGCGCTTCGTCTTCGCGAACGAGAGCCCGTACGACACGATGGATCCGCACGCCGCGTTCGACGTCGGGCGCGTGGCCGTGCGGCTCAATCTCTACGACGGACTCTATCGCTGGCTCGACAACCCGCCGGTGCTGCATCCGTGGCTGGCCGAGAGTCACACGGTGTCGCCGGATGGCCTGACGTACACGTTCAAGCTCCGCAAGGGGGCGAAGTTCCACGACGGCGCCGAGGTCATCGCGGAAGACGTGCGCTATAGCATCGAGCGCATCCTCGCGCTGAAGAAGGGCGCCGCGTCCCTGCTCGGGACGATGGTGGCGCCGAACACGACGAAGGCGATCGACAAGTCCACCGTCCAGTTCACGCTGACGAAGCCCGCCGCGATCTTCCTGGCGGTCGTGCCCGAGATCCACGTCGTCAACGCGGCGCTGCTCAAGAAGAACGAGAAGGACAACGACTGGGGCGCCGCGTGGCTGACCGGCAACGATGCGGGGTCGGGGTCGTACATGCTGACGCGGTACGATCCGGCGGTCGGGTTCATCGCGAAGAGGTTCCCCGGTCACTTCATGCCGTGGGGCCAGAAGTTCATCGACGAGATCGAGTTCCGGCACGTGAAGGAGGACAACACCCGCGTGCTCGGGATGATCAAGGGCGATTACCAGGGCACCGGCGGCTATCTGCCGATCGACCAGATCAAGAGGATGCGCGAGGCTCCGGCGGTCAAGATCGTCGAGCAGGAGTCGATGCGCATCATGATGTTCCAGGTGAACAACCAGCGCGCGCCGATGACCGACGTCCACGTGCGCCGCGCCATCAACTACGCGTTCGACTACGACGGGTTCAACAAGGACATCCTGGCCGGCTCCGTCGAGCGCAACCCGACGCCCATTCCCAACAACATGTGGGGCGTGCCGAAGGACGTGAAGGGCTACAGCTACAACGTCGACAAGGCGAAGCAGGAGCTGGCGCAGGCGAAGGCGAAGGTGGATCGGCCGCTGACGATCGGCTACCTGAACGGCTTCAGCCAGACCGAGCAGGCGGCGACCGTCATGGCGAACGGGCTGCGCAAGGTCGGCATCGAGTCGAAGCTCGTCTCCGACTTGTGGCCGGCGATGGTCGAGAAGATGAAGAAGTCGGAGACGTCGCCCGACATGATCGTCTACTGGATCAGCACCTACTACGCCGACCCGCACAACTGGATCGGTGAGATGTTCCATTCCGGCCAGTGGGGCACGTTCAAGGCGTCGAGCTTCTACAAGAACCCGAAAGTGGACGATCTCCTCGACACCGCGCTGAAGTCGAGTGACAAGAAGGTGCGCGAGAAGGCCTACCAGGACGCGGCGAGGATCGTCGTGGACGACGCCGCGGGCGTGTGGATCTACAACACGAAATACTTCGGGCCGTGGGCGAAGAACCTCGACGGCATCCGGTTCAGCCCGATCGGGAATGGTCAGGAGATGCGCTGGGTTTACTACGCGAAGTAACGCGGAGGGGGCTTCGCGCCCCCTCACGCGTAACTGGCGATGAGATTACTGGCGCTGCTGCTCCGGCGCTTGTTGTGGTTCGTGCCGACCTTGCTTGGCCTCCTGGCAGTGACGTTCGTCATCTCGCACGTCATTCCTGCCGATCCCGTGGCGCTCATTGCCGGGGAGACCGCGACGCCGGCGCAGGTCGCCGCACTCCGGAAACAGCTTGGATACGATCGGCCGCTCGCCGCGCAGTTCGTCGACTACGTCGCCCGCCTCACGCGTGGTGACATGGGCACCAGTCTCTACACGACGCGCGCGATTTCCCGGGATCTCGCCGAACGGCTGCCCGCGACGATCGAGCTGACGCTCGTGGCGATGGCGGTCTCCGTGGTCGTCGGCATCCCGCTCGGCGTCGTGTCGGCGCTCTGGCGCAACTCGTGGCTGGACCACGCGGTGCGCGTCGTCACCGTCTCCGGTCTGGCGATCGCGAGCTTCTGGCTCGGGATCATGTTGCAACTGCTCTTCGCGATGCGGCTCGGCTGGACGCCGCTGAACGGGCGCCTCGCAGGATTTCCGCCTCGCGGCGTGACCGGGCTCTACCTGGCGGACGCCGCCCTGACGTGGGACTGGCCGGCCTTCGCGAGCGCGCTCAGATATCTCGCGTTGCCGGCGGCGACGCTCGCCTTTCCCGCGCTGGCGACGCTCGTCCGGTTCACGCGCGCCGGCGTGCTCGACGTCATGCAGTCGAACTTCGTCCTCTACGAGCGCGCGATGGGACTGCCGCGCTCGGTGATCGTCTGGAAATACATCTTGAGAAATGCGCTCACCTCGACCGTCACGCAGGTTGGGCTCCTGTTCGGCATCCTGCTCGCGGGCGCGGTGGTGACGGAGGCGGTGTTCGACTGGCCGGGCATCGGCACGTACGCGGTGAACTCGATCATCCGCTCGGACTACAACGCGGTGATGGGCTTCACCGTGTGGGCGGGGACGATCTTCATCGTCGTCAATCTCCTGGTCGACGTGGCGCACACGATGATCGATCCGCGCGAGCGGGCGACGTGATCACGTCCGTCGCCCGAACAGCTGCGCTCGCGGCCCGGGTCCCGGCGGCGCACCGTTCGACTTGCTCGGCTGACTTCGGCGACGGCCGGTCCGGATCAGGCGAAGATGTC
>QHRT01000223.1 GCA_003220195.1 Candidatus Rokuibacteriota bacterium | reverse complement strand
GCGTTGATCTGGCCCTGACCCATGCAGTGCCGGCCCGGCGCCTTGCCGACGTCGACGAGCGGCGCGGTCGGCCGCGCTTCGCGGAGCAGCTCGGGCGCGACGAGGCGGTCGTGGATCACGACGTCGGCGGCGCGCAATCGCGCGAGCCCCTTCACCGTCACGAGCTCGGGATCGCCCGGACCCGCGCCGACGAACGAGACGAGCGCGGCGTCGATCATCGTTCACTCTCCACCGCGCGCAGCCGCACGGCGCACACTTTCAGCTCCGGCTGGCCGGACAGCTCGTCGCGGGCGCCGAGCGTCAGGTTGTTGGCGCTCTTGTAGAAGCCGAAGCTCCGTCCCCAGTGGAACGGCAGGAAGCAGACACCTTCGCGAATCGTCTCGGTCACGCGGCACTGCGCGATCACCTTGCCTCGCCGCGACGTGATCTCCACGAATCCGCCGTCAAGGAGCCCGAGCCGGCGCGCGTCACGAACGTTCACTTCGAGAATCGGCTCGGGCGTGCGACGTCTCAGCGCCGGAACCTTGCCCGTCCGCGTGAGCGTGTGCCAGTGATCGCGCACGCGCCCGGTGGTCAGCACCAGCGGATACGCGCGGTCGGGCGGCTCGACCGGCGGATCGTGCTCGACGGCGATGAACCGCGCCCGGCCGTCGGACGTCGGAAACCGTCCGTCGACGTAGAGACGTGGCGTCCCGGAATGCGCGGACGACGGCACCGGCCACTGGAGCGGGCCTTCGGTCCGGAGCCGCGCGTGCGTCACGCCGGAATAATCACAGGGCGTGCCCGCGGTGAGCGCCGCGAACTCGTCGAAGATCTCGGCGGCGCTCGTGTACGGGAACGCCTGCTTGAAACCCATCTCGTGCGCGAAACGGGTCAGGATGACGGCGTCCGGAAGAGCTTCGCCGGGCGGATCCACGAGCTGCGACAGATACGTCAGGCGGCGCTCGGAGCTCGTCATCACGCCGTCCTTCTCGGGCCACTGCGCGGCGGGCAGCAGCACGTCGGCGAAACGCGTCGTCTCGGTCGGATGATAGGCGTCCTGCACGACGACCAGGTCCGCCTGGCGCAGAGCCTTCTCGACCAGATCGGTATCGGGGACGGACGCGGCGGGATTGGTCCCGATGATCCACACGGCGCGCACGTCGCCGCGCGCGAGACCGTCGAAGATCTCGAGCGCGGACCGGCCGCGACGCGGACGGATGCTGCCTCGCGCCGCGCCCCAGTGACGTTCCACCAGGTCGCGCGCGTGCACGTCGGTGATGGCGCGGTAGCCGGGCAAGAGATGCGCGAGGCCGCCCGTCTCGCGGCCGCCCATCGCGTTCGGCTGGCCGGTCAACGAGAACGGGCCGGCGCCGGGGCGGCCGATCTGTCCGGTCGCGAGATGCAGGTTGATGATCGCGGCGTTCTTGTCCGTCCCGACGTGGCTCTGGTTGATTCCCATGCTCCAGAGCGTGAGCGCGCACGATGCGGACGCGAACCGCAGCGCCGCCGTGACGATGATGTCGCGCGAGAGACCGGTGAGCGCCGAGACGCGCTCCGGCGTGTAGCGCTCGACGACGTGCCGCAGTTTCTCCCAGCCGGAGGTGTGCGCGCCGACGAACGCGCGATCGATCAGCCCGTCCTTCCAGAGCACGTGCAGCATGCCGTTGAGCAGCGCGATGTCGGAGCCGGGGCGCAGCGGCAGATGGAGATCGGCGATGTCGGCGGTCTCGGTCCAGCGGGGATCGACGACGATGACGCTGACGCGATCCGGCGCGGAGAGCTTGCGCCGCCGGATGCGCTTCCACACGATCGGATGGCAGTCGGCGGTGTTGGTGCCGATCAGCAAGAAGCAGTCCGCCGAATCGATGTCCTCGTACGCGGCAGGCGGACCATCGGCTCCGAGCGATCGCGTGTAGCCGACCGCGGCGGACGCCATGCAGAGCCGTGAGTTCGTGTCGAAGTTGTTCGTCCCGATGAAGCCCTTCGCGAGCTTGCCGGCGACGTAATACTCCTCGGTCAGGAGCTGCCCCGACGCGTAGAAGGCCACCGCGTCCGGCCCGTGCGCGGCGAAGATTTCACGCCAGCGTTCCGCGGTGAACCTGAGCGCCAGCTCCCATGGCACGCGCTTGCGCTCCACGTCGCGGCGCGAGCGGATCTCGGGGTGGAGCAACCGGTCAGGCGCGAGGAGCGCGGGGGGCAGGTGCACGGCCTTCGCGCAGACGTCGCCGAAGTTCGCGGGATGATCCGGATCGCCCTTCACCTTCGTCACGCGCCCGCCGTCGACGCGGACCAGCAGACCGCATCCCACGCCGCAGTAGGGACACATCGTTCGGCCCCACGTCCCGGCGGGCGAGGACGTCGACGTCTCAGCCATCGCGGCTCGCCGACACGGCGGTCGCCTCGCTGTCGTCGCGCTCGCGAGCGTCGTCCGCGCGCACGAAGCGCGCGCGAATCGCGGCGCAGCGCGGACAGAATCCGGGCGGACCCTCACCGTCGTGGATGTAGCCGCATTCGCCGCATTGCCACGCCGGCGGCGCCTCCGGCGCGACGACCTCGGGCCGCGCGTACCCGAGCTTGCGGCGCCAGTAGCCGCTGAACGAGTCGTCCGGCTGACGGTGCGTGTGAAACTCCCGGATCGCGCGTTCGAGCAGCTCGGCCAGCTGCGTGAACGGCACGCCCTTCTTCCACAAGACGCCGAGCTCGAGCATGTCCGAGACACCGCCGCCGAGCGACACGTCGAACCCGTCGACGATGATGTCCGCGGTGTGGTGCTGCGCGCACGCGTTCGGGCACCCGCTCATCGCGATGCGGATCCCGTACGTTTCGACGCGCCGGCGCCGGAGTTGCTCGACCAGCTGGAGCGCGAGGCCCTTCGTTTCGGTCACGGCGAGACTGCAGAACTGCTTGCCCGTGCACGCGACCACCGAGCGCGTCAGCGAGTCCGCTTCGAAGCCGAGGCCGAGCGCCGCGAGGCCATGACCGAGTCGCACCCGTCGGCCCGGCGCCACGTTCGGCAGCACGATGTTCTGATCGATCGCCGTCCTGAGCGTGCCGTCACCGAAGCGCCGCGCGAGAATGGCCAGGCCTTCCATCTGCTCCCACGTGAGACGGCCCGTCGGCACCGCGACGCCCACCGATGAAAAGCCGGGTTGCTTCTGGTGAAACCAGCCGACGAACGTTTCCGGCGCCGCCGGCGGCGGTGGTGGCTCGACAAACCGTGGCAGCTCTTCGCCGAGTCGTCGTTCCACCTCGGCGAGCACGGCATCGGCCCCGATGCGCTCGATCAAGTACCGGAAGCGGACCTGCGTCCGCCTGTCGGTGCGCGAGCCGAGCTCGCGGAACGTCTGCAAGATCGCGTGCGTCACGTCGACCACGCGCTGCGGTCGGACGAACACCGGCAGATGCCACCCGAGGTGAGGATGCTGCCCCTGGGTGCCGCCGATCAACACGCGGAACCCGATCACCCCGCCGGCGGATCCGCCCGCTGAGCCGGCGTGTCCGCACGCCGACTCGGAGCCCCGCGCGGCGAGCCACGCGATGTCCTGCGTCCAGTCGCTCGGTCCCGAATCGGCGCGGCCGTTCATCGAGATGTTGAACTTGCGCGGCAGGTCCGCCAGCTCGCGGTTGCCGACAAAGAGCTCGGTGATCGCGCGCGCGAGCGGACGCGTGTCGATCAGCTCTTCCGGGTCGACGCCGGAGAGCGGATGGCTCGTGACGTTGCGAATGTTGTCCAGGCCGGTTTGCTTCGACGTGAGGCCGACGCGCTCCATCGCGGCGATGACACCGGGAATCTTCTGGATCGGCAGGCCCTGGACCTGCACGTTGCCGCGCGTGGTGAGGTCGGCGATCCCGTGGCCCGACTCGTACGCGATGAACCCGATCGTGCGCGCCTGGTCGGTGGTCATCTCGCAGCCGGGGATCCGGATGCGGATCATGTAGCGGTCGCGATCGTGCTTGCGCCAGAAGAGCCCGTACCATTTCATGCGCTGGAGATCGGGCTCGTCGATCGCGGCGTGCGGCGTCGCCTCGCGCGCCCACCGGAGGACGTCGGGCCAGACGTCGAAGCCGTGCTTCGCCGCTTTCCAGACCTCGACGGGGTTCAGATCAGGCATAGCGGCTCTGATCCTCCCTGCGCTTCCTCTTCCAGAAACGTGAGGACGGCGTCGCGGAGCCAGAAGTACTCGGGGTCGACGACGAGATCGTCGCGCGACCGCGGCCTGGCGAACCTGACGTCGAGAATTTTCCCGACTGCCGCCGCGGGGCCGCTCGTCATCAGCACGATGCGATCGGCCAGCAGCAGCGCCTCGTCCACGTCGTGAGTGACCATGATGACCGTGCGGCGCGAGCCTTCCCAGAGCCGCATCAACGTGTCTTGAAGCTCCATGCGCGTCAGCGCGTCGAGCAGCGAGAACGGCTCGTCGAGCAGCAGGAGTCGTGGCTCGAGCGCGAATGCTCGCGCGATCCCGACCCGTTGCTGCATGCCGGCCGACAGCTCGCGCGGCAACCGATCCCCCTGCCCCGCGAGCCCGACCTGCTCCAGATACATCTCGACGCTTCGTGGCGCGCCGCCGCGAGGACGGCGACTGGAGACCTGATCGAGCGCGAGCCGGACGTTCTCCCGCACGGTGAGCCACGGCAAGAGCGTCGCCGCCTGGAACACGACGCCACGGTCCGTGCCCGGGCCGTCGACTTCTCGCCCGGCGATCACGACGCCGCCCGTCGTCGGCGTGTTGAGGCCCATCAGGATCGACAGCACCGTCGACTTGCCGCAGCCCGAATGTCCGAGGAGACAGACGAACTCCCCCTGCGCGACCTCGAGCGTGAAGTCGCGAACGATCACCGCCGGGCCGGACGGCGTCTCGTACGTCTTGCCGAGCTGCGCGATCTCGACGAACGCGGGAGGCAGCATGGCCTACGCCTGCCCGCGCCGGCACGCGCGCAGGAACTCGACGAGGCCCTGTCGCGCCTTCTGGTACGCGGGCGAGAGGCTCATGTGACGGCGTCCCCGCGGGCGAGGCAGCGTGACCTCGATCGGCGGTCCCAGAACCGCGCCCGGTCCCGGCGTCAGCGGATAGATGCGATCGGCGAGCAGGATCGCCTCGTCGACGTCGTTCGTGACGAGGATCACCGTCGAGCGCCGTTCGCTCCAGATGCGCAGGAGCTCGTCCTGCAGCGTGGCGCGCGTCAGCGCGTCGAGCGCGCTGAACGGCTCGTCCATCAGCAAGAGCTTCGGCCGCGTCGCGAGACCGCGCGCCACCGCGACGCGCTGCCGCATGCCTCCGGACAGTTCGCGCGGGCGCTTCCACGCCGCGCCGGACAGGTTCACGAGCGCGATCAGCTCCTCGGTGATCCGTCGGCGTTCGCCGCCGGGCATCCCCGGATTCACCGCGTCGACCGCGAGCGCGACATTCTCGTAGACGGACATCCACGGCAAGAGCGAGTACTGCTGGAAGACGATGCCGCGCTCCGGGCCTGGCTCGACGACGGGGGCGCCGTCGAGCACGATCGTGCCGGCGTCCGGGCGGAGCAATCCGGCGAGCAAGGAGATCAGCGCCGTCTTGCCGGAGCCCGAGTAGCCGACGATCCCGACGAACTCGCCCTCGTCGAGCGTGAGATCGACGCCGCCGAGCACGTGGGCGACCGCTCGCCGCGTCGTGTAGGACTTCGTGAGGCCGCGAACTTCGAGGTACGCCATCGGTCTGACGGGCATCCCCGTTACGCCGCTCGCACCCGAGCCTCGACCAGGCCCATCAGCCGGTCGAGCGCGAAGCCGATGGCGCCGATCGTGATGACCGAAAGCAGGATGTGCGAGTAGACGAGGCTGTTGTACTCCTGCCAGAGAAAGCCGCCGACGCCCGGCGTACCGGTGAGCATCTCCGAGGCGACGATCACCAGCCACGCGAGCCCGAGCGAGAGCCGATACCCGGTGAACACGTACGGCAGCGACGCCGGCACGATGATCTTCGTCAGCATCTTGAAGCGCGAGAGCCGCAGCACGCGGCCCACGTTCAGGTGGTCCGGACTGATCGACCGCACACCGACCGCGGTGTTGATCACGGTCGGCCACATCGCGCAGAGCGCGATCGTGAACACGGCCGCCGGTTCCGACTTCTGGAAGATCACGAGGCCGAGCGGCAGCCAGGCCAGCGGCGAAATCGGTCGCAGGAACTGGATGATCGGATCGAACGCCTGGTGGAACGCCCGTGACAGACCGAGCAGGAAGCCGAGCGGCGTGCCGATCGCGAGCGTCAGCAGGAAGCCTATGCCCACGCGGACCAGCGAGTAGACCGCCAGCCGTCCGATACCCTGGTTCATCTCGCCGTCCTTGAAGAACGGCTCGAGCACGTAGCGCCGCGACTCCATCCACGTCCGGTAGGGCGAGGGAAAATCGCGCGCGACGGCGTGGCTGATCGCGGTCCAGACGGCCAGCACGGCCAGGAGGCCGAGCAGCGGCAGCACGATCTTCCGGGTCAGGGATCGTGACATGGGCGGCTCCTCACGCCATCGAGTGGACGGCGAAGCTCTTCGCGTACTTCTCGGGGTCGGCGGGATCGAACGTGACGCCATCGAAGAACGTCTCCTTCTTCATGTCCTCGCGCGGCGTCTCGACGCCCATCTCCTTCGCCACCTCGCGGAAGATGTCGGAGCGATGGACGCGGTCGACGAGCCCCTTGTAGTCGGGCGCCTCCTTCACCATCCCCCAGCGGCGGAACTGCGTGAGCCACCAGACGCCGTGGGACTTCATCGGGAAGTTCGTCTGGCGGTCGAAGAAGGTCATGTAGTACCGGTCCTTCTCCTTGCGGCCGTCGCCGTAGTCGTACTCGCCGAGCAGGCGGCCCAGGATGATCTCCTTGGGGCAGTTGATGTACTGCGGCTGCGAGATGACCTCCGCCATGCGCGGGCGGTTCTCGAGCTTGTCGTTCCACTGGCTCGCCTCGACGACGGCGCGGACCACGGCCTTCACGGTGCGCGGATTCTTCGTCGCGAACTCCTCGGTGAAGACCAGGACTTTCTCCGGGTGGTCGCGCCACATCTGCTGGGTCGTGATCGCGGTGAAGCCGATGCCGTCGACGATGGCGCGCGCGTTCCATGGCTCGCCGACGCAGAAGCCGTCCATTTTGCCGACCTTCATGTTCGCCACCATCTGCGGCGGCGGAATGGTGATGAGCGACACGTCGCGGTCGGGATTGATGCCGCCCGACGCGAGCCAGTACCTCATCCACATCGCGTGCGTTCCGGGCGGATACGTCATGGCGAACGCCATCGGCGTGCCCTTCGCTTTGGCCTCGAACGCGAGCGGCTTGATCTGTTGTGGAGTCTTCGCTCCCTTCTCGAGCAATGCCTTCGTGAGCGTGATCGCCTGTCCGTTCCGGTTCAGATACATCGGGATGATCATCGGCTTCACGGGCGAGCCCTGAAGTCCCATGGTCGCGGCGTACGGTGTGCCCAGCAGCATGTGCGTCGCCTGGTTCTCGCCGAGCGACAGTCGATCGCGAATGACCGCCCACGAGGCTTCCTTCGAGATCGTCGATTCGATCCCGTGCTTCTTGAAGAGAAGGAGCTCGTGGGCCATCACGATCGACGAGCAGTCGGTGAGCGCGATGATGCCGATGCGCATCTTCGGATGCTCCGGCGCATCGGTGGCGTAGACGCCGCCGGCCCACCCCGCCGGGACTCCGGCGGTCAACGCCGTTGCGGCGCTCGCCTTCAGAAACTCACGTCGCGTCCAGTTCATCGAGCCGTTCCTCCATCGAAACGAACTTGGCGACACGAACTTGGCGACCGGGACCTGCCGACAAAAAATGGCGCCGGGTCCCTCGGGACCTCAGCGCCATCGCTGATTCGGCGGCGCCGTCGTGGAGCCGCCAGGAATGTGGGCGGCGCCAGTCGTGGAGCCGCCTCGTGTTTCGAGGATGCAGCGCCGGTGCCAGGCCGGCTCTACGACGTCGCCTCGTACGTTACGAGCACAAACTCGGGATCTTGCGCGGCCCGCGAAGATTTCCTGGACGCCGAGCGTGTGCCCATGGCGACAGCA
>QHRT01000222.1:535-5658 GCA_003220195.1 Candidatus Rokuibacteriota bacterium | reverse complement strand
CGAGACCGCGGCGGCGCTCGACTGGCGACTCCTGGCCGAGAGCGACAGCACGCTGGTCTTCTACATGACCGTGCGGACGCTCGCGCCGATCACGGCGATGTTGATCGCTCAGGGCCGCGATCCACGGGAGCCCGTGGTGATCGTCGAGCGCGCCGCGATGCCTGACGAGCGCGTGATTCCGGGACGGCTGGCGACGATCGCCGAGATCGCGGGCGCCGCCGCGATCGAATCGCCGGCGGTGCTCATCGTCGGCGGGACCGTGAAGGCCGCGAGGGTGTCGATCGCGACGCAGCGGGCTCTCGCGTCCGCCGCGAGCGCCTCTGCGGGCGAGCGGGTCGTCGCGGACGTGATGCTGGCGCTGAATCGGGACGCCGGGGCTCCCGCGCGGGGGTCGATTCTCTGATTTGACGTGCCGCTGCCGGCGCTATGCTGTGAAGCGGCGATGGCGCTCGAACGATGCCGGGAGTGCGGCAAGGACGTGTCGACCGAGGCGGCTACGTGTCCGTACTGCGGTGTGCCACGGCCGACCGAGCGCCGCGGCGCCACGTCGGCCAGTCCCGCCGCGGGCCGCGATTACGTCAGCCGCACGCTCACCAGCGGCGAGCGCGTGCACTATCGCACGCGGCTTCACTGGATCTCGCTGCTTCCCGGGCTGGCGATCGCCGCGATCGCTCTGGCCGCGGCGATCGCGTTGCTCGTCCTCGCCCCGGCGGTGACGGCCACGCTGGTGGCGGTCGCCGCGATCCTGCTCTTTGCCTTGATCATCGCGCTCGTCGAATATCTCAAGTACGTCTCGTCCGAGTTCGCGGTCACCGACGCGCGCGTCCTGATCAAGCTCGGCTGGATCCGCCGGCGTTCCATCGAGATCCTGGTCGCCAAGGTGGAGAGCATCGTCGTCGATCAGCCCGTGCTCGGTCGGCTGCTCGACTACGGCACCGTCGTCATCACCGGCACGGGCGGCACGCGCGAAGCCTTCGATCAGATCGCGGCGCCGCTCGAGCTCCGCGAGCAGGTGCAAGCGCAGATTGTCGCCGAGCGCGGGCGGGGCTAACCCGCCGAGAATTTCTGCGTGTTCCGCATCGCCGGCCAGACGTACGCCTGGACGTTGGCCAGGATCTGCTTCACGTGGTTCCGATCGTGGTGCACCCACTCCTGCAGGATGTCGCTCACGCGCAGGAACCCGACCTTGGGATGTTGTCCTCCGCGCTCGAGGTCCGCCGGTTGCAGACGCTCCGCGAGCGCGGCGCCATCGCGCCGCAGCGTCTCGAGCTCGGCGAGCAACGATGTCGTCTCGCGATCGCAATCGCGGCGGGCGCGAGCGACCTCGTCCTGATCCCAGCCGACGAGGGGCACGTCGGGGACGTTCAGCATTCCGGAGATTCGCCCGCTGAAGCCGCGGCGGTCGGCTTCGATCAGATGGCCGAGCACTTCGTTCACGCACCACTCGCCCGGCGCGGGATGCCAGGTCAGGACCTCGCGGGGCAGCGCGCCCACTTCCGCGGCCAGGATGGCGATCGTGCTGCGCAGGAGCGCCGCCGCGTGCTTCGGCTCGAATCCGTTCGTCATCGCCCGCCTCCTTTATCGTCCCGCAGCGACCAGTGGTCCCCGGGGCCCAGTGGTCCCGGGACCCAGTGGTCCCGGGCGATGATAGCCGTGCTATAAGGACTGCGCCACAGCGCACGCCGCGGGAGGTAGCCGTGTCCGATTTCCGTGACTATCTGCAGGCGCTCGAGAAGGCCGGACAGCTCGTCCACGTCACGAAAGAGGTGAGCCCCAAGTTCGAGAGCGCGGCGCACGTCCGCAAGTCCTCGGACACGGACGGCCCCGCGTTTCTCTTCGAGAACGTCGCTGGCCATCCGGGCTGGCGCCTCGCGGCCGGACTCTACGGAACGATGGCGCGTCTTCCGGTCGCGTTTGGATGTCCGATGGAGCAGGTCGTCGAGCGCTACGGCGCGGCCGTACGCGCGCCTATTCCGCCACAGCGCGCGGCCGAGGGCCGGTGCCAGGAGGTCGTGCTGATCGGCGATCAAGCGGATTGCGGGGTCTTTCCGGTGTGCGTGCACTCGGAGCTCGACGCCGGCCGGTACGTGACCGCCGGCGTGATGATCGGACGCGATCCCGAGACCGGGATCCTCGCCGTCGGGCTCCAGCGGATGCAGCTCAAAGGGCCGCGCCTCTTCGGCGTGAACATGCCGACGGAACGTCGCGTCGGCCGGGCCGCGCTCAAGGCGGAAGAGCGAAACCAGCGCTTCGGCGTCGCGGTGGTGCTCGGCGCCGGGCCGTACGTCGATCTCGCGTCGCAGGCGAAGATCCCGCACGCGCAGCCGAAGCTCGACGTGGCCGGCGCGCTCGCCGGCCGTCCGATCGAGCTGGTGCGGTGCAAGACCGTCGACGCCGAGGTTCCCGCCGACGCGGAGATCGTCATCGAGGGCGAGTTCGTGCCGAAGGCGCGCGAGCCGGAGGGGCCGTTCGGCGAGGTGGCCGGGACGTACGGGTTACTCGGCAACCGCCACGTCTTCGAGGTCACCGCCGTGACCATGCGCTCGGATGCGATGTACCAGACGGCGCTGACCGGCATGCCGACCACCGACAATCACGTGCAGGGCTGGCCGGCGATCTGCGAGTCGATCAAGCGCGTCGCGCAGCACGCGTGTCCCGAGGTCGTCGACGTGCATGCGATCGGGCCGTACTACCTCGCGATCGTGTCGATCCGCAAACGGCTCGCGCACGAGGCGCGGAACGTGATCCTGAGCGTGCTCGGCGCGACCGCCGGGGCGCCGCAGGCGAAGTACTGCATCGTGGTCGACCCGGACGTGAACGTGCGCGACATCAACCAGGTGCTGTGGGCGCTCTACACGCGCGTGCAGCCGGAGACGGATGCGCTGATTTTCCCCACGATGGTCGGCGCCCCGCTGGATCCGTCGGCGCCCGTCCATCGCCACACCTCGAAGCTCGGATTCGACGCGACGATGCCGCTCGGCGAGTCGCGCGAGCGCTACGACCGCGTGGTGGTGCCGGGCGTCGACCAGGTGTCCTGGTAGCCGAGGGTCTCGCTCGTCGCGCCGATCGACTGCGCGCGTTCAGCGCCCGTGATGATGACCCGGCTTCTCGCCCCTGGCCATCGCGAGATGATGCGGCCCATGATGCGCGCCTTCGGTGAGGAGCCCGGCGAACCCGAGCCCGCGGATTCGCGCGACGGCCGTCGCATCGTTCGCGTTCTTCGCCGTCACGGTCAGCCGCACGCCGCCTGACAGCGGTTCCGCCTTCGCCGCATACGCCGGGAGACGATCGAGCTCGGCCGCGTGCGGAATCACCATGGCGCGAATGGCCTCCGCCGTCCGTCCGGCTCCGGTGATCTCCATCGCGAGCCCTCCGGGAACCGGCGCCTGCTTCACCGTGGAGCCGAGCACCACGTCGTTCATGTCGATCAGGTGCTGGCGCAATCGCTCGACGTCGACCTTGCTCCAGTCGGTCCGGGGATCGGCGTCGAGCAGGCGGACGACCTCGGCAATCGCGGCGAAGGCCGCCTGACCCGACTCTCCCGGCGCCGTCATCGCGGCCAGGTGCTGGCGGTGGATCGCGTCATGCGTGGCGTCGTGCGACCTGGTCCCGTGCGGCGTCGCGTCGTGAGACGTCGTGCCGTGCTGCGTCGACGCGGGCGGTGTGGGAGGGCCCTGGGCGAAGACGCCGTGAGCGACCAACGCAGCGCCGGCGAGGATGACGGAGATGAGCGCGGCCCGGTTCGACATGGTGACCTCCGGTAGCGTTCGACTGAGACTTCGTGGGAAACGACCGACCGTCGTACGCGCGATCGTTTCCACGAGCCGACGCCGCCAGTATGGCGAGGCGACGAGATCGCGCGCTATGACTTATGTCACACCGCTGGCGAGCCGTCCGTCGAGACCTGCGCGGCCGGCAAGGGCGCGAAGCCGGACCGGGTCGCGGATGACGACGCGCTTGCCGTCGCGGCTGATGATCGACGTCCGCTCGAGCTGCGCGAACGCGCGCGCGATCAGCTCCCGCACCGTCCCGAGGCGCGCCGCGAGCTGGCCGTGCGTGAGCGAGAGCGTCACCTCCGCGTCCGTGCTGCTCGATCGATGGGTCGCCGCAGAGTCGAGATACGCCGCGAGTCGCTCGGTGATCGGCCGGAAGACCAGATCGCTGACGATGCCCGCGAATCGGCGCACGCGACGAGCGAGCGTCTCCATGATCGCGAGCGCGACGTCCGGATGCCGGCGACAGAGCGCGACGAGGTCCGCTTTCGGCAGAAACAGCACCCTCGTCGCCTCGGCCGCGACCGCGCTGGCGATGTATCCGCCGCCGTCGAACAGCGGTCCTTCGCCGAGCGTCGCGCCCTGCTCTTCAGTATGGAACACCTGCTCCCGTCCGCTCGCCGAGACCTGCCGCACCTCGACCCGACCCTCCGCGACGATGAAGAGTCCGGTGCAGGCCGCGCCCTCTTCGAACAGCGTCTGACCCGCCGCCAGCGTCCGCGCACGACAGCGCCGCGCGAGTGCGCCGAGCGCGGAGGGCGTCAGGGCGCGGAAGTACGCCACGCGACCGAGCACCACGACGTCGGACGGCCGGGCCGTCGCTGTCCGGCGCGCGATGGGACGGCCGAGCCGGGGGCCCGGGGAACGCCGAACGGTCATAGGGCTCCGAGCGTCGCCGAGAACGGACGGGAAGGCAACGTTCCGGGACACCGCTCTGCCCTGATCGAGCGCGCGGTCCATACGCCCCGACGCGCGCTCATCGAAGAGACCATCGTCGTGACGATCATCAAATCACCATCGTCTTCACCGCGGTGTACAACCTCGTCGGCCTGGCGCTCGCCGCTCTCGGCTTCTTGCCGCTTGTCTTCGCGGCGGCGGCGCAGTCGTTGCCGGACGTCGGTATCCTCGGCAACTCGTCGCGTCTGTTGCGGCAGCGATCAGGAACGCGGACCCGCTGAGGGTCCAGCTCGGTAGTTCGGCCCGACAAAGTAGCTGATTGCCCGTCAATCGGCCTGTCCACTATCGCCACTCACCCCGTGAGCGGCGAACCTGGTGCGCGGAATAATCTTCAAAGAGTCAAGGACTGCGAATCCCTGATGCCGCCCCGCGTGTTATATTCGGTGGGATGGG
>QHRT01000222.1:0-521 GCA_003220195.1 Candidatus Rokuibacteriota bacterium | reverse complement strand
GCTTGATCGTGTGGGCCCCGCTGGCATGGGCCTCCGCGAATTGCGCGGCCATGGGTACGGCCTGCGAGGGGCCTTGCGGCGCGGGCCCATGTGCCACCGTCAGCATCCCTGCCGGCCCGGTGCTGCCGTTCGTCGGCGAGCTGGTCGTGCAGGATCCGAATGATCCTCCGAGCGCCGTCCCAGCCCTCATCGAGCTCCCGCCCAGATCTTCGCTCCTCTTCGCATAGCCCGTAGTCTGCTCGCTCGCTAACGGGTTCGTGCCGGCGGCCGTCCACTGGACGGAGAAGTCTGATTTCCGCCGCAGAAGGAGCATGTGCGGTGACATCGCAAACGAATGTCGTCGTGTGCATGGCGCTTTTGCTGGCCTTGACAGCAGTCGCCAGCGCCCAGTCGATTGAGGGCCGGGCCGATGCGCAACCCGGCCTGAGCGACATCTTCGAACGGGTGCAGCGCGCCGTGGTCACCATCCGGACGACCGAGCGCGAGCCCGGCCCGACCGGCGATCGGACGACCGTCAGCAT
>QHRT01000221.1:1252-10786 GCA_003220195.1 Candidatus Rokuibacteriota bacterium | reverse complement strand
AGCGGGTGCTCGTGCACGAGGAACCGGGCACGACGCGGGACACGGTCGACACGCCGATCGTCTACGACGGGACGCCGTACGTCCTGGTGGACACCGCGGGGATCCGTCGCAAGGGCCGGGTGACCGAGGCGCTCGAGAAGCTGGCTGTCGTCATGGCGCTGAAGGGCCTGGAACGATCCCACGTCGCGCTCGTCGTCCTCGATGCCGCGGAGGGGGTGGCCGCGCAGGACGCGCACATCGCCGGCTATGCGAGCGAAGCCGGTCGCGCGATCGTCATCGTCGTCAACAAGTGGGACCTGGTGGAGCCGGGTCGCGCGACGCGCGCAGAGGCGGTCGCGGCCATCTACGAGCGGCTGACGTTCGTCGACTACGCGCCGATCTGCTTCACGTCGGCCACGCGAGGCGAGGGACTGGCAGACCTGTTCGCCGCGGTCGATCGGGTGGCGCGCGAAGCGCGCCGGCGCGTGCCGCCGAACGAGGCGACGCGCGTGCTTCGCGAGGCGATCGAACGGCGGCCGCTCTCGGTTGCGGGCGTCCCGCTGGCGATCCAGTCCGCGTCGCAGGTCGGCGTCGCGCCGCCGACGTTCGCGGTGCGGACGAATCTTCCGGACGAGCTTCACTTCTCACACCAGCGATACCTGACGAACTCGCTGCGCCGCTCGTTCGGGTTCGAGGGCTCGCCGATCAGGCTCGCCTTCCGACGGGCGCCGGGGCCCAGGAGGCCGGCCCGGCGGGCTCGTCGCTGAGGGCGAAGAGGCCGACTGACGAGCCCACAAGGCCCTGAAATCGCAAGCGCTATGCTAAGATGTCGCGCATGGCACGGTCGCCTCGATCATACGAGCGATCTGCGAAATGATCCGTGATCGGGACGCGGCGGTGGAGGAGTCGTCAGAGTCACCTTCCTGGTTTTCGCGCACGCGGGTGCGTGTGACGATCGTCCTGCTCGTGCTCGGCAGCCTCGCGGCGCTCGCCATGCCATCCGTGATGAACACGGTGCGCACGCTGTCGCGAACAACCGCCGCTCTCCCGTCGTCGACGGCGCCCGGCGCGATGGCCGCGACCGCGACGACGGCGCCGGCAATCTCCACGACGGCCGTGACGACGACGGTGCCGTCGAACCAGAGCCGTTCGTCGACGGCTGCTGACGCGGCCCGAGAAGAAAAGAGCGTCAGGACTGTGCGAGCGTCCGAGCGAAGCGATTCGATGGTGACGCAACGGGCGTCCCTCGCGAGAGAGCGCGACCCGGAATCGAGCCGCAGCGGCAACTACTGGATCCAGGTCGCCGCACTTCGCGATGCAGAGGCCGCGAAGCACATCGCGGCAACGCTTCGCGACCGGCAGTTCCCGGTGGCCGAGTCGACCACGACGAGTACGAAACCGATTCGTGCGGGCGTGGCGAACGATCGGTACGAGATCGTGGTCGACGGGGCGAAGGACGACCTGACGTCGCGGCTGGCCCCGAAAGGGCTCACGATCGACACGACGGAGGACGGGCTTCGCGTGAGGCCGACGCTGTCGCTGCACGACGCGGTCACCGTGTCGAAAGACCTTGCGGGGGCGGGCTTCCAGGTGCAGGTCAAGCGCGCGCCGGGCGACGCGTCGCCGGCTGCTCAGGCGCTCGACGCCGCGCCAGAGGTCACCTGGTACCGCGTCCGCGTCGGCCCGTTCGCCGATCGCGCGACGGCGCAAGAGACGCTGCGCAAGCTGATGGACCGCGGGTACGCGCCATTCATCGCGCGTGGCCAGGAGTGATCAGGCAACCCACCAGGAGGTGAGGCGATACCGTGACGAAGAATGATCTGGTGAACGCGGTGGCAGGGTACGGGCTCTCGAAACGACAGTCGTCGTCGGTGGTGGAGTCGGTCTTCGACATCATCTTCCGCTGCTTCGAGAAGGGTGAGGACGTGAAGATCGTCGGCTTCGGGCACTTCCGCATCCGCCGGAAGGCGTCGCGCCGGGGCCGGAATCCGCAGACCGGCGACAGCATCGAGATCACGGCGCGCAAGGTGCTCACGTTCAAGCCGTCGAAGGGGCTCAAGCAGCGGATCAACAGCCCGCTCGGCGCGCCGACGATCTCGACCCAGTAGACCGCCGTGGGGCCCGAGACCGCCGAGAAGCTCTACTACCGGATCGGCGAGGTGGAGGAGACGACCGGCGTGCCGGCGTACGTGCTCCGCTACTGGGAGTCGGAGTTCAAGCTCCTGCGCCCGAAGAAGAACCCGGCGGGGCAGCGTGTCTATCGTCAGCGCGACGTCGACCTGGTGCGCCGGATCAAGACGCTGCTCTACGACGAGCGCCTGACGCTCGAAGGCGCGAAGAAGAGGCTTCTCGCCGAGTCGCGCCGCGGCCCGGAGCAGCTCGAGTTCGGCATCCGGGAGGTCGCGTTCGCGGAGGCGCTCAGGAGAATCCGTGAGCGCCTGACCACGCTGCGAGCCCGGCTCGCGCCTTGATGGTGTCCGCCTTTTCTGAGAGACTGATGTCCCGAGGTCGGGGCGTGGCGCAGCCCGGTAGCGCACTAGACTGGGGGTCTAGGGGTCGCTGGTTCAAATCCAGTCGCCCCGACCAATGAATCGAGCGGGGGCTACGGCGACGCTGTAGCCCCCGATCCGTCATGGCCGTTCTCCTGCTCACCAACGACGATGGTGTCCATGCCCGGGGCCTCGCCGCGCTCGCCGATGCGCTGGCCGACGTGGGAGATCTGTACGTCGTCGCGCCCGAGCGCGAGCAGTCGACCTGCGGCCATGCGCTGACCCTCCACCGACCGCTGCGCGCCGTCCCGGTGCGCGAGCGGTGGTATGCGGTGAACGGGACGCCGTCCGACTGCGTCAATCTCGCCGTGCTCGGCTTCTTGCCCGAGCGCCCCGTCCTCGTTGTATCCGGGATCAATCATGGCTCGAATCTCGGAGACGACGTGACGTACTCCGGGACGGTGTCGGCGGCGATGGAAGGGACGCTGCTCAGCGTGCCGTCGATCGCGATCTCGCTGATGGAAGGCGGCGACTTCCCGGCGGCCGGCGAAGTCGCGCGGCTCATGGCCCTGCGCGTGCTGGTGGAAGGCTTGCCGCGGAAGACCCTGCTCAACGTCAACGTCCCGGCCGTGCCCCCGCGGGGAATTCGCATGACCCGGCTCGGCCATCGCGTGTACTCGGGCAAGGTCATCGAGCAGACCGATCCGCGAGGGCGAACGCATTACTGGATCGGGGGCGGCGAGCCCGAATGGGAGGCGCTCGAGGGCACCGACATGGGCGCGGTGCACGAGGGCTACGTCGCCGTGACGCCGCTGCACCTCGACCTGACGAACCATCGCGCGATGGCGCAGATGAACGACTGGCAGCCGGCGCTGAACGCGCAGTTCCGGCACGCGCCCCGCATTCGGGATGAGTGATTCGTTCACGCGCGAGCGCGAGCGGATGGTGGAGGAGCAGCTCGCGCGTCGCGGCATCACCGACGAGCGTGTGCTCGACGCCATGCGCCGCGTGCCGCGCGAGCTGTTCGTGGACGAAGCGTTGCGCGAGCGCGCGTACGGCGACCATCCCCTACCGATCGGCGAGGAGCAGACGATCTCGCAACCGTACATCGTCGCGCTCATGACCTCGCTGCTCTCCGTCGACGAGCGGCAGGTGCTTGAGGTAGGGACCGGCTCGGGGTACCAGACCGCCGTGCTGGCCGAGATCGCGCGCCGCGTGTGCTCGATCGAGCGCCTGCCGCGCCTGGCGCAGCGTGCCCGCAGCCTCGTCGAAAGTCTCGGGTACACGAACGTCTGGATCCGCGTGGGCAACGGCGCGCTCGGATGGCCGGACGAGGCGCCGTTCGATCGAATCCTGGTCACGGCCGGAGGCCCCGCCGTGCCGGCGCCGCTCTACGATCAACTGGCGGAGAGCGGTCGCATGGTCGTGCCCCTCGGCAACGAGGTGAATCAGGTCCTGACGCTCGTCCAGAAGGTCGATGGCCGGATGGTGGTCTCGGATCACGGAGAGTGCAAATTCGTGAAGCTCGTCGGGCGGTACGCCTGGGACACGTGACGGAGTTTCTGAGGCCCCGGGGGGCGCACGCTGCTGCTACAATGGCCGGGTCGGCATCGGGGCGTAGCGCAGCCTGGTAGCGCGCACGGTTCGGGACCGTGAAGTCGGAGGTTCAAATCCTCTCGCCCCGACCACCTCCGTCCTCCGCCGGCCCGGCGATCGCAGGCCGGCGGAGAGACGGGTCCAGGACAGCATGAGTCCGTCGTCGTTTGCGGCGGCCGAGATCGTCGTCGAAGGGCGCGTGCAGGGCGTCGGGTATCGCGCCTGGGTCGAGCGGCGGGCGTCCTTCCTCGGTCTCGCCGGGTACGTCATGAATCTCGCGGATGGGCGAGTCAAGGTGTATGCGGAGGGCGAGCGATCCGTGATCGAAGACCTGATCGGTCAGCTCCGGGAGGGACCGCGTCTCGCGAAGGTGGAGCGCGCGCACGTGACATGGGTGACGCCCGGCGCGCGGCTCTCGTCGTTCGACGTCCGGTACACGGGCGGGACGCGATGAGGATCGCGGGCGCCGCGCTCGCGATGGCCGCGGCTCTGCTCGTCATCGCTCCCGCGACCGGTCCGGCGCAGACGCTCTCCCCGGAGCGTGTGCATCGTATTCAATCCGGTGACACCCTCTCCGGAATCGCGCGCCGGTACAGCGTGAGCGTCAACTCGCTGATGAGCGCCAACGGTCTGCGCGCCGCATCCGCGCGCTTGAGGCTCGGCTCGCAGCTGACGATTCCCGAGCCCCGTCTTCGCGCAGCCGTGGTCCGGAGCTCGACGGCGCGGCCGGCGATCGAACGCGCGCCGCACGCCGCACCCCCGAGATCCGTGCGGCGCGCGGCGCTCGTCGCGACGCCGCCAGCGAACCTGAGTCTTGCCGTGCCGCAGTTCGTGGACGACGCGCCCGCGTTCGCGTGGCCGATCGAGGGGGCGCTCAGCTCCGCATTCGGCCGCCGCCGGAACGGCTGGCATCGCGGCATCGACATCGTGGCGCCGCCCGGCGCGCCGGTGCTGGCCGCTGCCTCGGGTCTCGTGGACGACGGCTTCGTCACCGTGTACGCGCACAACGACCAGAACCTGGTCGAGCTGGGCGACTGGGTGGCAACCGGTCAACGCATCGCCACGGTCGGCCGTACCGGCCGCGCGACGAGCGAACATCTGCACTTCGAGATCCGGCGCGAAGGCCGCGCCTACAATCCGCTCTACCTGCTCCCGCTGCCGCCGCGCCTGGCCGAGCCGCACGGACCCGACGCCGGCGAAGCCAACGATGACGAGTGACGAGGATCACGACGCCGTCATCCCGGACGAACCGATCGACGTGCTGGTCCACGCCGTCGACGAGGACGTCCGCGAGGAGACGCGCGACACCAGCCGCGCCAACCTCGCCGTCTATCTCCGCGAGATCAGCCAGATCCCGCTCCTGACGCGCGAGGAAGAGCACGCCCTCGCGCGACGAGTCCAGGACGGCGACGCCGAAGCGAAGAAAAGGCTCATCGAAGCCAATCTGCGCCTGGTCGTCCAGATCGCGCGTCGCTACCTGAACCGCGGGCTCCCGCTGCCCGATCTGATCGAGGAGGGCAACCTCGGCCTGATCCGGGCGGTGGAGAAGTTCGACCCCGACCGCCAGCTGCGATTCTCGACGTACGGCACCTGGTGGATCCGTCAGGCGATCGTCCGCGCGCTGGCGAACCAGGCGCGCACGATCCGCCTGCCCGTGCACGTGGAGCTCTTGCTCGGGCGCTACCGTCGGCAAGAGCAGCGGCTCACGCAAGAGCTCGGTCGGCCGCCCACCACCGAAGAGCTCGCCGGAGCGCTCGGTTCGACCGTCGATCAGGTCGAGGAGCTGCAGGAAGTCGCGCATCAGCAACCGATCTCGCTCGAGACTCCGGTCGGCGAGGACGAAGGCCGGCTCGGCGATCTGATCGCGGACACGTCGACCGATCCGAGGGCCGCGCTCACGTCGCTCTTCCGCGACCGCGCCGACCTCGTGAGCGTGCTGGACGATCTCGCGCCGAACGAGCGCGCCGTGCTCCGGCGGCGTTTCGGGCTGGAGGGCGAGTCGCCCGAGACGCTAGAGGCGATCGGTCGGAGCCTCGGTCTCACACGCGAGCGCGTCCGGCAGATCGAGGCGGCGGGATTGCGCAAGCTGCGCGGGCTGCTGCAAGGGCGCGGCATCGATCCAGCCGATCTGTTCTGAGCGTGCCGCGGCGAGGGTCGAACCAGCAGAGCCCTCGAGCACGGTGTGGAGGATCATCAAGCGGATACTGGAGAGCGTGGCGACGGGCGATAACACCGGAGGTGGGACAGGGATGAGAAGGGTTCGGGGCAAGACGCCCGGGATCGCCCTCTCGCTGAGCTGCCGCCTCGTCCTCGGCGTCACGGCTCTCGTCGCGTGCACATCAGCCAGGGGGTCGCAGACAGCGGTCGTGACGTTTTTCTCCGTCGTGAACCAGAGCGGCCGTGACGTCCTCGTCCGCGTCTTCGCCGACGGGCGCGAGCTCTTCGCGCAAAAGGTCGACGCCACTCGATCGTCGGGCGATCGTGAATCGGTCCCCGGAGCCCCACCGTACCCCACGCGCGAGCTGAAGGCCTCGCTCAGCACGACGGCCAGGCAACTCGTGATCGAGGAGGCGAACTCGGGCCAGCGGGCGACGTACGACAGACCGCCCGGTCCGGAACCCGACGCGGGGTTCCGGATCGTGGTCAGGCAGGAGGGGATCACCGTCACTCGCGACTACGTCCCGGCCCGCGCTCGATGACCCGGCCCCGCCACGGCGGTCGTGCCCGGCTCCGCCGGTCCTTGATGATCGGTCTCGCCACCGCGACGTTCTTTTCGTCGGCCGCGTGGGCGCAGGAGGCTGCCGTGCCGGGGCCACCTGTCGCGCCTGCGAGCGGGGCGCGACGTCAGATCCGGTCTGGCTCGAACCGGCGAGATCGTCGAGCCGCCGCCCGTTCGTCGCTCTGCCGAACGCGTCTGGCTGAGGCTAGACCCGTCGGTCGGCTCGACGCTTGCGCCGCATCCCGCCGAACGGCCCATCGACGACGGATTGGCGCCGGCAGCGCCGGCGCTCACCACGAACTTCCTCGGTATCGATTTCTCAGGAATCTTTCCGCCAGACGCCGGGATCGCAGCCGGACCGACCGTTCTGGTACTGGTCACCAACGGTGCGCTGACGATCCGGGACAAGCAAGGCTTCCTCATCACGACGGAGACTCTGAGGACCTTCTTCGCCGGCCTCCGGCAACCAACGGAGAGCGCCTTCGACCCGCGCGTCGTTTACGATCCCAACTCCGGCCGATTCTTCGTGTCGGCCGCCGGACGAATCACCAATGCCTCCTGCAAGGCGGGCGTCGACTGCGTGTCGCACCTCTTTCTCGCCGTGTCGAAGACGTCGAGTCCGGTGACGACTGGCTCGGACGACTGGTTCTTCTATGGCTTCGACGCGACGCTGGACGGCACGACGCCGACGGCGAACTGGATCGATTTCCCAACGCTGGGCGTGGATCCAAGCCTCGTCGTCATCGCGGCCGAGATGTTCAGCTTCAGCGATGGATCGTTCCAGTACGTGAAAGTTCGTGTCCTGAACAAGGCGACGCTCACGGCCGGCGGGACCGTCACCCCGTTCGACTTCTTCAAGCTGACCGATCCGCAGACGGGATTCACGTCGATCACGACGCCGGCCGCAGTGACGTTTGGAGCGCCGGGAACGTTCTTCCTGATGAGCAGCTCGAGAACCTTCGGGTCCTGCAACATGATCGTGCGCGGCATCGTGAACGGGACGTCGGCGCCGACCATGACCACGGGGCTCGCTGCAGCCCCCGGCACGTGCGGGGACCCACCGGACGCCGCTCAGCCGCCCGAGGCGATGCCGCTCGACACCGGTGACAACCGGCTCAGAAATCTCGTGTACCGCAATGGCTCGCTGTGGGCGGCTCAGACGGTCGCCAAGAGCTTCCCGAGCGGTACCGTGGCGGCGATTCGCTGGGTGCAGGTCGAGGTGAGCGGCGGATCCACGACTCCACGGATCGTCCAGGACCAGACGTACGGCCAGGACGGCGTCTCCTTCATGTACGCGGCCGTCGCGGTGGACGCCGCGAACAACGTCGGCCTGGCCTTCACGCGGTCGAGCGCGAGCGAATTCCCGTCGGCGTACTACACGGCGCGGCTCGCCGGCGATCCGCCCAGCACGCTCCAGGCGAGCGCGCTCCTGAAGGCCGGAGGGTCGACCTACGAGAAGCTCGACCCGAACGGCACCAATCGTTGGGGGGATTACTCGGCCATTGCGGTCGACCGCGTCGACGGAAGCTTCTGGGCGTTCGCCGAATACGCGACCGGCGGAGCGACATGGGGAATGTGGGTCGGGCAGTTCTCCCTTCCGACCGCGCTGGTGAGTGCGGTCTTGCCCAGCAGCCGCTCGGTGCAGGTCAGCACGCCGGCCACGGCGTTTCTGACGGCGATCAATACGGGCGGGGCGACCGCTCGCGCCGTGAGTATCGGGCTCGCCACACCCATCGCGGCTAATCTCACGTGTCGGACGACGGACCCGGCAACGAATCAGCCAACCGGCAGCCCGAACATCGCGGTCGACATTCCAGCGGGCGTCGCACAAAGCTTCGTGGTGGCCGTCACGCCGTTGGCGGCGCTCGATCCGACCGACGTAGCGTTCACCATCGCCGGCAACGGCGTCGTGCCGCCGGCGGTCATCACCGGGGTGAACACGCTGCTCTTGTCGGCATCGCCGACGCCGGTCCCGGACATCGTGGCGCTGGGAGCGACGGCGGGCAACACCGGGTGTTCGCCGTGGCCACCGTCAACGTGGGAGCGAGTGGCCCGATCACGGTGACCGCCGACACCGGCGCCGCCGCGGTGCCGCTGAGCATCTCGCTCTGTCGGACGAACCCGACGACCGGAGTATGTCTTGGTGCGCCCACGAGCGCGGTGGCCACACAGATCACCGCCAACGCGACGCCGACGTTCGGAGTCTTCATCAAAGGGATCGGGACCGTCCTGTTCGACCCCGCGCACAATCGCATCTTCGTCCGGTTCACGGACCCGGGCGGCGTGACGAGAGGGGCGACGAGCGTGGCGGTGCGTACGCACTGATGCGGCTTCACCGGTTGCTGGTCATCGGTCTCGCCACCGCGGCGATCGTTTCGTCGGCCGCGTGGGCGCAGGAGATTGCCGTGCCGGGGCCACCCGTCGCGCCGGCGACGGCGCGCGACGCCGCATCCGGTCTGGCTCGCGCCGGCGAGGTGATCGAGCCGCCGACCGTTCGTCGAGCCGAGGAACCCCTCTGGCTCAAGTCAGATCCGCCTGTCGGCTCGACGTTCGCGCCGCGTCGCGCCGAACGACCCGTCGACGACGGTACGGCGCCGGCAGCGCCGGGCCTGACCACGAATTTCCTCGGGGTCGATTTCTCGGGCAGCTTTCCACCGGACGCTGCGATCGCCGCCGGCCCGACGCGGCTCCTGCTGTCCACCAACGGGGCGCTGACGATCCGGGACAAGCAGGGCTTCCTGATCACCACGA
>QHRT01000221.1:0-1191 GCA_003220195.1 Candidatus Rokuibacteriota bacterium | reverse complement strand
CGGACTCCGGCCGATTCTTCGTGTCGGCCGCCGGACGAATCGCCAACCCCTCCTGCAAGGCCGGCGTGGACTGCGTGTCGCACATGTTTCTCGCCGTGTCGAAGACGTCGACCCCGCAAACGACGGGCCCGGATGACTGGTTCTTCTATGCCTTCGACGGGACGCTGGACGGTACGACGCCGACGGCGAACTGGGTCGATTTCCCGACGCTGGGGGTCGATCCCAGCCTGGTCGTCCTCGCGGTGAGCATGTATACCTTCAGCGACGAAACCTTCCAGTACGTGAAAGTCCGCATCCTGAACAAAGCGACGCTCACGGTCGGCGGATCCGTCACCCCATTCGACTTCTTCAAGCTGACCGATCCGCAGACAGGATTCCCTTCGGCGACGACGCAGGCCGCGGTGACGTTCGGAGCGCCGGGAACGTTCTTCCTCATGAGCAAAACGCGAACGGCCGGCTCGTGCGACATGATCGTGCGCGGCGTCGTGAACGGAACGTCTTCGCCGACGCTGACCACGGGGACCGCGCCGGCTCCCGGGGCGTGCGCGAGTCCGCCGAACGCGGTTCAGCCGGCCGGGGCCACGCCGCTCGACAGTGGCAACAATCGGCTGACCAATCTCGTGTACCGCAACGGCTCGCTGTGGGCGGCGCAGACGATCGCGAGGGACTTCCCGAGCGGCACCGTGGCGGCGATCCGCTGGGTGCAGGTCGACGTGAGCGGTGGACCCGCGACGGCGCGGATCGTCCAGGACCAGACGTACGGGCAGGAAGGCGTCTTCTTCATGTACCCGGCGGTCGCCGTAGACGCGGCGAACAACGTGGGCCTGGCCTTCACGCGGTCGAGCGCGAGCGAATTCCCGTCCGCGTACTACACGGCGCGGCTCGCCAGCGATCCGCCGAACACGCTCCAGGCGAGCGCGCTTCTGAAGGCCGGCGTGGCGAGCTACGAGAAGCTCGACCCGAGCGGCGAGAATCGTTGGGGTGATTACTCGGCCATTGCGCTCGACCCTGTCGATGGGAGCTTCTGGGCGTTCGCCGAGTACTCGACCGGCGCGGCGACGTGGGGAATGTGGGTCGGGCAGTTCTCCATTCCGACCGCCCTGGTGAGCGCGGTGTTGCCCACGGGTCGCTCGGTGCAGGTGAACGCCGCGGCGACGGCGTTCCTGACGGCGATCAATACGGGCGGCGCGA
>QHRT01000220.1 GCA_003220195.1 Candidatus Rokuibacteriota bacterium | reverse complement strand
CCGGCGTGACGGGCATGTCGAGGTGTTCGACGCCGAATTCGGCGAGCGCGTCGACGACGGCGTTGACGACCGCCCCGAGTGCCGGCGTCGTGCCGCCTTCGCCGCCACCGCGCAGACCGAGCGGGTTCGAGGTCGACGGCACTTCGCTGAGCTCGGTCACGAACGACGGCAGCGCGTCCGCGCGCGGCAGCGCGTAGTCCATCAACGTCGCCGCAGCGAGCTGACCGGTCGACTCGTCGTAGGCGCAGAGCTCCCACAGCGCCTGGCCGATGCCGGCGGCGATGCCGCCGTGCGCCTGGCCGTGCAGGATGAGCGGATTCACCGCGCGTCCCACGTCGTCCACCGTGGTGTGCCGCACGACTTCGACGACGCCAGTGTCGGGATCGACTTCGACTTCGCACACCGCGCAGCCGTAGGGATACGACGGCACCGGCATGACCTCGGTGCACGCGCCAGCGAGCGGTTCGCCGTCACGAACGGCGACTGTGGCGGCCTCGAACAGGTCGACGGAGCGGTCGGTGCCCTTGACGGTGAACTTGCGCCGGGCGAAGTCGATGTCCGCCTCCGCGGCCTCGAGGAGCGACGCCGCGATGCGCCGGCCCTTCTCGACGATCTGATCCGACGCTTTCGCCATCACGACGGCGCCGAGCCGCATCGAGCGGCCGGACGCCGTGCCGCCCCCGACCGGCATCAGATCCGTGTCGCCGGTGATGAGCTTCACCTGCGCGAGCTCGACGCCAAACCACTCCGCGATGAGTTGAGGAAAGCTGGTCTCGTGTCCCTGACCGGCGGACAGCGTGCCGAGGACCACGTCGATTCGGCCCTCCGGCCGCACGGTGATCTCGGCGCGCTCGCGCGGATCGCCGGTGTTCAGCTCGATGTAGTGCGCGAAGCCGATGCCACGGTACCGTCCGCGCCGGCGGGCATCGGCGCGCCGGGACTCGAAACCCTTCCAGTCCGACAATTCAACCAGGCGATCGAGCGCGGCGGCGTAGTCGCCGCTGTCGTAGACGAGACCGACCGGATTGCGATACGGCATCGCACTCGACGGCACGAGGTTCTTCCGCCTGAGCGCGATGCGATCGAAGCCGTGCCGGCGCGCGGCGAGATCGATGAGCCGTTCGATGACGTACATGATTTCCGGGCGACCGGCGGCGCGATAGGGAGACGTCGGCGTCGTGTGGCTCAGCACGGCGCGGCCGCGCAGCGACGCGACGGGCACGTGATACACGCTCGTCGAGATCCCGATCCCCTTCGCGAGCGGGATGAAGGACAGGGTGTGCGCGCCGACGTTGCTCGTGTTGCGTGCGCGGTACGCGAGGAACGTTCCGTCGGCGTCGAGCGCCAGCTCCGCGTGGACGACGAGATCGCGGGCGTGGCAGTCGGTCATCTGCGACTCGCGACGATCGCCCGTCCACTTCACCGGTCGTCCGAGGCGCTTGGCCGCCCACGCGACCAGCGGGTACTCCGGATAGCAGGGATTGCGGGTGCCATAGCTGCCGCCCACCTCGCGCGCGATGACGCGAACGGATTCCGGCGGCAAGCCGAGAACGACCGCGACGTCGCCGCGAATCCGCCACGACCCGCCCGATCCCGCGTAGACCGTGGAGCGTCCCGTCGACGCGTCGAAGTCGCCGACGGCGGCGCGCGGCTCCATCGGCACGCCGGTCACGCGGTTGATGCGCGTATCGAGCGTGACGACGTGCGCGGCGCGCGCGAACGCCGCGTCGGTCGCGGCCCGATCGCCGGCGGCGGTCTCGACGGCGACGTTCGACGCGCACGCATCCCACACGGCGGGTGCGCCAGCCGCGGCGGCGTCCGTCGACGTGACGATCGCAGGCAGCGGCTCCCAGTCGACCATGACCCGCTCGGCGCCGTCGCGCGCGGCGAGCGCCGTCTCGGCGACCACCATCGCGACGGGCTCGCCGACGAAGCGGGCGCGATCGACGGGAAGAGGCAGCGGCTCGGAGACGAAGAACGGCGTGCCGTCGGGACTCTTGAGCGGCACTTCGTGGGGATTCGTCGGCACCGGCCGATGCGAGAACGCCTTGAGCCCGTCCGCCACGAGATCCGCACCCGTCAGCACCGCGAGCACACCCGCGGTCGCCAGCGCTGCCGCCGGATCGATCCGCACGATGCGCGCGTGCGCGTGCGGCGATCGGACCATCGACGCGTAGGCTTGGCCGGGAAGGTTGACGTCGTCCGTGTAACATCCGGCGCCGGTGACGAGGCGCGGATCTTCCCGGCGACGCACGGGCTTGCCGACGCCTTCCGGCGCCGAGCGGGTGCGCGAAGCGAGAAACGACATGGGCGCTACGTCTTCTCGAGCCGGGCCGCGCGCAGGCGGCGTGCGGCGACGAGCCCTTCCGTCTCGCGGACCACGTCCCTGACCACGCGCCGAAGTTACGTTCCGACGGGCCGGAAGGCAAGATGGGGCGTCCGGTGAATGCGACTCGACCGCTCGACGCGCGAATCCCACCTTGAACGGCATTCATCCAAAATCGCAGAGCGGCCGCTGTGACCTGCGCGCCCGGACCACCAAGGCCGAACATCGGAAGGAGCGGGAGTGATGGCGACTACCGTCGGGAAAGTCCTCTCCGTCAACGTCGGCACGGCACGCGAGTTCGAGTTCAACGGTCGTCCTGCCAGGAGTGCGATCTGGAAATCACCCGTCGTCGGTCGGATCGCCGCGCGAGGCGTGAACCTTGCCGGCGACGACCAGGCGGATCGCAAAGCACACGGCGGACCCGATAAGGCGGTCTACGCCTACGCAGTCGAAGACTACCGCTGGTGGGAAGCGCGGATCGGCCGAGCGCTGGCGTACGGCGAGTTCGGCGAAAATCTCACGACCGAAGGGATCGACGTGAACGATGCGCTCGTCGGAGAGCGCTGGGCGGTAGGGACCGCCGTGCTGGAAATTTCCGAGCCGCGAATACCGTGCTGGCGGCTCGGAGTCCGGATGAACGACCCGGTGTTTCCGCGCCGTTTCACCGAGGCGTTGCGACCCGGGCCGTACCTGCGAATCGTCGTCCAGGGTGATGTGGGGGCCGGAGACGAGATCCGCTTCGTCGAACGACCCGATCATGGCCTCACCGTGCGGGATGTCTTTCGCATCTACACCCGGGATCGCGGCGAGGCCCGGCGGCTGTTGACCATTCCAGGGATGTCCGAGAGCTGGCAGAGATGGGCTCGTGACGTCGTTCAAAAAGCGAGTGCGGCCGCGCCCGGATGTTGCGAGGCAACGGCGGCGAGCGAATCACCGAGGTAGAACGATGGACACTGCACTGATCACGGGAGGCACGAGCGGAATTGGCCGGGCGGTCGCGAACAAGCTCGCCCGGCTTGGCATCCACGTCATGGTCGCCGGGCGCAATGCGAAGCGCGGCGAGAACACGATCGTGGAAATCCGCGCCGCAGGCGGCACGGCGGATTACATCTCGTCGGACCTTCGAGACGCGTCGAGCGCGCGTGACCTGGCCCGGAGAGCCGTCGAGCTCGGGCACGGCCATGTGGATATCCTGATCAACAGTGCGGGAGTCTTCCCGTTCGGGCCGACGCACGAAATGACGGAAGACGTGTTCGACAGCGTGTATGCGCTGAACGTCAAGGCGCCGTATTTCCTCGTCGCGGCACTCGCTCCGTTGATGGCGAAGAGAGGCAAAGGCGCGATCGTCAATGTGTCCACGATGGTCGCCGATTACGGCGCAGCCGGCATGAGCCTCTACGGCTCGAGCAAGGCCGCCATCAATCTGCTGACGAAGGCGTGGGCGGCCGAATACGGGCCGAGCGGAGTTCGCGTCAATGCCGTGAGCCCGGGACCCACGCGCACGGAAGGCACGGACGCGATGGGAGAGGGGCTCGAGCAACTGGCCGCCCAGGCGCCGGCGCGCCGTCCCGCCACGGCCGACGAGATTGCCGAGGCCATCGTCTTCCTGGCGACGGATCGCGCCAGCTTCATTCACGGCGCGAAGCTCGCGGTTGACGGAGGGCGCAGCACTATCTGAGTGCCGGACGTTAACCAGAGCTTTTATGCCGTCTACGCGCCCCACGGAACGACGCTATCCGCCGATGCGGGTGATTTGGGAGGACACTGCCTGCCACCGCCCCTCGCGCTTGACGTAGACATCCGTGTAGCGGAACTCCCCGCTCACGTCCACGCCCTTGAATTGGCCGACCGCGGTCCAGTGGCCCGTGACGACCGCGAACTTCCCATACACGTGGATGATCAAATCTCGAACCCTTGACGACTGATAGACCAGGTCGCCGGAGGCAACCGACGCCAGGTCTTCTTCCTTAGTGGTGACAGTCCCGTCGAAGCTGGTATCGAGGAACTCCTCGGCCCAGATCCGGTCGAGCGCCGCTGCGTCCCCTTGTTCGAGCGCGCGGTTCCAGGCTAGTTCGACCTGAAGGATTTCGTGCTCGGCCATGTCGTGCCCGGCCTTGATGGGCTGGGCGAGTGCGGGGACGGCCAGGACAATCAACAGAGGGGTGAGCAGCAGTGCTGTTTTCATCGGGGATTCCCCCTTGGGGAATGACGGTTAAAGCTATTGACCGATTCCCCAAAATACTTGGGACCGATCACGCTTGCGTCAGAGGCTAACGCCGAATGGATTGGCGTGCTGTTGACCTGAAGAGGCCACCCGCAGTCGCCGTTCATCTTTTCGACGCCGCAACCGGACCCCGCCGCGGCGATCGAATCGCGCCGCGACGCCGGCGCGCCGGCATCGGATCTCGTCGAGCGCGAACCAGCGCGTCGCGCGCGATCTCGCCGAGGGTTTCGAGCCCGCGCTCGATGCGCGCGTTCCAGCTGGACCCGCAGCTGACGCGCAGACAGGTGGCGTACCGCTGACTCGCTGAGAACACGTCGCCCGGTACGAAGCAGATTCGCCTGCGTAATGCCAGCTCGAACAGCCCGCGGCTCGCGAGCGGCT
>QHRT01000219.1:9154-13488 GCA_003220195.1 Candidatus Rokuibacteriota bacterium | reverse complement strand
CGGGACGTTCGAGGTCTTCGCCGCAGATAAGACCGTGTGCCCCCTCCCGGGCGAGGACGCGTTTGGAATCAGGCTGACCGGTGGCATCTACGACGGGTACTTCAACGGGAACTGTTTGCAGGGCGGGAACATCACGGTCTTCTAAGCCGCATCCGCCCGCGTGACGGCGCAGGGGCTCGTGCCACGTTTCGAGCTCCTGCGCCGAGTATGAGCCGCGCGTTCGCCTCGAGCGCTGCGCACACTGGTTCGAGGTCCAGGCGGGCATAAATGGCGGTCGTCTGATTTTGCGAGTGGTTCAGAACGTGGCGATGGTCGGCAGGCCTAGCCGGACGCCGCGAGCCAGCTTCCGCCTGTCCGCCTCAGGTCGTGAATCTGGCATCTTTTCCTGCCGTGGGGGAACGTCGCGGAGCATCCGCTCATCCTCCGCAGCCGAGCGCTTGTGGGCGCGCGCGTGGCGTTCCATGTAGCGTTCGGCAAGGCTCCCGAAGGTCAATTCCTCGCGTTCGCGCGCGAGCGCGGCTGCGAGGTCCTCTCCTCGACGGGAGCCCTCGATGGCGCGCTGGACCATCCCAGCGCCGCCCCGCTCAGACGGTGCTCCCCAAACGCGGGAGCATCGCCTGTTCACGATCACCGATCTACGTGTTCACGATCCCGATCCAGCTGTTCACGTTGCGCCGATCTATGCGTTCACGTTCGAGCGATCCACGTGTTCACGATCGGCCGAAATCCGCAGCATCGAATTTAGCCGGAAATCTGAAGGATGGTGCCGAAGGGGGGACTCGAACCCCCACGGGTTGCCCCACACGCCCCTCAAACGTGCGCGTCTGCCAGTTCCGCCACTTCGGCTCGCGAACGAAGACGAAGTATACCGTCAGCGCAGAGAGGCGACAATCGCGACGGAGCTCAGCGCCCTCGCCCCACCGCCTGCCTGAGCCGCGGGTCGAGCGCGTCGCGAATTCCCTCGCCCAGCAGGTTGTACGAGAGCACCGTGACCAGGATCGCGAGGCCGGGATAGAACGACAGCCACCACCCGACCTCGATCGCGTCCTTGCCCTCGTTCAGGATGTTGCCCCAGGACGCGTACGGGGGCTGCACGCCGAGCCCGAGGAACGAGAGCCCCGACTCCGTGAGGATCGCGGCCGGAATGCCGAGCGTCATCGCGACGAGCACCGGCGCCATCGCGTTCGGGAGGATGTGCCGCCACACGATGCGGAAGCCGCTGGCGCCGATCGCGTGCGACCACAGCACGAACTCGCGTTCCTTCAGCGAGAGGAACTCCGCGCGGAGGAGCCGCGCGACGCGCATCCAGCTCGTGGCGCCGATCACCGCCATGATCGTCCAGATCGTCGGTCTGAGAAACGCGAGGACGGCGAGGAGCAGGAAAAAGCTCGGAAAGACGAGCATCAGGTCGACGAGCCGCATGACCGTCGCGTCCACGCTGCCGCCGCGGTACCCCGCCGCGGCGCCGAGCACGACACCGATCAGCGCCGCGATCCCGACGGACACGAATCCGACCGCGAGCGACACACGCGCGCCGTGAAGCATGCGTGAGAGCACGTCGCGGCCGAGCTGATCGGTGCCGAGCGGATGATGCGACGACGGCGTCGACAGGATCTTCTTCACGTCGGGACGGTACGGATTCCACGGAGAGAGCATCGGCGCCAGCACGGCGACCACGATGAGGACGAGGACGACGACTCCGCCGATCAGCGCGAGCCGGTTCTTCCGGAACGCCCGCCAGAACCCGCTCATTGGGACGCCCCGGTGGTCACCGCGCCCGGCGCCCGGCGAGCCGGATCCGCGGGTCGATCACTCCGTACGACACGTCGGCGATGAGGTTGGCGACCAGCGTCAGCGTCGCGACGATGACCAGGTTGCCCATCACGAGCGGATAGTCGCGCTGGAAGACCGCCTGCACCATGAGCTGCCCCATGCCGGGGATGCCGAACGTCCACTCGACGATCACGCTGCCGCCGATCAGTCCGGGCAGCGACAGCGCCAGAACCGGATGACGACGGCCTCGGCCAGGCCCTTCGCGCGCGCGGACTGGATGTAGTCCTGGCGGACGACTTCGAGCATGGCCTGCCGCATGTACCGCGAGAGGCCGGCGAGCCCGCCGAAGGTCGCCACGGCGATCGGGAGCACCAGGTGGCCGAGGAAGTCCCACTGCTGCCGCCAGAACGAAAGGTACTCCCAGTTGGGCGAGCGGAGGCCGGAGATCGGCAGCCAGCCCAGCTGCACGCCGAACAGCATCATCAACAGGAGCGCGAACCAGAAGTCCGGCGTCGCGAAGCCGACGAAGACGAACATGGTGGTGAACTTGTCGAAGAGGGAATACTGCCGGGTCGCGCTCGCGACGCCGATCGGGATCGCGACGGCCACGATGATCAGGAGCTCGATGATGTTGAGCAGGAGCGTCACCGGCAGGCGCTCGGCGATCTTGTGGAGCACGGGCCGGCCATCGGGCGCGAACGACCGGCCGAAGTCGAGGCGCACGATGCGGGAGAGCCAGAGCCCGTACTGGACGTGCAACGGCTTGTCGAGTCCCCACTGCTCTCTCATGAGCTTTTGCATCTGCGCGGTGGAGCGGGGGCCCAGGTCTCCGCCGATCTGATCCACCGGGCCGCCCGGAGCCAGGTGGATGACGATGAACGAGATGAACGTGATGCCGATCAGGAGCGGAATGGCGACCAGGAGCCGTCTGATCGCGTAGAGGGTCATGCGCGGACGGCGGCAGTGGCGACGCCGCGGGGACGGCGGGACGGGCCGACTGGCATCAGCCGGCGGTGTACCGCTGCAACGGCGCCGGCACGTACCACTGCGGCAAGTTGTACCGGATGCCGTTCGGGCCCGGGGCGATCCCGTACACGCGCGACGAGATCGCGGGGAGATCGTCGCGGAAGAAGAGGAACACCACCGGCTGGTCTTCCGCGAGAATCTGCTGGAGCCGGTGATAGGACGGCACGCGCTCGGCCTGCTGGCACGACGAGCGGCCCTTCTCGAGGAGGGCATCCACCTCGGGATTCGCGTACGAGATGTGGTTCAGGTCGTCGGGGCCCATCTTCGACGAGTGCCAGATCTCGTACTGGTCGGGGTCCTGCCCGATCCCCCATCCGAGGACGATCGCTTCGAACCGCCGTTTCTTCACGTACTCCTTCAAGAGCGTCGCCCACTCGAGGATCCGGATCTCGACGCCGATCCCGATCTCCTTCAGCGACGCCTGGACGATCTCCGCGACCTTCTTGCGCTCGTCGTTGCCCTGATTGGTCATGAGCTCGAACGTGAACGGGCGGCCGTCCTTCACCAGGAGCCCGTCGGCGTTCTTCTCCGTCCATCCGGCTTCGGCCAGGAGCTGCTGGGCTTGCTTCAGATCGTACGGATACGTCTTCACGTCGGCGGTGTAAGCCCACGTGCCGGGCTTGTACGGGCCGGTCGCCTCGCTGCCGAGACCGAGACGCACGCCCTCGATCAGCTCGCGCTTGTTGATGGCGTGCGCGATCGCCTGGCGCACGCGGCGATCCGTGAATTTCGGATCCTTGTTGTTGAACCCGAGGTAGGTGTAGACGCTCGCCGCGTAGCGATACTTGTGATAGGCCTTCCGGAACGCCGGGTAATCGCTCTGCCGTTTGTACTGGAGCGCCGTCAGGCTCGCGCCGTCGATGCCGCGCGCCTTCAGCTCCAGAAAGATCGTGGCCTGGCTCGGGATGATGCGGTACACCCGTCGCGAGATGTACGGGCGGCCCGCGAAATATTCCTCCTTGTCTAGCAGCACCACCTTCTCGCCGACGCGTCGCTCGGCGAAGCGGTAGGGCCCGGTGCCGACCGGGTGCGTCCAGTTCTGCGGCGCTTCGCGCAGCTTGCCGGCGGTCACGTACGGCTCCAGCACGTGGCGGGGCAGGATCCAGATCTCCCAGGTCTGGAGCGCCTTCGCGTAGGGCTTCTTGTACCGGACGTACACCGTCAGGGGGTCGACGACGTCGACGCGCTCAACCGCGACGAAGTCCTCCCGGTACGAGGTCGGCGTCTTCGGATTGATCATCGTCTCGTACGTGAAGAGCACGTCGTCGGCCGTGAACGGCCGGTTGTCGTGCCAGCGCGCGTTCCGGCGGAGCTTGAACGTCAGATCGAGGCAGTCCTGGCTGAACGTCCAGGACTCGGCGAGGTCGCCGATGAGATTCAGGTCACGGTCGCGCGTGACGAGCCCGTTGTAGAGCTGTCCGGCGATCTCGAAGGACGGCGCAGCGCTCAAGATGTTGGGGACCAGGCCCGAGATGTCCCCGAGGAGTGAATCGACGAACGTGTCGCCGTAGGCCGGCTTCGCGGCTGCCCGCGGC
>QHRT01000219.1:0-9114 GCA_003220195.1 Candidatus Rokuibacteriota bacterium | reverse complement strand
AGAGCAGCACCAGCGCGACGCCGCACGACGGAGCCGGAGGGCGTCGCCTCAACTTATTTTGATTTTTCGGCGGGCACGGACGGTGCAGGCGCCGGAGACGGCGCCGCGGGCGCCGAGGACGGCGGAGACTGCGGCGCCGGCACCGAAGACGAGGCCGGCGGGGCCGGCGCACTCCCCGCAACGGGCTCGCGAATGACCGAGCCCCGCTCGCCGCCCAGCAAGGCCAGGCTGAACGACGTGATCGCGAACACGATTGCGATCCCGGTGGTGATCTTCCCCAGCACGGTCGGCGTGCCCATGGAGCCGAAGACGGCCTGGCTGCCGGCGCCCCCGAACGCGGAGCCGATGTCCGCGCCCTTGCCCGCCTGCAGGAGCACGATGCCGATGATGCCGAAGCACATGAGCACGTGAATCGCGATGAGCACGTAGTACATCTAGTCCCCTCTCGACGTTGCGCCGGCGCGTCCGGCTTTCTTCGCGAGCGCGATGAAGCCGGCGGCATTGAGACTGGCGCCCCCCACCAGCGCGCCATCGATCTCGGGCGCCGCGACGAGCTCCTCCACGTTGTCGGCCTTCACGCTGCCGCCGTACAGAATCGGGATGGCGTGCGCCGTTTCCTTGGACGTCAGCTCGGAGAGCAGTCCACGGATGTACCCGTGCACCTCCGCGGCTTGCGCGGACGTCGCGTTGACCCCGGTGCCGATCGCCCACACGGGCTCGTACGCGATGACGCCTTTCACGATCGACTCGACGGGAACGCCGGCGAGCCCGGCCCGGAGCTGACCTTCGATGGTCGGGAACGTCAATCCCTGCCGCCGCTCTTCGCCCGTCTCGCCGACGCACAAGACGAACGTCAGGCCGTGCGCGACCGCCGCCTTCACCTTGTGGTTGATCAGCTCGTCGGTCTCGCCGCACTCCCGCCGGCGCTCGGAGTGTCCGAGCAGCACGTAGCGGCAGCCGAGCTCGGCGAGCATCGGCGGCGAGACCTCGCCCGTGTGCGCGCCCGAGGCCTCGAAGTGACAGTTCTGCGCGCCGAGCCGGATCGCGCTGTCCTTCACGATCTCGCTCACCGCCGCGAGCGCGGTGAATGGCGGACACAGCACGACCTCGACGCCGCGCGGACGCTTGAGGCCGTCGCGGATCGCCGTCGCGAGCGGCCGCGCCTCGGCCAGCGTGCCGTTCATCTTCCAGTTGCCGATCACGAGCGCGGTCTGCATCAGTCAGCGTCCGTCAACGCTTCGACACCCGGCAGCGCGCGCCCCTCGAGAAATTCGAGGAACGCGCCGCCGGCGGTCGAGATGTAGCCGATCCGCTCGGCGACGCGCGCGGCGTTGACCGCGGCCACCGTATCGCCGCCGCCAACCACCGAGAACGCGCGCGCATCGGCGACCGCCCGCGCAACCGCCATGGTGCCGTCGGCGAACGGCGGTCGCTCGAAGACGCCCATCGGCCCGTTCCACACGATCGTGCCGGCGCCGCGGATCGCCTCTGCGAAGCGCTCGCGTGTCCGCGGCCCGATGTCCAGTCCCATCTGTGTCCGCGGAATCTCTCGCACGCTGACCGCTCGTCCCGACGGCGCGTCGGGGCCGTCGGCGACGACCGTGTCGACCGGCAGCACGATCTGGACGCCGCGGCGCCGCGCGGTCTCCACGGCCCGGCGCGCGGTGTCGAGGTGGTCCTTCTCGAGGAGCGAGCGGCCCACGTCGTGGCCGAGTGACATGAGAAACGTGAACGCCATGCCACCGCCGATCACGAGCCCTTCGACGCGCTCGAGCAGATGGTCGACGAGCTTCACCTTGTCGGACACCTTCGCGCCGCCGAGGATCGCGATCAGCGGACGCGCCGGCGCGGTGAGCACGCGTCCCAGCGCGTCGAGCTCGCGCTGCATCAGCAATCCCGCCGCGGCCGGCTGGAGATGACGGGTGATGGCGGCGATCGAAGCGTGCGCGCGATGCGCCGCCGCGAAGGCGTCGTCGACGTAGACGTCGGCCAGCGAGCCGAGCGCCTGCGCGAAGCCGTCGTCGTTGGCCTCTTCCTCGGGATGGAACCGCAAGTTCTCGAGTAGCAGGACCTCGCCCGGCTTGAGCTGACGCGCCGCTTTCTCGACCTCCGGACCGACGCAGTCCGGCGCGAGTGGAACAGGACGTCCGAGCAGCGACTCGAGCCGATCGGCAACCGGTTTGAGCGAGTACTGCGGACTCGGCGTGCCGTTCGGCCGTCCCAGGTGCGAAGCGAGCACCACCGACGCGCCCGCGCCGAGCGCCAGCTGGATGGTCGGCAGCACCGCGGTCAGCCGCGTGTCGTCCGACACCGCGCCATGCTCGAGCGGGACATTGAGGTCCGCGCGGAGGAAGACGCGCTTGCCGCCGAGGCTGAGCCGCTCGATCGAGAGCTTCGTCAAGTTAGAGCGTCTTGGCGATGAACCGGATCAGGTCCCGCACGCGGCAGGAGTACCCCCACTCGTTGTCGTACCAGGCGAGCACCTTCACCATGTTGCCCTCGACCATCGCCGTGGACGGCAGGTCGACGATCGACGAGTGGGCGTTCCCGTTGAAATCGACCGAGACGAGCTCTTCGTCGGTCGCGTCCAGGATGCCGCGCAGCCGGCCGGCCGCCGCTTCGCGGAACGCGGTGTTGATCTGGTCGACCGAGGCGGTCTTCTCCAGCTCGGCGACGAGATCCACCACCGAGACGTTCGCCGTCGGCACGCGGATCGCGATCCCGTCGAGCTTGCCCTTGAGCTTCGGCAGCACCAGCCCGACGGCGGTGGCTGCGCCCGTGGTCGTGGGAATCATGCTGACGGCGGCCGCGCGCGCCCGGCGCAGATCCTTGTGCGGAAAATCGTGGACGGGCTGGTCGTTGGTATACGAATGGACCGTCGACGCGAATCCGCGCTTCACGCCGAACGCGTCGTCGAGCACCTTCACCGTGGTCGCGAGACAGTTCGTCGTGCAGGACGCGTTCGAGATGATGCGGTGCCTGTCCTTGTCGTAGGTCTCCTCGTTGACGCCGAGCACGATCGTGACGTCGGGATCCTTCGCGGGCGCCGTGATGATGACCTTCTTCGCGCCGGCGCGAAGGTGCTTGGACGCGTTCGCGGTGTCGCGGAAGAGCCCCGTCGATTCCACGACGACGTCGACGCCGAGCTCCTTCCACGGAAGCGACGCGGGATCGCGCTGCGCGCACACGCGCACCTCGCGGCCGTTCACGAAGATCGACTCGCCCTTGGCCGTGACCTCGGCCGACAAGGTCCCGTGGACCGAATCGTGCTTGAGGAGATGGGCCAGAGTCTTCGCGTCCGCGAGATCGTTGACGCCCACCACTTCGAGATCGTCGGCGCCGAGCGCGGTGCGGAAGAACACCCGTCCGATACGACCGAATCCGTTGACCCCGACTCGAATGGTCATGGGAGGCTCCTTACGTGGGGACTACCGAAGATCGTGGCTCAGTATACCTTCTGGATGGGGGGCCCCGAAATGGCCCCCATACCCCCCAACGCTCGGACACGCCCCGGCCAAAGCCGCGGCGCGCCTCGGGGCCCCGCGAGATTGTGTGCCGAGACCGTGCCGGCCCCCCAACGCTCGGACACGCCCCGGCCAAAGCCGCGGCGCGCCTCGGACCGGCTTCGCCGGGCCGCTCCTCGATCACACGACGCGGGCGACCGTCACGACGCTGACGCGGCGCGCGCCCGCCGCAGCGAGAGCGCGTGCACACTCTTCCACGGTCGCTCCGGTCGTGAAGACGTCGTCAACGACGACGACGTGGCGCCCATCGACCCCGGGCGAGGCACGAAACGCCCCCGGGCGAGGCACGAAACGCGTGACGCACGTTGGCGCGGCGCTCCACGGCGCTCAGATCCGTCTGCGGCTGGGTCGCGCGCGTCCGGACGAGCCAGCGCGGCCGGACCGGGACGTCGAGCCGATGGCCGAGGCGCTCCGCCAACAGCGCGGACTGATTGAAGCCCCGCTCGCGCTCGCGGATCGCCGAGAGCGGCACGGGGACCAGCGCGTCGATGTCGTCAGGCAGCCACCGCGCGAGTTGCTCGCCCACGAGGTCAGCGAGCGGCTTCGCAAGCGCGCGCTTGCGCCGGAATTTCAGCGCGTGCACGGCGTCGCGTGCGCGGTCCCCGTAATACGCGGCGGAGCGCGCCCACGCGAAGGCCGGTGGATCGGTCGCGCAGCCCTGGCACATGCCGGCCTTCATCGTGGAAGTCTGACTGGGCGCAAAGGAGAGGAACGGCAGACCACACCGTTCGCACCAGGGCGGCGTGATCCGCTCGAGCCCGGTCCAGCATGCACCGCAGAGCGGGTCGCGCCGTCCGGCGCCGAGCGCCACCCCACACACGGGACAGATGGCGGGAAACACGAGGTCGAGCGCGGCGTCGAGCCAGGTGCGCGACGGTCGCTCGACCGCGCGGTCAGTCTCGGTCGGCGTGATCATCGTCCCGCGACCGGCGCCAGCACGTGCCATCGACGGCAACCGGGACACCGATCCTCCCACGTCGTCACGACCGTCTCGCAGTGACGGCAGCGATGCGGCCAGGTGAACGACTGGGCGAGCCGCAAAGCCTGACGGTACTCGTCGAACGCCTCGCGCGTGTCGCCGCGTCGCTCGAACACCGCGCCGAGGAACGCGTGCACCACCGGCAGATTCGGCGCGCGCACCTCGATCTTCTCGAACTGGTCGGCCGCCTCGTCCAGCATCTCGAGCTCGAAGTACACGCGTCCGAGCGCGGTCGCGACGGCGAGGTCGTCGGGCGCCTGCTCGGCGGCCGCTCGATAGAGCGCGATCATGCGACTCGGCCGTCCCTCGCTCCGGTAGACGCGCTCGAGCCGCGCCAGCACGGAGACGGATGGATCGGTCTCGGCTGCGCGCTCCCACACGCGTACCGCCTCCTTCAGATCGCCGGCGGCTTCGTGCGTGTCGCCGAGCGCGAGCGCCGCCGGCACGAAGCGAGGGTCGGCGCGGAGCGCCTGTCGGAGCTCCGTGAGCGCCGCGGACAGTCGTCCTGCCGCCAGCTGCGCGCGTCCAAGCTCGTAGTGGATGACGGCGAGCCAGCGCGACTCGGCGTCGCGCTCCACGGACGGCACCGCGGCGATCAGGCGCTGCTGGACGTCGAGCGCTCGAGGCCAGTCCGCCATCGTGACGGCGACGGCGCGCAGTCCCCGGAGCGCGCCCGGGTGATGACGCTCGCTCTTCAGCACTTCACGATAGAGGTTCGCCGCCTCGCCGGACCGTCCGGCACGTTCGAGCTCGACCGCCCGACGCATCAGGTCATCCGCGGTCGCAGCGTTGCCGGTCGACGGCTCGCCACGGGAGCGGAGCCAGAAGGCGTGGAGGAGCGCGAGCCCGCGGGCCGCGTCACGTCCCAGGGGAGCCAGTGTACGGAGAGACGTCAGCACCGAGGCGAGAGAACCGGAGGACCGGCGCGCATTCACGATGAGGAAGGTCGGATCGCGGCGATCGCGACCGGTCCGGAGTTCCCGGTGAAGTGGCCGGCGATCAGCCGGCCGCCATCCGCTCCTCTTGCTCCACGACGCGCTGGCAATCGATGCAGTACCGTGCGAACGGCAACGCTTCGAGGCGCTTCTCCGCGATGGGCTCTCCGCAGCGCTCGCACGCGCCGAACGATCCCTCGTCGATCTTCTGGAGCGCCGACACGACGTCGCGCAGCACGCGCCGATCGCCATTGCCCAGCTCGAAGAAGAACTCGCGGGTGTAGGCCGTGTTCGCCTGGTCGCCGAGATCCTTGATCGAATCGTCGTCCTGATCCTTGCCGTAATGCGCCGTGCGTCCGACCTCGTCGACGAGCTGACGTTCCTTCTCGAGCAGTCGCTTCCTGAAGTACGTCAGACGGTCTTTCCGCATCCGTCCCTCCTGCCGGCGGTGTCGTCGGGCTCATGCCCCGCAACAAAGGCAATACCCTATCATGTGACTCATGAGCCGGCAACCGATCCTCCGCGTTCGCCGCGTTCCACGCGCACGGTCGGCGCGTCGCCCCAGAGTCGTTCGAGCGCGTAGTACGTGCGGGTCTCGTCCAGGAAGACGTGGACCAGCACGTCGCCATAATCGAGCAGCAACCAGCCGCTGGCCGCCACGCCCTCGGCGTGAAGCGGGCGCAGGCCCCCATCCTTGAGCTCGGCGCGAATGCCGTCCGCGATCGTGTCGACGTGCGTGGTGGAGCGCCCGCTGCAGATCAGGAAGTAGTCGGCCACGCTCGACACCGCCTGCACGTCGAGCACGACGAGATCGACCGCCTTCTTGTCGAGCGCCGCACGGGCGGCGTGCTGCACTTTCGCGGCCGCGGACGTCGCGTTCACCGGGCCCTCTCCTCGCGATAGAGCCCTCGCGCGCGAATGTAGTCGGCGACCGCCTCCGGCAATCGGTACGCGAGCGATCGGCCGTCACGGACGCGCACGCGGAGCTCCGACGCCGAGATCGGCAGCGACGTCGCGTGGACGATCAGCGCTGTGTCCGGCGGCCACGGTGGCCCGTCCACCGTCGTGAAGCGATCGAGCCCGATCTCGCGGAGAACCTTCTGCGCCGCGGCGCTCTCCGGATCGAACGGGCTCCCGGCGCGCGGGATCACGACGAGACGCGCCAGCCGCGCGATCGTTCGCGGCTCGCGCCACGAGAGCAGATCGAGAAACATCTCGGAGCCGAGGAGCAGGACGAGCTCCTCGTTCGGGGCGGAGAGTGCTGCGAGCGTGTCCACGGTGTACGAGACACCGCGTCGGGCAAGCTCGACGTCCGACACGACAAATCCGGGATGCCGTCCGACGGCCAGCTCCACCATCCGGTAGCGGTCCGCCGCGGGCGCAAGATCGCGGCCCGGCTTGTGGGGGGGCACTGCGGCCGGAACGAAGAGCACGCGATCGAGGGCGAGCCGCTCCTGAACTTCGTCGGCGAGGAGCAGATGGCCGTAGTGGATGGGATTGAACGAGCCCCCGAAGACGCCCGTGCGCCGCATCGAGTAGTTATTCCCGGATCTGGCCGTCGCCGTAGACCACGAACTTCGTCGTCGTGAGCTCTCGCACGCCGACCGGACCGCGCGCGTGGACGCGTGAGGTCGAGATTCCCATCTCCGCGCCCATACCGAACTGATTGCCGTCCACCAGCCGCGTGGACGCGTTCACCAGCACCGCGGCGGCGTCGATCTCGCGCGTGAACCGCCGCGCGTGGCGGAGGTCGCCCGTGACGATCGCCTCCGCGAGTCCCGAGCCGTGACGCCGGATGTGCGCGATCGCCTCGTCCAGATGGTCGACGACGCGGATGGCGAGCACGAGATCCAGGTACTCGGTGTCCCAGTCGGCTGACGTCGCCGGGCGGGCCGCGGGCACGAGCGCGACGGTTCGCGGACAGCCACGAATCTCGACGCCGGCCTCGGCAAGACGGCCCGCGACGAGCGGCAGCCACCGCGGCGCCACGTCGGCGTGGACGAGCAGCGTCTCGAGCGCGTTGCAGACGCTCGGCCGCTGCGCCTTCGCGTTCACGACGATCGTCGTCGCCATCGTGAGATCCGCATCCGCGTCGACGTAGACGTGCACCAGCCCCTTGTCGTGCTTCAGGACCGGCACCCGCGAGCGCTCGGCGACCCACTGCACGAAGTCCTCGCCGCCGCGGGGAATGATCAGGTCGACGAGTCGATCGAGCGTCAGCATCGCGGCGACCGCCTCGCGGTCCGTCGTGTCGACGAACTGGATCGCGCCGGGCGGCGCGCCGGCCTTCTCGAGCGCCTTCGCGAGCACGGCGACGATCATGCCGTTCGACTCGATCGCCTCGCTCCCGCCGCGCAGGAGCACGGCGTTGCCGGACTTGATGCAGAGTCCGGCGGCGTCGGCGGTGACGTTCGGTCGGGACTCGTAGATGAACCCGATGACACCGAGCGGGACGCGGACGCGCGCGATCTCGATGCGGTTCGGGCGGCGCCACGCCTCCACGACGTCGCCCACCGGATCCGGCAGCGCCGCCACCTCGCGGAGCCCCTGCGCCATGTCCTCGATGCGCGCGTCGGTCAACGTGAGGCGGTCGAGGAACGCACGCGTCACCCCGCGGGTGCGGGCCCGCTCGAGATCGACGCGGTTCGCTTCCCGCAGCGCTTCGGTCTTCTCCTCGAGGCCGCGCGCCATGGACGCGAGCGCGTCGTTCTTCACCTTCGTCGAGCAGAGCGCGAGCCCGGCCGCCGCCGCGCGTGCCGCGCGCGCCTTCGTTTCCACGAGCGTCTTGACGTCCATGTTGGCCGCCCTCCGATTACATCAGGGGCCTCGAATGGCCCCCGATACCCCCGACGTTCGGCGGTCGCCGGGGAACCCGACGCCCGCCTCTATCTCGGGAGTGTCTATAAAATCACGAGATTGTCGCGGTGGATCACCTCGTCCACGGCCTCGTATCCGAGCCGAGCGGCGATCTCGCGCGTCTGCGCCCCGCGAATCTTGCCGAGCTCGCCCGCGTCGAAGCTCACCAGGCCGCGCGCGAACTCCCGTCCGTCCGCCGCGAGGACCGAGACCACGTCGCCGGCGGCGAAGTCGCCCTCGACCGCGACGAGCCCCGACGGCAGGAGACTCTTGCCGTCCCGCGCGAGCGCCCGCGCCGCCCCGGCATCGACGACGAGACGGCCCTGCGGCGGCACGGCGAACGCGATCCAGCGCTGGCGTGCCGTCATCCGGTCCGCGCGCGGCGCGAAATAGGTCCCCGTCGGCTCACCGGCGAGCACGCGGGCGAGCGTGCCGCGCTCCCGTCCGCTCGCGATCACCATCGGCACGCCCGCCGCCGCCGCCTTCTGTGCGGCCTCCAGCTTCGTCGCCATGCCGCCCACGGCGCTGACGCCGCGGCGGTTCCACACGAGCCGCGTGATCTCGTCGGTGACGGCGTCGACCGTGTCGAGCTTCCGCGCGTCGGGGCTCGTCGCCGGGTCGGCGGTGAAGAGCCCGTCGACGTCGGTGAGCAGCACGAGCAGATCGGCGTCGATCAGCGCCGCCACGAGCGCGCTCAGGTTGTCGTTGTCGCCGACCTTGATCTCCTCGACCGCGACGGTGTCATTTTCGTTCACGATCGGCAGCACGTCGAGCCCGAGGAGCGTCGTCAGGGTGTTGCGGGCGTTGAGATACCGGGTGC
>QHRT01000218.1 GCA_003220195.1 Candidatus Rokuibacteriota bacterium | reverse complement strand
GAGGTTCAACAACGCCCGGCCATCACGCTCGAATTCTGCCGCCGCTTCGCCATCCGCAAGGTGCTCTCCGTCAGCGTGAGAGCCGAGCACGTCCGGGGCCGGCTGTTCTTTCTCGACACGGGCGAGCCGACACGCGAGACTCTCGGCCTCGCGCTGATCGCCGCGGACGAACTCGCGGACCGGCTGGACCAGCAGTACTTCCAGGAGCGACTGCGGGAATCCGCCGTGGCCGCGGAACGCGTCCGGCTCGCGCGCGACCTGCACGACGGCGTGCTGCAATTCCTCACCGGAACGGCGCTCCAGCTCCGGACGGCGGTCGGGATGCTGGCCGACGGGCCGCATCACGTCGCCACGCGCCTGGGTGACGTCGAGCGCATGGTGACCGAGGAGCACCGCCGCCTCCGTGCGTCCCTCGCGGGCCTCACCACGCGCGGCCACGGCATGCTCCACCGGGAGCCTGGCTTGAAGGCCCGTCTGGGAGGTCTCGTCGAAAGACTCCAGGCCCAGTGGCGCGCGCAGGTGAACTTGAAAATGGGCGACGACGTCGAATTCGCGATGTCGCCGCCGCTCGGCGATCATCTCTACCACATCGTCCACGAGGCGGCGACGAACGCACTCCGGCACGGGAACGCGAGCACGATCGGTGTCGACGTCTTTCGCGAAGACGACACCGTCCATGTGCTGGTGACCGATGACGGGCGCGGTTTTCCGTGGGAGGGCGACCGGCCGCACGCGGCGCTCGTCGCGGCGGGCGTCGGCCCGCGGAGTTTGCTCGATCGCACCGCCGCGCTCGGCGGTGCCGTCTCGATCCATTCATCGGACGCGGGCGCGCGCGTCCATCTCATTCTGCCCTTCGCCGGACGGGGGGCCTGATATGCCGACCACGCTCGTGGTCGCCGACGACCACCCGATCTTGTTGAGCGGGCTCGAGACGCTGTTCTCGCTCGATCCCGAGCTGAACGTGCTCGCCTGGTGCGAGCGCGGCGCCGACGTGGTTCCCGCGGTGCGCACGCACAGCCCGGACGTCCTCGTGCTGGATCTCCGCATGCCCGACGTCAACGGAATGAAGATCCTGGCCGAGCTCCAGGCGTTCGATCTCAAGACAAAGATCGTGCTCCTGACGGCCGAGGTGAGCGAAGACGACATGATCGAGGCCGCGCGGCTCGGGGTGCGGGGTGTCGTCCTGAAGGAAACCGCGCCGAATCTGCTCGTCAAGTGCATCCACAAGGTCGCCGCGGGAGGCTACTGGCTCGAAACCCGCACAGCCGCGCTGGCGCTCGAAAAGGCGGCCCGGCGCGAAGGCGCCACGCGGGACCTGCGCGAACGATTGACGCAGCGTGAGCTCGAGATCGTGCGCGCCGTGACGGACGGCCTTCGCAACCGCGAGATCGCGGAGCAGCTTCGCATCAGCGAAGGCACGGTGAAGATGCACCTGCACAACATCTACGAGAAGCTCGCGGTCAGGAGCCGGATGCAGCTGAGCGTCTACGCCCGGGCACACGAGGGCGCAATCGGCCGCGCCCGGCGCACGTAGCCCTCGCGCTACGGCCGGGGCGCGACGACGATCTTCACCGCGGTGGCGTCCCGGTGCGCGAGGAGCGCCTCGGCGAGATGCTCCAGCCGAAAGCGCGGGCTCACGAGCCGGTCAGTCTTGACGGCCCCGCACCGGAGCAGCTCCAGCGCGTCCCCGAACTCGCGCTGGTAGATCATCGATCCGAGGATCGTGATCTCACGACGGACGATCGAAAAGAACGACAGCGTGGTGGGTTCGTGCGGCAGTCCGGTGAGCACGACGCGGCCACCCGGTCGGACCAGATCGATCGCGTGCTCGACGGCTTCCGCCGTCCCCGCCGTCTCTATCACGAGGTCGACGCCTTCGCGCCGCGAGAATTCCCGGGCGACGGCTCCGAGTGGACCATCACTCACGCGATGCGTGCGCTCGGCGCCCAGGGCATCGGCGAGCGCGAAGCGCCGCGAGGTCCGGCCGACGACGAGCACCCGCGCGCCGCGGGCGCGGAGGACCTGAAGCGCCAGGAGGCCGAGCGCGCCGCCTCCGACGACCGCCGCCGACTCGCCGGGCCGGGGCACGGCACGCTGCACGGCGCGCACGACGACGGCGAGCGGCTCCGTGATGACGGCGGCCTCGTCGCTGACGCCGTCCGGCACGGGCCAGCAGCAACGGAGCGGAACGCGGACGACCTCGGCGAAACAGCCGTCGATGTCGATGCCCACCGCGACGCGCTCGGCGCACAGGTTCCAGTTCCCTTCGCGGCACAACGGGCACGCGCCGCACGAATAGTTCGGCTCGATCACGACGCGGGTCCCCGGGCGGACGCCGCCGCCCTCACCGCCAACGGCGAGGATCCGGCCAATGAGCAGAGGCCGGCGAGCGCGACTTCGACGAGCGCTGCGCCGCTGTGCGCGTCCGGAGATGGTCGCGACTCGATCCGCAGATCCCGTGGTCCGAGAAGGACCGCAGCGTCCATGGCGTCACTCTACGCGAGACGGCGACAACCGCAAAGGCGGCGATCGCCGGGCATGGCGCGTCAGGCGACGGACAACCCCCCGTCGAGGAAAATCGTCTGGCCGGTCATGAAGTCGGACGCCGACGACGCGAGATACACGGCGAGCGGTCCGATCTCGTCGAGCCGGCCCGTGCGCCGCGCCGGGACGTCGCGCAGCAACCGATCGCGGATGCGGTCGTCCCCGAACGCCGCTGCGTTCATGTCGGTCACGAACCACCCCGGCGCCATCGCGTTCACCTGGATGTTGTGTCGGGCCCATTCGACACCGAGCGAACGCGTCAACGCGATCACGCCGCCCTTCGCCGCCGAATAGAGCGCGTACCCCGGCAGCGCCACCGTAGCGAGCACCGACGCGACGTTCACGATCTTGCCCGCCCGCTGCGCGATCAGGTGTGGCGCGGCTGCACGGCAACCGTTCATGATGCCGCCGAGGTTCACGTCGAGCACCTCGCGCCAGTCCGACGGCGTCGCCTCGGCGAAGGGCAGCACCTTCGCGATGCCGGCGTTGTTCACGAGCACGTCGAGCCGCCCGAGGCTCTCGATCGTACGCTCGACGAGGGTCTCGAACTGGGCATAGCGAGACACGTCGGTCGGAAGGATCAGTGTCCGGACGCCGGAGACCGCGGCCAGCCGCGCCGTCTCCTCCAGGTCGGGCTTCGATCGGGCGGCCAGGCTCAGGTTCGCGCCGGCTTCGCCCAGCGCGAGCGCGATGGCACGGCCAAGTCCGCGGCTGGCCCCGGTCACGATGGCCGTCTTGCCGGCGAGCGGCTTCACCGGGTCACCGGTAGAGACTCTCCAGCACGTCGCGATATTTCTCCGCCACCACCTTTCGCTTCACCTTCAACGTCGGCGTCAGCTCGCCGCCCTCCTGCGTGAAGTCCCCCGGCAAGATCGCGAACTTCTTGATCTTCGCGTACGACTGGAGCTCGCGATTTTTCGTCTCGACGATCCGCTCGACGCGCTCGACGATTTTTGGATGCTTCACCAGGACGGCGGGATCGGTCGCCATGATGCCCTGATCGCGCGCGAACTTCTGGAGCTCCTCCGGGTTGACGGTGATGACCGCCACCGGGTACGGCCGCCGATCGCCGTAGACCATCACCTGGCTCACGAACGGGTGTTCTGCGGCGCGATGTTCATCCCGCCGGCCGTGACGAGCAAATCCTTCTTGCGGTCGGTGATGAACAGAAAGCCGTCGGCGTCCACGTGGCCGATGTCGCCCGTGTGGAACCAGCCGTCCTTGTCGAACGCCTGCGCCGTCGTGTCGGGCTGCTTGTGATAGCCGCTGGTGGCGACGTTCGGACCGCGCGCGAGGATCTCCCCGTCGTCCGCGATGGCGAGCTCGACGCCGGGCAACGCCTGACCGACCGACCCGAACTTGAACGAGCCGGGACGGTTGAACGTGAGCACGGGACACGTCTCGGTGAGTCCGTAGCCCTCGAGCACGAGGACACCCGCCGCGTGAAAGAACTCCGCGATCTCGCGGGAGAGCGGGGCGCCGCCCGACACCGCCCACTGCAGCCGGCCGCCGAGCCGCGCGTGCAGTTTCGAGAACACGAGCTTGTGCGCGAGCCTTCTCTTCCATTCGAGCGTCACTGGAACCGGCTGCCTGCGCTGCTGGTGTGCACTGACGTCTCGTCCCACCGAGAGCGCCCAGTGGAAGATCCGCCTCTTCGCCGGCGAGCCTGACTCGGCGGCCGCGACGACGCCGGCGTAGACCTTCTCGTAGACGCGCGGCACGCCGCAGATGAAGTGCGGCCGCACCTCGGGGAGATTCTCGCGGAGCTTGTCCAGGCTCTCCGCGAAGGCCGTCGTGAGACCGTGATAGACGCCGAGAAACGACTCCATGCGTCCGAAGGAATGCGCGAGTGGCAGAAACAGCAGGTGCACCCACCCCCCCTGCACCGGAGTCGCGGCGCCTCCCGACCTCAACGCCGCCACGTGATTGCCATGCGTCTGCACGACTCCCTTCGGAGGGCCGGTCGTGCCCGACGTGTAGACGATGGTCGCGACGTCCGAAGGTGACGTGGCCTCGATGCGCGCGCGAAGCTCGGCACGGAGCGACGCTTCGCGCTCGCGGCCGAGTTGTCGCAGCGCGTCCCAGCTCAGCACTCCCTCTCCGCCGGTACCGCTCTCATATCCGGAAAACACCACGATATGCTCGAGGCCCTCCATCTTCGGCCGCGCCTCGAGCGCTTTCACGAGCTGCGTCTGGTCCTCGACGAAGAGCGTCCTCGCCTGGGAGTCGTTCACGACGTAGGCGATCAGGTCTGGCGGGTAGGTCGGATAGATCGGCACCGTCACGCCGCCGATACTGAAGATCGCGAAATCCGCCTGCACCCATTCCGCCCGGCTTTGCGAAAGCACCGCGACCTTCTCCCCCGCCCGACGGCCGAGCGCCAGGAGCCCGCACGCGACCTCTCGGACGACGTCCCCGACCTCTCGCCACGACCGCGTCGTCCACACGGGTCCGGTCTTTGACTGATGGGCTCCCCGATCACCGCTCTGCTCCACGCGGCTCCAGAACATCTTCGCGAGCGTGTCGTCGTGCATGGACCTTTTTCCTCCTGCTCACGATCACGCGCAAATTACCGTCGCGATGGCGGTTTGTGACCATACCACCCCCGCGATGACGCAGCGCAATAAAACGGTTGACAACTCGATAACGCGGCGCGTTAATGGCCTGGTATGGCTGATCGGCCAGTGAACCGAGGGACACGAAGCAATGTGCGAAGCCGACGCGGTGCCGCGAAGGCGCCGACGTCAGCGGCGATCACGCAAGTGCGAGAGGGAAGCGCCACCATCGAGCCACCGCGACAGCTTTCCCGGGAGGAGACGACGATGCAAGACGGAACGAAGGCGCAGGAAGTGTTCAACGAGGCGACGAGCAAGGCGCTCGAGACGATGACGTTCTGGGCGGAAGCGAACCAGCGCGTGATGCACGAGCTGGTGGAGCTGTCCGCGGGCACGGCGAAGGAGAGCATCCGGCTCTACGCCGAGCTCCAGCAGGGCGCGATCGACGCGATCCGCGAGGGACAGGCCGCCGCGATCCGCTGGCAAGCCGGCTGGCAGGAAGCGCCGAAGGATCCGGTGCAGTGGTACCAGAAGACGCTCGCCGAAGGTGTCGACGGCGCGCAGAAGTGGTTCCGCATGATGGAGACGAACGCGCAGACCGTCACGCGTTCCGCGGAACGGCTTCAGGCGTCGGCGGAGCAGGCCGGCAAGGGGATCCAGGAGACGTTCGGCGCCGTGGTGACGCGGATGAAGGACGTGTACTCGAAGAACTGAGCGTTACTTCTCCTCGGCCTTCCGCTTCTCCAGGCGTTCCTCGAGATTGCGGAGCCGCTCGCGGAGCGTCGTCACCTCGTCACGGAGCTTTTCCGTGTCCGGTTCGGCGGCGCTCTCGCGCCGCGGCTCCGGCCTCGCCATCCCCCCCCAACCCGCTCGCGTCGCCCACTCGCGAAACACGCGATCCATCTCGCGCTGGCTGGTGACGATGCCCTCCAGGCTGGACTTCATCGATCGCTGCACGAAGTCCTGCCACGCCTCGCCGTGCTTGATGAGCTGGTGCAGGAATGGGGCTGGAAGATTCGCGCGGTGGTTCCGCTCCGAGTCCAGGATGATCTGGGTCAGCGTCACCGACGTGAGGTCGTCGCCCGTTGACGCGTCGACGACCTGGATCTCCTTGCCGGCGCGGATCATCTCCTCGATCTCGTCGAGCGTGACGTAGCGGCTCTCTTGCGTGTCGTAGAGCTTGCGATTCGAGTAGCGCTTGATCACGTACGCCATGGCGGACGATCCTCCGGCGGGGGCCACTCTAACACCGCGCGTCACGGCGGACAATTGAGGCTGCGCCGCAGGTGAGGCTGCGCCGCAGGTGAGGCTGCGCCGCAGGTGAGGCTGCGCCGCAGGTGAGGCTGCGCGGCAGGTGAGGCTGCGCCGCGATCCGGTTCCGCGAGAGGTCAGCGCGGCGTGGCCGGCGAGCGTCGAGGGGAGACCAGCGCCGCCATGCGACGTCAGCGCAGCCGCTCCACACCGGTCGCGCGCGGCCCGCCCGCCGACTCGAGCGGCGCGAAGCTCACCCGTTCGCCGGGCTTCGGCTGGGCGCCGGAGAACTGATCGCCGCGCACCGCGTACAGGCGACCGTCGTCACCGGCGATCAGCCCCCAGTTCGTGGATGCGTCATAGAAGCTCACGCGGCCCCGGAGGCTCCGGTCTGTCATCGTCTCCTCGTTTCCGAAGGGATCGAGCGACCGACCATAGCGCGGCACGAGGTGCGTGCAAATGTCCACTCTCGGAGACAGTGCTACACTTCGACGGAATCACGCTCCGGGTCTCGCCGAGGAGGACGCCCTATGAAGCTCCAGGGTCGCACAGCCCTCGTCACCGGCGGCTCACGCGGAATCGGTCGCGCCGTGGCGCTCGCGCTCGCGGAAGAAGGTGCCGACGTCGCGGTCAATTACGTCTCGAGCGAAGCCGCGGCGCGCGACGTCGCCGAGCACATCGGCAAGACGGGTCGCCGGACGACGCTGGCGCAGGCCGACGTGGGTGATTACCCGGACGTGTTCCGCATGGCGCAGGAAGTGCTGAAGGAGTTCGGGCACCTGGACATCCTCGTGAACAACGCCGGCATCAATTCCGACAAGACGTTCGTCCGGATGGACCACGCGTCGTGGCGCAAGGTGCTCGGCATCAACCTGGACGGCGTCTTCAACTGCACCAAGGTCTTCATCGACCAGATGATCAAGCAGAACTACGGGCGCGTCGTGAACATGACGTCGGTCATCGGCCAGATCGGCAACTTCGGACAGGCGAACTACGCGGCGTCCAAGGCCGGCGTCGCGGCGTTCACCAAGTCACTCGCGAAGGAGCTGGCGGGCAAGGGCATCACGGTCAACGCGATCGCCCCGGGGTTCATCGAAACCGAGATGGTCCAGGCGATCCCGGAGAAGGTGCGCAACCGGCTGCTGGAGCAGATCCCGCTCAGACGCTTCGGCACTGCGGAGGAAGTCGCGCGGGCCGTGGTCTACCTCTGCTCGTCGGACGGTGACTACATCACCGGCGCGGAGGTCTCGATCAACGGCGGGTTGCTGATGTAGCCGGATTACCGGCGACGCGCGAGCGAGCCGGTCAGCATCGCGAGCCCGAGCAAGCCCCAGATGCTCAGCGCGTGCGCCGCGAGGGCCCACGGCTGAAACGCCCACAGTCCCGCCGCGGACGGATACGCGGGCTTCGCGTCGTACACGACGTGACTCTTCGACGGCATCACCCAGGCCTCGCCGGACAGCACGTCCTCGCCATGCTGATTGCGGCACACCGTGGCGAGCCTGATCCGGTTGCGCTCGCGCAGCACTTCCAGGATCTCGACGTGCGCGGTGATGCGATCTCCGAGCCTGACCGGCTTCAAGAACTTGAGCGACTGCGAAAGGTAGATCGCGCCCGGACCCGGGAGCTCGGTGCCGATCACCGCGGAGATCAGACCGGCGGTGAAGATGCCGGGCGCGATCGGCTCTTTGAACGGGGTGCTGGCCGCGTAGACCGGGTCGCTGTGGACCGGATTGTAGTCGCCGACCGCGTCGACGAAATGCTCGATGTCCTCTTGCCCGACGGTCCGCGTCAGCTCCGCGTGATCGCCGGGCGCGACCTCTTCGATCGTCTTACCGGTCATCCGGCCTCCGGGCTGGCGGCCGGCCGTTTCGACGGCCGCTCGGGCTCCCGCGCGCGTGGCAGCTCGTCGAGCTTCTTCAACACCGCGAGGACGGCGTCTTCGACACGCTCGAGCCGTTCCTCCAGATCGACGATCTGCTTCGCAACGCCAGTCAGCTGGCTTCGCGAGGCCAGGTTCAGCGTCTGGAGCGCGGCGTCCACCGACTGCTCGGTCGCTTTCTTGAACGGCGCCTGCGCCGCCAGGAACTGATCGAGCGACTTGCCCATCAGCTGCGCGAACGCTTCGGTGTTCATCGCCTGGCCCAGCACGCGGGACCAGGCCTCGATCCACTGATCGAGGAATTGCTTCCACTGCGCGAGCAGGTCGGGGCTGGCGGGCGCCTGCGCGAACATCCGCGCCCAGTTCTGGAGCCCCTGGTCGAGGATCGGTCGCCAGAACGTGAACGGATCCGGCGGTGCGGCCGGCTGCTGGGTCAGCATCCTGGCCCATGCCTGCGCGCCATCCTCGAACTGCTTGCGCCAGAGATCGAAGAGCTGCTGCGTCGCCGCGCTGTCAGCCATGGCTCCCTCTTCGGTCATCGTAGCGCGAGTGACTTTTTGCGCCAAGACCTGTCATGACCGCGGAGCCAGCCA
>QHRT01000217.1 GCA_003220195.1 Candidatus Rokuibacteriota bacterium | reverse complement strand
CGCGACGGACCGCCTACCGCGACGAGCTCGACGAGATGAAGCGCGTCGAGGAGGAAGGCCCGGGCGCCGCCGCGTTCGTGCCGGCGGGCGCGACGATCTCCGGATTGGCCGAGGCAAGCCAGCGCTGCACGGGCTGTGCGCTCTACCGCGACGCGACGCAGATCGTCTTCGGTCGGGGCGCAGTGGATGCGCGTGTGGTGCTGGTCGGCGAGCAGCCTGGCGATCAGGAAGATCTGCAGGGGGCGCCCTTCGTTGGACCGGCCGGCGAAATCCTCGATCGCGCGCTCGTCGAGGTCGGGCTTCCGCGCGACGCGTTGTACGTCACCAACGCGGTGAAGCACTTCAAGTTCGTGCTGCGAGGCAAACGGCGCATCCACCAGACGCCGCGCCTCGCGGAGATCGCCGCGTGTCGGCCGTGGCTCGAAGCGGAGCTCGGGCTGATCCAGCCGGAGATCGCGGTGGCCCTCGGCGCCACCGCCGCGCGCGCGCTCTTCGGACCGGACTTCCGCTTGACGCGCGAGCGCGGCCGCTTCCTCGAGACGCGCTGGGCGCGAAAGACCATCGCGACGTTTCATCCATCCGCCGTCTTGCGCGGCGACGACGAAGCCGCGCAGCAGGAGATCTACGGATTTCTGGTGGCCGATCTCCGGCTCGTCGCGGACGCTTTCGCGTCGACGCTCGGCCGCTCGCCCCGGGCGTAGCTCGCGCTACCATCTGGCATTCAGCCTTTTTACCGGAGGGATCGGATGAAGCTCTGTCAGTTCCACGTGCCGCAGAAGGGACTGCGCGTCGGCGTCGTCCACGGCGACGAGGTCGTGGACGTCACCTCGGCGAAGGCCGGCGTGTCGTCGGTGCGTGCCCTCGTCGAAGCGTCCGCGTCGAGTGATGCGCTGGAGCGCCGGCTGGCGCCGCTCGTGACGTCGGTGCGGTCGCGGATTCCGTGGGCTCGTCTCGACCGGAAGCCCTCGCCGCAGTCGCCGCATTTGTTGATGCCGATCGAGCCTGCGGAAGTGTGGGGCGCCGGGATCACGTATCGGCGCAGCCGCGAGTACTACGAAGCGCACACCGGTGAGGGCGGCCGGACCAAGGGGATCTACGACTACGTCTACGAGGCGAAACGGCCGGAGCTCTTCTTCAAGGCGACCGCGGCGCGCGCGGTGGGCCCGAACGGAGCCATCGGTGTCAGGAAGGACTCGGTGCTGACCGCGGTCGAGCCCGAGCTCGCCATCGTCATCGGGCCACGCAACCGGATCGTCGGCTACACGGTGGGCAACGATCTGTCCGCGTGGGACATCGAGCGGGAGAACCCGCTATTTCTCCCGCAGTCCAAGATGTTCAACGGCTGTTTCGCGATGGGGCCGGTCATCGTCACCGCGCGGGAGATCGGGGACCCACACGCGCTCGAGATCGTGTGTCGCATCCGGCGCGGCGGTCGGCCGCTCTACGAGGGACGCGTCAACACGCGGGAGATGAAGCGCCGGTGTGACGAGCTGGTCGACTGGCTCGGGCGATCCAACGATGTGCCGGCCGGAACGGTGCTGTCCACCGGCACCGGAATCCTGGTGCCCGACGAGCATGCGCTGCAGCCGGGCGACGTCGTGGAGATCGAGGTGGAGAAGATCGGGACGCTGCGCAACGTCGTCAAACGACTGGGATAGGAGACTTCCATGAGCGACGTCGAGAAACGAGACGACGGAAAGCGCGGTGAAGGGGACGTGACGATCCGTCAGGGCGGCGCACGCGAGGTCAACGCGCATGAGGTGACGATTCGCCAGGGTGGGGCCGTTCGCGTGCGCGCCGACGAAGTCGAGATCACGCAGGGCGTCGTGGCGCTGGCGCAGACCGAGGAGCTCGAAGTCACCGCCGGGACGGTCGGTGGCGTGGTGGCCGACGAGGCGAAGCTCGAGCAGACCGCGGCGACGTTCGTCATCACCCGGCAGGGCAAGCTGGAGCAGGCGGCCGGCGGCGTGATCGTGGCCGAGTCGGTCACGGCGCGCGACAGCGCGATCGGCTTGCTCGTGACACGCCGCCTCGAGGGCGACGGAAACAAGATCCTCTTCGGCCCGCAGGCGGCGCTGGCGTTCGGCGCCGGATTCGCCGCGGCGCTGTGGCTGCTGCGCCGTCTGACGCGGTCGTAGCGGCGCGCGCTACCGCTCGATCTGCGCCCGCAAGAACGCGCCGACCGCCGCGTTGTACGGCGCGGGCGCGATCTGCGGAGCGAAGTGGCCGCCGCCGTCGAGCACGATCAGCTTCGCTCCAGGGATCCGCTCGGCGAGCTCGTCCGAGTAGAACTGCGGCGTGATCATGTCGTCGTCGGCCACGATGACGAGCGTCGGCGTGCGGATCTCGGAAAGGCGCGCGCGGCGGTCGAACGCGACGATCGCGTCGATGCGGCTGGCGATGACCTCCACCGGCGCCGACGTCGCCGCCCCGAGCCGGTGCTGCTCGGTGAGCGCCGCGTCGTTCGCGCTCACCCACCAGGGCGGCGCCAGCGCGAGCGCGGAGCCGCGGAGATAGCTCTCGATTCCGCACTTCACGAGAATCTCGCGGCGCATTGCGAAGAGGCGGCGAAAGTACGGATCGTGACCGGGCCACGTCGCGCTCAGCACCAGGCTCTGGAGCCGTGCGGGATGATCCTGCGCGATGACCTGCCCGATTGCGCCCCCGGTCGAGTGGCCGGCGAGGTGCGCCGACGAAATGCCGAGCGCGTCCATCAGACGCAGCACGTCGTCCGCCATCTGCTCGACCGAGTACGTGATTCGCGAATGGGTGCTCTGCCCGGTGCCGCGGTGGTCGTGGACGACGACGCGGAAGTCTTGCGCAAGCTCTTTGACTTGCCGCGCCCAGAACGAGCCGACACCGTTGAGCCCCGAGACGAGCATGAGCGGCGGCCCCTGGCCGAATTCTTCGTAGGAGATCTCGGCGTCGCCGATCGCAACCTTCGGCATCTGCTTTCTCCTGCTAGCGTTGAATCAGCAACACGACCGCGCGCGCTCTCGAGGGGCGCCCCGGCTCTGCCGGGGCGTCTCCGAGCGTCGGGGGGTATGGGGGGCCCGTCGCGGCCCCCCATTCAAACGATTCAAACGGTGTTATCCATTCCCATCTGTCGCTCGATCGCCACGACGTCATCCGGGCGCGCGAACGGTGGCGGCGCCGGGTCTCCCGGCTTGCGCTCCCGACCGATCGCGCGGAAGAAGTCTTCGAGGCCGGGCGGCGCGATGACCCAGAGCATCACCAGCTCCTCGTCCGTCTCGTTGATGATCTCGTGCTTCACGTCGTACCCGAGAAAGCACGCGGTGCCCGGGACGAGCGGATGGGGCGTGCCGTCGACCACGACGCGACCGCGCCCGCGAAAGCAGATCTGCAGCTCCACCTGGTCACCGTGCGAGTGCTCGCGCACGCGACTGCCGGGCGCGATGGTCTGGTATCCCAGCGCGAGCCCGTCGAAGCGCGTGGTGGCGGGCGTGAGCCGGGGATCCGCGTGGCCGTTCGCCGGCACCGGCTGCCAGTACGACGGTCCCTCGTCCGGTTGCATCACGACTGCGTGGCCCCGCGCGGCATCGATGGCGCTCATGCGTGTCCTCCGTGGCCGCGAGTGTACCGCAGCGTGCGCTATCATCTCTCGTCGACCGGAACGTCGAGAACGGTCAGGCCGTTGACGAGAGGAGCCAATCATGGCCGATTCCACCCAGCTTCGGACCCTCGTCGCCTACAACCAGTGGGCGAACGAGAAGATCCTGAAATCGATCGACGGCATGACGCGGGAGGAGCTGGCGAAGCCGGTCGACGCGTACTTTGGAAGCCTCGAGAAGAACCTCCAGCACATCCTGCTCGCCACCCGGATCTGGCTCGCGCGATGGAAGAGCGAGCCGTCCCCGAAGCTCGACGAGCCCATCGCCGGCCCGTGGCGCGACGCGTATGCCGCGACGCACGACGAGTTCGGGAAGTTCGTCGAGCCGCTGACGGACACGGACGCCGACCGCGTGGTCCACTACCGCAACACGAAGGGTGAGCCGTTCCAGATGGTCCTGGCCCAGCTCGTCGCGCACGTCGTGAACCACGGCACGCACCATCGGGCGGAGACCGGGATGTTGCTCGAGCGTCTCGGCCGCTCGCCCGGCGACATGGACTTCGTCTACTACCTTCTCGCGACCACGCGTTGACGATTTCCGGGCAGAGGAGATTCCCGATGACAACCAGGACCGTGATCACGTTCGTCGCGCTGCTGGTCGCGATGCTCCCGGCCGGCGCGGCGCATGCGCAGAAGAAGCAGCTGGTGGTCGCGCTGAACCAGGACCCGGACATCCTGGACCCGACGCTCGCGCGGACCTACGTCGGGCGCATCGTCTTCTCGCAGATCTGCGAGAAGCTCTACGAGATCGACGAGCAGCTCAACATCCATCCCCAGCTCGCCGCGGAGATGCCGACGGTGTCGGACGGCGGCAAGACCGTGACGATCAAGCTCCGGCGCGGCGTGAAGTTCAACGACGGCACGCCGATGACGGCGGAGTCCGTGTGCTTCTCGCTGGACCGCCACCGCACGCTGAAGGGCTCGAATCGTCGCAGTGAGCTCGATACCGTCACCGCGGTCGAGGTGGTGGATCCGCTCACCGTGCGGCTGCGGCTCAAGTCGCCGCTGTCACCGTTGACCGCAATCCTCACCGACCGCGCGGGCATGCCCGTCTCGCCCGCCGCCGTGCAGAAGCTCGGCGACAAGTTCGGGACGGCGCCGGTCTGCGTGGGGCCGTGGCAGTTCGTCGAAAGGGTTCAGCAAGACCGCATCGTCGTCGAGAAGTCGCCGCACTATTTCGATCCGTCGCAGGCGAAGTTCGACCGCATCGTCTTCCGCATCATCGCGGACGACAACGTGCGGCTCGCGAACCTCCGCTCCGGCGACATCGACGTGTTGCACCGGCTCTCGCCGACGGACGTGGCGAGCGTGAAGAAGGAAGGCCGCTTCGAGGTCTCGAGCGTCACCGGCCTCGGCTACGACAGCCTCAACGTGAATCTCCACAACAAGAACGGCAAGACGCAGCCGCCCGGCAACCTGGGCACCCCGCTCGCCAACGATCCCCGCGTGCGCGAGGCGCTGGAGCTCTCGATCGACCGCGAAGCGCTGAACCAGGTCGTGTGGGACGGGCTCTACACGCCGGGGTGCACCGCGATTCCGCCGAACAGCCCGTTCTTCGACAAGGCGCGCAAGTGTCCCGGCCGTGACGTGGCGCGCGCGAAGAAGCTGCTCGCGGACGCCGGCCAGGGGAACGGCTACGCGTTCGAGATGGTCATCGTGAACAATCCCCAGCAGCGCCGGGTC
>QHRT01000255.1 GCA_003220195.1 Candidatus Rokuibacteriota bacterium | reverse complement strand
GGTCATCCCGTCGCTGAAGTATTCCTGGGCGGCGTCGCCGCTCATGTTCTGGAAGGGCAGCACGGCGATAGAGGGCTTGTCCGGCAATGCCAGCGCCGCGGCTCGAGGACGGAGATACATGTTCCAGAGCGCCAGGCCGGCCGCCAGGAGGAGCGCCGCGGCGCCCACCAGCAACGCTCCCCGTCGCCATGCGGGCCGGCGGGCTCTCGCGCGAAAGTCGGAAGGCGCGGGCGCCGGCGATGCGTCGAGGGGGATCCGGTAGACCCGGATCGGCTCCTTGATGTTCTTGACGACGTGCTCGCCCAGCGGCTCGAACGCGAGGGGCAGCTTGCCCTTGACCTGATCGTAGACCGTCCCGGAGATGGCGATGCCGCCGGGCTCCGACAGGCCTTCGACGCGCGCCGCGATGTTCACGCCGTCCCCGTAGATCCGCGCGCCGTCCACTATTATGTCGCCCAGGTTGATGCCGATCCGAAATTCCAGCCGGCGCGACACGGCCGCATCGACGACGCTGGCGAATTCCGCGAGGAGGTTGTCGCCGGGGGCATCGACGACGCGGCCGCGGTGCTCGCGGATGAAGCGCGCCATCACCTCGCGGTGTGCCGTCAGCGTCTGGACCGTGGCCACCTCGTCCTCGCCCATGAGGCGGCTGTAGCCCTTGACGTCGGCGCTGAAGATGGCGGCGAGCTTCCGTGCGACTGCGGGCGTCGTCACGGCGTGAATGGTACCGCGGACAAGGGCGGAGCCACCTCCCCGACGCTACACGTAGCCCCCGAACAGCGCGCGGCGGAGATCCTTCCAGAAGCAATCGACCTCTCTGAACCCCGCGGCCCTCAACGCCGCCAGCTGCTCGTCGAGCGTCGCGGGGAAAGGGCCCGGCGTCTTCACCGCGGCGGAGCGTCCCTCGCGCACCATCGCCTCGACGCTCTGCGGCGACGCGCCCTCACGCTGGCGTCGCGCGGCCGTCACGTCGGCGTATCGTCCGTCGAGCTCGGCCGTCGGCGCGTTGACGAGGTCCGCGTTCAGGAAGACGCCGCCCGGCGTCAAGCGCGCGCGAATCTCGCGGTAGATCTCGCTGATGCGCGTGAAGTCTCGAAGGTTGTGCAGGCAGCTCGACGAAACCATGGCGTCGAAGGAACCGGGCTCCCCCGGGAGCCAGTTCTTGTCGAAGAGATCCGACCGATGAATCTTGAAGCGCTCTCCGTAGCTCGCCATGAGTGCCCGTGCGTGCCGCAGCATCGGCTCCGAACCGTCCTGGGCGATGCAGGTCGCGTGAGAATACCGGTCGAGGATGAACTTGCTGACCGGTCCGTAGCCCGCGCCGACGTCCAGGATGGTGACGGTCGCGTCGCGGGGGAACGGGAGCAGGTCGCACATCAGCTGGAAGCGCTCGGCCCGCTCGGCGTCCTCGGACTGCTGCCGTCGCACCCATTCTTCCACGTACGTCTCGGACGCCCAGTCGTGAGGGCCATGACGCTCTGCGTGACTCCCCGATCGTCGTGTCGTTTCCATCATGACCTCCGCTCGAATTGCCATGACAGGGATCGTCGGGCGAACTGTATCGCGAGAGCAGAGCATCGCCCACTGGAATTACCCTTGCAGCCCGTCTCGCCGTCTGGTATCAGGATTCACTCGGTCGCGGGGGTCCGCGAACGCTCCAAGGGAGGACATTGCGCGATGGCCACGCCGACGACTGTCAGTCTTCCCCTTCCATCGTCTCGGCGCGGATTGCGCTGGCGGCGCGACAGGGTGCAGCGCTTCCTGTTGCGCGATGCGACGCTCGGCTACCTGTTCCTGCTCCCGGCGCTCCTGGTCATCCTGGGCCTGGTCGCCTATCCCTTTGCCAGCGCCATCGTGATGACATTCCAGGCGAAAACCGCCGGCGCCCCGGGGCGCTTCATCGGGCTCGAGAATTACCGCGAGCTGTTCAACAGCGAACAGTTCCTGCGTACGGTTTTCAATACCGTCGTCTACACCGCAGTCGGCGTGGGGGTCAAATTCGTCCTCGGGCTCGGCATGGCGCTGGTGCTCAATCAAGAGCGCTTCTGCAATAACCTGTTTCGCACCTTTCTGCTCATTCCGTGGGCCATTCCGACGGTGATGTCGGCCCTCAACTGGCGCTGGATCTTCGACGATGCCAGTGGCCTCATCAACAACGTCCTGGTGCGCCTGAGCCTGATCGACGAGGCCATCTCCTGGCTTTCCAACCCCCACCTCGCCATGTTCTCGGTGATCGTGGTGGTGGTCTGGCAGGGCACGCCGTTCTTCACCATGAGCTTTCTGGCCGGCCTGCAGGCGATACCCAAAGAACTCTACGAGGCGGCGGAGATCGACGGGGCGTCCGTGCTGCAGCAGTTCTCCTACATCACGCTGCCCCGGTTGCGGCCGATCTTCATCACGGCGGTGATGCTGTCGGCCATCCTGACCTCGGCGGCGATCCAGTTCGTCCTGGTCCTGACGAACGGCGGGCCCGCCGATCGCACGATGATCTTTTCCGTGCTGGCCTATCACCTGGCGCTCGGCGGCGCCCAGCGCCTGGGGATGGGGGCCGCCGTGTCGCTGATCTTCTTCCCCATCCTGGTCGTCTTCATCGTGTTCCTGACGCGCCGCATGCTGCGCGAGAAGGCGGGGGACTAGGCCATGGCGATCCGGACGAGCACGCAGCGTCGCGCGCTGCAGGGCGTGGGGAACGGCGTACTGGTGCTGATGCTGCTCTGGACGGCGATCCCGTTCTACTGGATGATCGCCACGTCCCTCAAGCACGACAAGGAAATTTACGGGTACGAGGCCACCCTGATACCCCAGCGGCCCACGCTGAACAACTACGCCACCGTGTTTCGCGAGACACCTTATATGCTCTATCTGCGCAACAGCGTGGCGGTCGCCGTGGGCTCGACGGTGCTGTCCATGGTCATCGCCGTCCTGGGAGCGTATGCCATTGCCCGGCTCAATTTCCCTGGTCGAGCGCTCCTGGCGCGGGGCCTCGTGTTCACGTACCTCGTTCCCACCTCATTACTCTTCATCCCCATGTTTGCCCTGATGAGCGTCCTTCGCCTCACCGATAGCCTGCACGGCCTCATCATCGCGTACCTGGGCTTCGACGTGCCGTTCTGCACCTGGTTGCTCATGGGGTATTTCAAGTCCGTCCCCGTGGAGCTGGAGGAAGCGGCGCGGGTGGACGGGTGCAACCGCGTGAGTGCGCTCGTGCGTATTGTGCTGCCGATGTCACTTCCCGCTCTGGTCGTGGTGACGTTCTTCTCGTTCACGCACGCCTGGAATGAATTTCTGTACGCGCACGTGTTCACCAGCACCACGAGTGCGCGGACGGTGACCACGGGCCTGGTGAACTTCATGTCGCAGGACGTGTTCTTCTGGGGCCCGCTGATGGCGTCCACCGTCATGAGCGCTCTGCCCCCGGTGCTCATGTTTCTTCTCTTCCAGCGCTGGGTGGTGAAGGGGTTGACGCTCGGAGGCGTGAAAGGATAGGAGGCCGACGATGTTCACACGACGCGCGATCTTGCAGCAGGCGGCGAAGACGGCCACGGTCTTGACAGCGACCGCCCCGTGGTGGCTCTCGCGCCGAGCCCACGCGGCACGCCAGGCGAAGCTCGTCGTCTGGAATCCCGCCGCGCTCGCCCCTCAAGTCGACAAGAGCCTACGCCAAGCAGGCGGGGATCAAGGACAGCGAGGTCGACTATCAGATCATCGGGGGTCCGCAGCTCGTTCCCAAGCTGGTGGCGGCGCTGGAAGCCGGGAACCCTCCCGATATCACCCGTCTGGGTGGCGGATACGTTCAGCTCTACCGCTCGCAGGGCCACCTCCTGGAAGTGACCGAGCTCGTCAACAAGATGCAGAAGCTGCAGGGGGGACTCTTTCCCATCTGCATGCCGAGCGTCATGCAGCAAGGCAAGGCGTACGGCGTGCCGCAGTCGATCAGCCCGTGGCCGGTGGTCACTCGCATGGATCTCCTCGAAGCGGCGAAGGTCGACTACCCCAAGACATGGGACGAGTTCGTCGAGGTCTGCAAGAAGCTGCAGAAGCCCCCCAAGCTCACCGGCTTTGGCCTGTGTCTGGGGCTGCAAAACGATACCGACAACAACGTCATGAACATGATCTGGTGTTACGGCGGCAAGCTCGTCGAGGCGGACAACAAGACCGTGGCGCTCCACTCCCGGGGCACGATCGCCGCCGTCCAGCTGATTGCGGACATGTTCAACAAGCACAAGATCATCCCGAAGGGCGCGATCTCGTGGGACAACACCGGCAACAACAAGGCCTATCAGTCACGTCAGGTGGTCTTCGTCCTGAATCCCACCAGCATCTACGCCCATCTGGCGGAGTCCGACAAGGAGCTCTACAACATCACGGGCCTGATGCCGGTGCCAGCGGGCCCGGCGGGCGCCATCGAGGAGCTCACGACCGCCGAGTGGCTGCTCTTCAAGCACAACCCCTACCCGGAAGTCGCCAAGGGGCTGGCCGAGTACTGGATGGCCCCGGAGAATCTGCGGGTCATGATCGAGGAAGGCGACGGCCGCTGGGGACCGCCGTACAAGAACATGTACGACTCCAAGTTCTGGAAGCGCCCGGTCTTCCAGCACTGGCGGGGGATGCTCGAGCGCGGCCGCCAGTTCCCTTCTCCCGGCAGCATGAATGCCGCGGCAGGCGAGGTGCTCGCGACCTACACCATCGGCCGCATGATGCACCGGGTGCTGGTCGAGAGCTGGAACGTCGAGAAGGCGGTCGTCGAGGCGCACAAGAAGGTCGCCGAGATCTACGCGCGGCATCAGCAGGGGTAGTGGCCCGCCCGCTGGCTCCGAGGAGAACGAGATGAGACCGAATCGAGTCAAGAAGATCCTGAAAGAAGGTGGACTCGCGCTCGGCACCTACACCGGCGGCATCGCCGACCCCCAGATCGTCGAGATCATCGGGCACGCCGGGTTCGACGCCGCGTTCATCGACATGGAGCACACGAGCTTCGATCTCCGGGACATCCAGCTGATGGTGATGGCCGCCGAGCGCGTGGGCATCACGCCGATCGTGCGCACGCCCGGCTTCGATCCGGCGTTCATCCTGCGCCTGCTCGACATGGGCGTGCAGGGCATCCAGGTCCCGCACATCAGCAATGCGGCCGCCGCGCGCGAAGCGGCGAACGCGGTGCGCTACGCGCCGCTCGGCGATCGCGGCATGGCCGGAGCGTCGCGCGCGTCGGACTTCGGGAAGATTCCGCTCAAGGAGCACATGGAGCAGTCGAACCGCGAGATCACGCTCGCGGTGATGATCGAGGACCTGCCCGCGCTCGACGACATCGATGCGATCGCCTCGACCGAGGGCATCGACATCATCGCGATCGGACCGTCCGACATGTCACGCGCCCTCGGCGTCGCCGGCACGGCGGACCATCCGAAGATGCTCGCGGCCGTGCAGCGCGTCTCCGACGCGATCAGGAAGGGCAGCGTTGCGCGCCTCGCGCTGCCGATGAACCACGCGGCGCTGCCGCGCAACGCCAAGCAGCTGCGCGAGCTCGGCGTCGGCTACTGCAACTGCGCGCCCTCGCCCGAGGTCCGGATATTGAAGTCGATGCAGGCACAGGTGGCCGAGGCGCGCGGCTAGCTGTGTTGTCGGCCGCCATCGGCGACCGGGCGCGCCAGGTGAGCGAGATGTTAGCGCACGATGCGTTGACACCTCCTCGCCCTCTGCGTACCGTGACGTCCGTTGACGACGCCTCTGCCGGTCTGCCGTCGCGCGCTGATGGCGACGGTTTGATCCGTGCGTCACTAAGACCAGAGAAAGGTTTTACGAGGGCGCCCCCCGGGACCGGTTCTCCCGCCCGACGAACGAGGTGAACCGATGCGATCCCTGCGCTCCCGATCCTCTTCACTGTTCCTGAATCTTCGAGACGGGGCCTTGCCTTCTGAATCCCCGCCGGCCAGAGGCCCGCCCCGAAGCTGGCGCCGGTCGCGGGTCGTCGCCGGAAACGGACACATCCACTCACGTGGGAAAGCGGAGGCGAACTATGAGAGATCGCGGAATGTCGAAGCGGAAGGTTCTGATCCTGGTGGTGGCGGTGCTCGTCGGGATGGGCGCCTGGGGCATTTACGCTGGACAGGAGGCCCAGGCTGGGATCTCGATCCCCCACTTCAAGTGCTACGAGACTACCGGCACGCCGCTCAACGAGCCGCTGAGGGTCTTCGACCCGTTCCACGACGGCCCGCCCAGTCCCTCAACGGGCGGTGAGCTTGTGACAGTCAAGGGGTCCCACCTGGTCTGTACGCAGGTCTACGCGAAGTGCTTCCCTGGCGACCCCGGACGGTGCGAGTTTCTTCCCATTGAATTCAGTCGATCAGCCGGCGTGAATTGCTACAAGATCACCTCGGGTCCCCCCGTCAACGAAACCGTTCCTGTTGAAGATCAGTTCGGGGAGCATGACCTGAAGGTCGGAAAGGCGAAGTTCTTCTGTGCGCCAGCCCTCTTCGGCGACGGCGGCTAGTTGCCTGTCCTAGTTCCCGGCCCGAACACGCGCGTTGCCCGGCGCCGACGGGGGAGGACCGAAGCGGCGAGCGTCCACCCGCAACAGAAGTGGCTCTGGGCGGATCGCGCTAAACCGGAATCATCCACCCAAGTGGGAGAGCGGAGGCGAGCTATGAGAGATCGCGGAGTATCGTGGCGTAAGGTTCTGATCCTTGCGGTGGCGGCGCTGATCGGGATGGGCGCCTGGGGCATTGACGCTGGACAGCAGGCCCAGGCTGGATTAGCGATATCGCACTTCAAGTGCTACGAGACTACCAGCAACCCCCTCAACGAGCAGGTGCGGCTCTTCGACCGGTTCCACGACGGCGCGCCCAGTCCCTCCACGGGCGGTGAGCTTGTGACAGTCAAGGGATCGCACCTGGTCTGTACGCAGGTTGCGGCGAAGTGCTTCCCCGGCGGAGGGTGCGAGCAACCCTTCCGTGTTTTCCCTCTATCCCAGGGCGTGAATTGCTACAAGATCACTCCCTCTGGCCCTCCTGTCGGTGAAACCGTTCATGCTGTCGATCAGCTCGCGGAGCAGAACCTGACCGTCGGAACGGCGCAATTCCTCTGTACTCCCTTCAGATCCGGCGAAGGAGGTTAGTTGCCCGTCTCGGTTCCCGGCCGGAATGCGCGCGCCGGCGCAAAGCCGGCGCGCCTTGCCCGGTGCTGACGGGGGTCCACAGCAGGTGAGCGCGAGCGCGGGTCCGCCGCCAGGCCGAGCGCCTGTCAGGCGCCTGCCGCGCGGCGCCCGAGCGAGGCGATATGCTCGGACGCCCTGATGGCCAGCGCCGCGGTGGTCAGCCCCGGGGGCGAAGAGCTGCTGGTGACGAGACATCCGCTCCCTACCAGGTAGAGGTTGGGAACATCATGGGCGCGGAGAGTGCTGTCGACGACGCTGGTGCGAGGGTCTCCGCCCATCCTGTGCGTTCCGATCTGGTGGGCGGCCAGGCGCAGTTCGCTCGACTGGATCCGGGAGGCCCCCATGGCTTCCAGAATCCTCTTGGCGACTGTCGCCGCCTCGGCCAGCGTCGCGCGCTCTGGGCGGCCGATGTTACAGGTGATGTGCGGCGCAGCGTTGGCAAAGTGGTCCTTGACCTGGGGATTCAGAGCGACGGAATTCCTCGGGTCAGGCAGATGCTCGCAGTACACACGAATACCCACCGTGTGCCCGAACTCCGTCTCGACATGCCGCCGTAGCGCCTCCCCCCATTTGCCGCTCGCGACCGCGAGCTCCTCCGGCTGGCCATCCGTCGGGAAGTTAAGGAACTCGAGGTAGAAGGCGCCCTGACGCGCCCGATCCCGGTCAACGGCGAACTGGCGGGTCATGGCGGTTGAGAAGCCGACGCGGTAGGGATAGACCTTCTCGGGCAGGCGGCCCGTGATGTCGATCACGGGATGGCACATGAAATACTTGCCCACCAGCCCGTTTGCATTGGCGAGTCCGGTGGGCGAACTCTCGGAAGCCGACAGCAGGAGGAGGCGCGCCGTCTCGACGGCCCCGGCGGCGATGACGAAGAGCGGGGCCGACACTCGATGTTCTCGCCGGTCCCGTCCCGCGTAGACGACACTCTCGACACGACTCGATCGGTCCACCTCGAGCCGAAGGACCGTGGCATCCGTCAGCACCCTGGCGTTTCCGGTGGCCTCGGCCTGCGGAATGTGAGTGAGGTCCACGCTTGCCTTGGCGCCGGTGGGGCAGACGTTGCAGGTCCCGCATGCCCGGCACTGCGATCGGCCGGCATAGGCGACGGAATTCCTCGCCTGTGGCAGGTGATGGAGAACGATCCCGACCCGCTCGCACGCCCTGGCGAACATTCCGTCCGAGTAGCTGAAGGCGAACGGCGGGAGCGGAAATGAGCTGCTCCGGAACGACCCCCACGGATCATCCTGGGCTCCCGCGACGCCGAGAGCGGTCTCGGCGGCGGCGTAATACGGCTCCAGATCTTCGTAGGTGATCGGCCAATCCTCGGCAACGCCGTAAAGGCTCCGCATCCGGAAGTCGTTCGCGTGAAACCTGAGCGCGTATCCTTCCCACCCGAGGCTGCTTCCCCCCACGCCCCGGGCCCGGTTGTAGTCGAGAAAGTAAGGGACGCTCCCGCTGAACGTGTAACGGTCCATCTCCGGCGGAAGGGTCCGCCATGGGTTTTCGCCGCGGAGAAACTGCCGCATGTCCTCGAACCGCCGGCGGAAGTCATGCCGCGGCCCGGACTCCAGCACGAGAACCTTCACCCCGCGTCGCGCCAGCTCGAAGGCCATGATGCCCCCGGCAATCCCGGCGCCGACGATGCACACCTCGGCCTCCTCGTAGTGGCCGCTGTCGATCAAGGCTCGGCTCATTCGGAACGAGTGTAGCGAAGTAGATTGCTACAGCGGCCAGGGAACGATGTGTATGCCACCATCGCCCACCCTGCCGGCGAGCCATAGTAGGCGGCGATGAGATCGGGGATCGCGAAGCTTCGCACAGCCGCCTCGGGTTCGGACATCGGTTCGGACATCGAGGGCGGGCGATCGGATGCGTCTCGCTCACCGCCCGGGAACAGGCGATGACGGAGGACGACCTCGGTACGCTGCGGGCGACTCAGGTCGGCAAAGCGGGCCGGAACCAGCTGGTCGAGGAAGCTTGCTGTGACCTGATAGAGCCGGAGGTGACCGGGCGAGCTGAGCATCCGCTCGTTGAGAGCCTCCAGCACATCACCTCGCTCGGACGTCGACAGGGCCCTCCCCTGGACCAGCACTTCGGTCAGAGCGAGAAGATTCTCGGTCTCGCTTGCTGATAGTTTCGCGACTGGCGAGGGTGGCGCTGATGATCCGGACCCGGCGGCTTGCCGCCTGGTGGCGCAAGCCGGGAACACGAAGCCGATCGCGCCTCTGAGAACTATCCCGAAAGCATGCAAAAGCTCGCGCCGTGTCATGTGCCCGATCTCCCGATCCGGCGTTCCCCAGCACTGGTAGCCGATTCCCGCCCTGCCGGGCGGGAACGCCCTCGCGTCGTCACCACGCGCCCGGTGTGTGACTCGCTGCTACTCGTCTCGCTTGACCCGTTGACGCGGGCAGGGCTATCGTTCCGTCACCGTTCGCACCCGCCGTAACCGACACCCCGTGAGAGGAGAGCCCGATGAGGACGCCAGCTCCGTACTCGGCCCCGCGCGCCGGTCTCACGCGCCGCGACGTGCTCAAAGCCGGCCTCGCCGCCGGCGCCGCGATCTCCGCTGAACCGCTGCTGGCGCGCGCGCCCGTGCAGGCGCAAGGCAAGCGCGGCGGGATCCTCCGCGTCCGCGGCTACGATCCGCCGCACTTCGATCCGCACCTGACGCTGAACTTCAAGACGAACAACACGCTGTCGTTCGTCTACGGCAAGCTCGTGCGCCACAAGGTGGGCGCCGGCGTCACCCCGGGCACCTTCACCGTCGAGCCGGACCTCGCCGAGCGCTGGGAAGAGCCGGACGACACGACCGTCGTCTTCCACCTGAAGAAAGGCGTCCGCTGGCAGAACCGGCTCACCGCGGAGGACGTGAAGTTCACGTATGACCGGTTCCTGACCGAGAAGGGCAACCCGCAGCGGTTCATGCTCGATCCCGTCGACCGGATCGACGTCGTGGATCGCTACACGGTGCGGTTCCGGTTGAAGGAGCCGTTCGTGTGGCTGGTCAACGTGCTCGCGAATCCGATCTGCACGTGGATCGTCGCTCGCGAATGCGTCGAGAAGTTCGGCGATCTCAAGAGGCCCGAGGCGGCCATCGGCACCGGGCCGTTCATCCTCGAACGGTACGAGCCGAACGTGAAGGCGACGTTCCGGCGCAACACGGATTACTTCCGATCCCCGCTCCCGTGGGTCGACGGCGTCGAGTGGCTGGTGATGGAAGACGAGTCGGTCCAGCTCGCCGCGTACACCACGGGACAGATCGACCCCGGCGGCTGGCATTTCTGGATCGTTCGCGAGCACGACCTGGCGACCCTCAAGAAGAGCCGGCCCGGCCTCAACTACCAGGACGTGCTCTTCAACGTCACGGGCGGCATCTACATGCGCACCGACAAGCCGCCGTTCAACGACGTGCGCGTGCGGCGCGCGATCTCGCATGCCGCCGATCGGCAGGCGATCATCGACGCCGTCTACGTGAAGGGCGAGCCGACTCCGGCCATCGCGCGTGGCGTGCCCGAATGGTCACCCCGTATCGATCAGCTGGGGCCAGGCGCGAAGTACTACCGTCACGATCCGAAAGAGGCGCGCCGGCTGCTGGCCGAGGCTGGCTTCCCCAACGGCCTCAAGACCGTGCTCCACTGCACGTCCGGCTACGGCTCGGACGCCGTGGATTCCTACCAGATGCTGCAGCGCCAGCTGAAGGATGGCGGGATCGATGCCGAGCTAAAGCTTCAGGAATACGGCGCCTACATGGCGACCACGTTCAACGGGAAGTACGAGGGGATGGCCGTGGGGCCGTTCAGCATCACCTGGGAGCCGCACAGCAACCTCTACGGGATGTACATGCCGGAGCAGGGCCGCAACTCGAGCCACGTCAGCGACCCGAAGATCATCTCGATGCTCCGGGAGCAGATGCGCACCAGGGACATGGAAGCGCGCCGGAAAATCATCTTCGACATCCAGCGCTACGCCGCGGAGCAGCAATACTACGTGTACCTCAACTCGATCGGCGCCACCGCGTCGTGGCCGTCGTATCTGAAGAACTACGCGCCGAACCTCTCGTTCGACTACGGCAACCGCGCCGCCGCGCTCTGGCTCGAGAAGTCGTGACCTCGACGTCTCGATGAGGAAGCCCGGGAAGTCCGCGCAGCTCAGTGAGTGCACACGGGCGCGCCCGGGTAGCCCGTGTAGTCCGGCAAGACGAACGAGGTCGTCGAGAGACCGAGAATTTCGTCGTCGGTCAACGAGCCGTCCAGGAGCGCCCCGGCCTTGACGGCGAGCAGAAAGAACGTGTAGCTGCCGGCCGGCTCGCAGAAATTGAGCTGGCGGATGAAGAAGTTCGGGGCGGCGATCGAGACCGGCGCCGCGAGCGAGAAGTTGGCGGCCACCGGCTGGAACGTCGCCAGGTCGCTGACGCTGCCCATCGCGAAGCCGCCTCCCTCGGTGAAGAACGCGATCGTGTTCCCGTCGGGAAGGACGAAGCCCATGTAGACGTCCGCCGTGCCCATATTGCCCGGGCTCGTGAGCCAGGCGGAGCCTCTCAGGATCGTCCCGAATCGCGTACGGAAGTCGAAGTTGTACTGGTTCATGTCGAACGGGAGACTGTTGGTCCCGAAGTCGCTCTTCGGACTGCGGCGCACTCCGTGTTGGCAGCAATGCTGCCGGTCGCTGCGTCGTCACCGAGGCCGCCATGGTGGCGGACGCCAGTCGCGCATAAGCCGTCAGTGCCCGAGGGTTTCCAGGACTGCCAGCGCGGCCTGACAGCAGAGCACGTCCTGATCAGCAGTCCTCCCGCCGGCGACGCCGATCGCGCCGATGATCGTGATGCCGTCGAAGATCACGAGACCGCCGGGCGCCGGCAAGACGCGGCCGCGGTGCGCGACGATCAAGCTTCGTAGCCAGGGCTGGCGCGCTTGCGCCGCGAGATCCGCGGTGGCGACGTGAAACGCCGCCGCCGTGTACGCCTTGCTGACCGCGAGCTCCGCCGTGCGCGGGTCGGCGCCGTCCATCCGCTCGACCACGATCGGAGCACCCGCCTCGTCGACGACCGCCGCCGTCACCGCGATGCCCATGCTCGATGCGTACGTGTGTGCACGATGCACCATCTGCCACGCCGTCTCGAACGCCACCGGACCGACGACCGCCTTGTTCTGCCGGAAGAAGCTGGCGTTGACGTCGATCGCTTCCGCGTGCTCGGGCGGGACGTCGACGTCCTTGAAGATCGCGTCCACCGGGCACACGATCTCGCACTGCTCGCAATCGATGCAGACCTCGGGGTCGATGTAGAACTGCGGCGCGCCGGGCCGCGTGTGGATGCACGCGACCGGGCACACCTCGACACAGGCGCCATCGTTGGTGCACAGGCGAGTGATGACGTACGGCACGGCGCTGGCGAAAGGCGCGCCGCGCTACGCGGCGGTCAGAGGCAGATCGGTACGGATGACGTCCGCCACGTGCACGCGCCCGCCGTACTCCGCGGTCACGAGCTTTCCGGCGGCATCGAGCGTGCCGAGCTTCGCCGCGGCGGCGACCCGTGGCGCGTCGAGCGTCGGCGTCACGGTCGCGCGGAATCCGAGCTCGCGGATCCAGGCGCCGAGCACGAACGTGACGAAGAGCCCGTTCTGCATCGGGACCTGACCGCCGATGCCGCGCGCCTCGCGTGGATCGTGGTCGGCGCGCACCACGCAGACGACCGCAAAGGGATGGCCGGCGTCGTCGTCATCGAGCGTCGTGATCCCGACCAGGTCGGCGCCGAGATACCGCGCCATGTCCTTGACGTGGTTGGCCGTGACGTCCGGCGTGTGGAGATCGGCCTTCGTCGGGAAGACGTTTCCCTCGGGCGCGTTCCGGAGGAGGTTCACCAGCGAGTTGGCCGGGTCGGCCGGTGGCGTGTTGATGAAGGAGTCCCAGTAGGGATCGTCGCGGCGCCGTCGGAATCGAAGCGCCACTACACGTCTCGCTTCACGAACCGGTTGGTGTTCTCCTTCAGCGGCGCGTAATAGCCGACGTCCCCCGCCGGGTGGGTCGTGTGACCCGCGTCGTGCGTCGCCGTACAGCCGGCGACGGTGCACGCGTGCTCTCCGGGCTTGATGCCCGAGTCGTAGCCGAGCCAGCGCACTCGCGTCTGCCGCGTCACGCCCCAGAACCGATCGTCGATGGCCTTCAGCGCGCGGACCAGCACGGGGCGCGCGGGGATCGGACACGTGCTGAGCGCCCACACCGTGAGGCTGCGCCACCAGACGTCCGGCTTGGTGAACGGACAGACGGTGGCGCACGTGAGACAGCTTCCCCAGTTCGTGTCCATGTAGGGCCGGATCTTGTAGCACGTGAGCCAGTTGATCTTGTACTTCTCGACGCCGTTCCACACGACCTTGTCGCCGAACGGCACGCTGTTCGTCGGACAGTTGATGGCGCACTTCCGACAGATCTTGCAGAAGTCCTCCACGCCGTTGTCGACGGGCTGATCCGACACGAGCGGCAGGTCCGTCATGATCGGGTCGGGCATGTGGATGCGCGCGCCGAACTTTCGATGGATCAGGAGCCCGTTGCGCCCGAGCTCACCGACGCCCGACGCGAGCCCCGCGGCCTGAGGGTTCGACACGCCGCGGAGCGCCGCGTACCCCAGCTCCTTGATGTAGCCTTCCAGCGCCTTGAGGATGAACTGCGCCTTCATCTGCGAGACGTGATACGCGGCGTCGCCGATGAAATGACGATGCGCCTGCAGCTTCTCGTAGTCCCACGCCGTGGTCGCGACGATGATGTACGGGTAGCGCTCGACCATCTGCTCGACGGTGCGGCCCTGGTGCACGTCTTCGGACCGATTCTGGTACACGTCTCTCGCCGCGCTGTCCTTCGCGGGCGGAGTGGCGGCGTAGAGGAAGGACGGATGCGCCCGCGCCACGGTGACGACGTCGGCGCCCATGTGGCGCGCGACCGCCTTGATGTGACGGGTCATCGCGGCGGGATCCGGGACGGTCGCTGGCTTCGCGTTGATCTTGCCCTTCGGCGCCTGGTTCACGACCGCGGCGAGGAAATTGCGCTTGTCGGCGAAGTGGTTCGGCGCCGACACCCGCGTGAGCGGGTCTCGGGAGATCGTGTTGCGGTACCAGTTGAAGAGCGCTTTGCCGAGCTCGCCGCGCGAGTTCCTCGGATGCGGCGTCTGGTTCATGTCGACGTTGTCGACCGGGCCGACGATGCGAACGGACCGGCCCAGATAGGGCGGGGGCGGCGTCTCGATCCCGGTATCAGGCGTCACGGCCATGAGGATCCCCTTCCCGATGTGGCTGTCTGACCCAATCCTGACACGTCACACGTAGGAGGCAAGCGCGACTTCGGCGCACTTCTGGTCCTGCTCTTCGGTGCCGCCGGCGACGGCGATCGCGCCGACGACGCTGCCGCCTTCCGCGATGGGCAGCGCGCCGGCCCCCGGCATGATGCGGCCGTTACTGGACACGACCAGGCTCTGGAACCACGTCTGTCCGGCCACGCCGGCCAGCTCCTTCGTGGGCTGCTGGAAGCTCGCCGCCGTGTAGGCCTTGTTGAGCGCGATCTCGACCGTGATCGGTCTCGCGCGGTCCATGCGCCCGAGCGCGATCATCCGACCGCTGGCGTCCACGACCACGGCGGTGACCGCGATGTCGAGCTGCGCGGCCTCGGCGTGCGCGCGGCGAACCATGTCGATCGCTTTGTCTCCGGGAATCGCCATCGCGGTCAGCGGTCCTCCACTCTAGGCGTTCGGTGGAGTGTCGTGCTCGTTGCCGGGAGCGCGGTAATAGCGGCCGCCATGGCGTCCGAGCGGCTGACCTTCGGCCTCCGCGACCGCCGCCTCGATGATCTTCATGTTCCGCCGAACTTCGTCGACCGCAGTGAGAAACACCGGGGTCAACTCCTGGATCGAACGGGATGCTGACAGCTCGGCAAGGATCAGCGCCGTCGCGTCCTCGACGAGCCTGGCCAGATCCGCTCCGGTGAATCCTTCCGTTCCTGCGGCGATGACGTCGAGATCGAGGCTGCGGTCAGCGCCCGGCATCCCGTCGACGCGCTCCGCGAGAATCGCCCGGCGCGCTGCGACATCGGGCAGCTTCATTTCCAGCCAGAGCTCGATGCGCCCCGAGCGGATCAGCGCCGGCGGCAGGCTCCCGACATTCATGGCCGTCATCATGACCGAGACCCCGGCCATGTCCTGGGACTCGAGCCCGTCCAGCATCGTGAGCAGATATCGATAGAGGCCGTATTCGTCGCGATCCTCGAAGATGGTGTCGCAGTCGTCGATGAAGACCAGCGACGGGGCGTTCGCTTTGGCGGCCTCGAAGACGTGGTTCACCTTCGAATAGAACTCGTCCGACCGGGTGATGAACGTTCCGTCGA
>QHRT01000254.1 GCA_003220195.1 Candidatus Rokuibacteriota bacterium | reverse complement strand
CGCCCGCGCCGCCGACAATCTGCGCATGCACATCGACCGGAGAACCGGCGCGATCACCCTCCTGTGCCGGAAGAAGGTCGTCGAAGAGGTCACCGACTCCGAGACGGAAATCAGCCTGGCCGACGCCAAGCGTCTGAACGATCAGGCGCAGTTCGACGACGAGCTCGAATTCGAACAGGAGCGGCCGCCGCAGGAGTTCGGCCGGATCGCCGCGCAGACGGCGCGTCAGGTGATCCTGCAGCGCGTCCGGGACGCGGAGCGCGAGGGCATCTACTCGGAGTTCGCCGGCAAGGAGGGCCAGATCGTCCGCGGCGTCGTGCACCGGATCGAAAAGCGCAACGTGATCCTCGAGCTCGGCAAGGCCGAGGCGATCCTGCCGGAGCGGGAGCAGATCCCGGGCGAGCGCTACAACCCGGGGGATCGGGTCCGGGCGTTCGTGCTCGAGGTGCGCCGCACGGCGAAGGGCCCGCTGATCTCGCTCTCGCGCACCCATCCCGGGTACCTGGCGCGTCTCTTCGAGACGGAGATTCCGGAGATCCAGGAAGGGATCGTCCTGGTGAGGGCGACGGCCCGGGAGCCGGGCGAGCGCGCGAAAGTCGCGGTGGCGTCTACGAAGCGGGACGTCGATCCGATCGGCGCGTGCGTCGGCTTGCGTGGCACGCGGATCCAGGTGATCAGCCGCGAGCTCCGCGGCGAGAAGATCGACATCATCGAGTGGTCGCACGATCCCGCGACGTTCGTGGCGCGCGCTTTGTCCCCCGCGAAGGTCTCGTCCGTGACCATCGCGGAGCCGACGGAGCCCGAAGGGCAAGCGTCCGCGGTCGTGATCGTCCCGGACAATCAGCTGTCGCTCGCGATCGGGAAGAAGGGCCAGAACGCGCGCCTCGCGGCGAAGCTGACCGGCATGCGGATCGATATCAAGAGCGAGGCCGAGGCGGAGGCCGAGCGCGCCGAGCGCGAGCTCGACAACGTGGACATCGCCGAGGCGCTGCCGGATCTGAGCCCCGAGGCGGTCGCGGCGCTGCTCGCGGCCGGGCTCCGGTCGCCGCGCGCTGTGCTGCACGCCGGAGTCGAGAAGCTGCGGACCATCGTCGAGGTGGCGGATCGAGCCGAGGAGGTGTTCGCCGCCGCGCGGCGCTGGATGGAGGCTCGTACGGCTGCCCCGGAGCCGGAGCCCGCCGCCGAGCCGACGGAGCTCACGCCGGGCCCGACGACGTCCGAGGACGGCGAGCCGCGGACGACATGACGGCCACGCCCGTCCGGACGTGTATCGGGTGTCGCGAGCGGAGACCGAAGCTCGCGCTCGTGCGGCTCGTGCGCGACGCGGACGGCGTGGTGACGGTCGACACCCGACACCGTGCGCCCGGCCGCGGCGCGTACGTGTGCGCGACCACCGAGTGCGTGGAGCGCGCCGTCAAGGGGGGCCGGCTGACTCATGCGCTGAGAAAGCCGTGCCGCGTGGCGCCGGACGTCACGATCGCCGTACTGCAACGTGACAGCGCTTCCACGGCGCTGTCGAGTGGAAATCGAGCCGACAGGGGGTCTCGGGACGAGCCAGAACGCTCGCCCGACCCCGCCAGGAGGTGAGGGGGCTGTGGCCGCTGCGAAGATCAAAGTGATCGATCTGGCGAAGGAGCTCGGGGTGACGAGTAAAGACTTGATGCTCGCCGCCGAGGAGATGGGGCACAAGGGCGTGCGCGCCATGACCCCCGTCGACACCGCGCTGGCCAATGCTCTGCGAGTGCGGCTCGGCAAGGGTCGCGAGCTGCCGACGGAAGAGCCGAAACCCAAAAGGCCTCGGAAGACGAAGACCGCCGAGGTCGTCGTCGAGGGCGCGGGCGACGAGGCTGCCGCGGCCGAGCCCGGGGTGACGAAGACGCCGTCACGCGCGCGCAAGCCGAAGACGCTCGAAGAAGCTCCGGCGGAGATCAAGCCGGCCGCGACCATCATCAAACCAGCTCCGGCGCCGCCGCCGGTAGAAGGCGAAGCGGCCGCGATCGAGCCATCGGTCGTCGTACGGCCCGAGCCCGAGCCGGTCGCCGAAGTCCAGGTTGCACCCGTGGAGCCCGCGATCGAGCCCGCCGCGCCCATGATCAAGCCGGCCGCGCCGGCCGTGCCGCCTGCGCCTGCTCCGCCGGTGGCCCCGTCGCCAGCGCCGAGAAAGCCCGAGCCGAAGATCGTCCCGTTCCGTCCGATCGAGCGGCCCGCGCCGACACCGCCCAGGCGTCAGCCGGCCGGGCCGTTCGCACCGCCGCGCGTGACGGTGGGGCCCCCGCGACCGGCTCTGCCGCCGCGCCCGGTCGTGGAGCGACCGCGTACGGTGGAACCGGCAGCGGCACAGATCACGTCGCCGTCACCTGTCGAGCTCGAACCCGTGGCGGCGTCGGCTCCCGTCATTGTCCCGCTGGAACCGTTCGCGGTCGAAGCCCCGCCGGTTGAAGTCAGGCGCGAGACCGTCCGCGTGCCGGAGTCCGTGACCGTGGCAGAGCTGGCAGAGAAGATGCGCCGGAAGTCCGGCGAGGTGATCAAGGCGCTGCTCGAGCTCGGCGTCATGGCCACCGTGAACGAACTGCTCGATCCGACCGCCGCGAAGCTCGTCGCGGATAAGTTCGGCTTCGACGTCGAGGTGCGCTCGCTGGAAGGCGACATCGTCGACGACGAGGACGTCGATCGCTCGCAGCTCACGCTCCGTCCGCCGGTTGTCACCGTCATGGGGCACGTCGATCACGGCAAGACGTCACTGCTCGACGCGATCCGGCGTACGAAGGTGGCTGAAAAGGAATTCGGCGGCATCACGCAGCACATCGGCGCCTACCAGGTGCTCACCGGCCACGGGAAGGTGACGTTCCTCGACACGCCCGGCCACGAGGCCTTCACGGCGATGCGCGCCCGGGGAGCGCAGGTGACCGACATCGTGATCCTGGTCGTGGCCGCGGACGACGGCGTCATGCCGCAGACCGTCGAAGCGATCAATCACGCCAAGGCGGCGAACGTGCCGATGGTCGTCGCCGTCAACAAGGTCGACAAGCCCGAGGCCGACGCCGAACGGGTCAAGCGTGAGCTCGCGAATCTCGGGCTGATTCCCGAGGAGTGGGGCGGGCAGACGATCTACGTGCCGACCTCGGCGAAGCGGGGCACCGGCGTCGATCAGCTGCTCGAGATGACGGCGCTTCAGGCGGAAGTCCTGGAGCTCCGGGCCAACCCGAACCGGAGCGCGAAAGGCGTCATCATCGAAAGTCGTCTGGACCGTGGGCGCGGTCCCGTCGCAACCGCGTTGATCCAGAGCGGGACGTTGAAGGAGGGCGAGGCCGTCGTGGCGGGCTCGTACTCGGGACGCATCCGCGCGCTCGTCGACGCGACCGGCAAGAAGGTGAAGTCGGCGGGACCGTCGGATCCCGTCGAGATCCTCGGGCTCGGCGGGGTCCCGGCCGCGGGCGATGTGATCGTCGCGGTGTCCGACGAGCGCAAGGCGCGTCAGATCGCCGCGATGCGCCAGGAGCGCGAGAAGCTGAAGGTCAAGGCCGTGACGCGCGTGACGCTCGAAGGACTGCATCGGCAGATCGAGAGCGGCGAGGTGAAGGAACTCCGGCTCGTGCTCAAGGCGGACGTGCAGGGGTCGGCCGAGGCCGTCACCGAAGCGCTGGAGCGGCTCTCCACCGACGAGGTGAAGCTGAAGGTCATCCACAGCTCCGTCGGCGCGATCAACGAGAGCGACGTCATGCTCGCCTCGGCTTCGAACGCGATCGTGCTCGGCTTCAACGTGAAGGCCGACCCGAAGGCGACGGCGCAGGCGCAGGCGAACGGCGTCGACGTCCGCCACTACAACGTCATCTACGAGGCCATCAACGACCTGAAGGCCGCGCTCGCCGGGATGCTCGCGCCGGAAATTCGCGAGACGCGCTTCGGCGTGGCGCAGGTCCGCCAGATCTTCGTGATCTCGAAGCTCGGACCGATCTGCGGCTCGTTCGTGCAGGAAGGCAAGGTCGTGCGGGGCGTCAAGGTGCGGGTCCGCCGCGGCGACTCGGTGATCGGCGAAGGCACGGTCGGGTCGCTCAAGAGATTCAAGGACGAGGTCCGCGAGGTCCTGGCCGGACAGGACTGCGGCATCGGCGTCGACGGCGTCAACGGCATCCAGGCCGGCGACCTGCTGGAGATCTTCACGACCGAGGAAGTCGCGCGAACGCTGTAGCGCGCGATACGGAGGAGGGGTGTCCGCCGGAAGGGTAAACGGCACGTGCTGAAGGGCCTCAAGGAAAAGGTGCGCGCGCGGTTCGAGGTCGCGGTGGCCGAGGTGGATCATCACGACGTCTGGCAGCGGGCGACCCTCGCCGTCGCCTGCGTCTCCCACGACTCCCGCCACGCCAACGAGGTCGTCTCGAAGGCCATGGACTTCATCGAGGGCAACGTTGACGGGTACGTGAGCGATATCTCGGTGGAGATTCTGTGATGCAGGGTAAAAGACTGGACCGGGTGAACCAGCTCATCAAGGAGGAGGTCTCGACGCTGCTCCAGCGGGAGCTGAAGGACCCGCGGCTCGGGTTCGTCACGGTGACGGCGGTGGAGGTGTCGAAAGATCTGCGCGTCGCCAAGGTGTTCGTCTCCGTGCTGGGCGACGAAGCGCAGTGGGCGGCCTCCCTTGGCGCGCTCGACAGTGCGCGCGGCTTCGTGAGGAACTGGCTCCGCCAGCACCTCGATCTTCGGGTCATCCCCGAGCTCACGTTCCGCGCCGATCGGTCCATGGAGCATGCGGCCAGGATCCAGCACTTGTTGCGCCGGCTGGACGATACCGCCGAATCGTGAGCCGTTCCGAGGCGCATGTGCCGGGCCGCGACGCGCGCCCTCCTGCGCTCCCCGTTCCGGTACCGGAGGAGGTGCTCGTCCCGTTTCGCCGTGACCGTGGCCGTGTGCTGCTGCTCGGTCACGTTCATCCCGATGCCGACGTGCTCGGAACCCTGCTCGCACTCGGTCTTGCGCTCGAGGACCGCGGCTGGACCGCGACACTCGGCGGTCCGCATCCCGCCCCGGCCGTGCTCTCGTTCCTGCCGGGGGTGACTCGCTACCGGACGCTGACCGCCCTCGACGGCCGCTTCGACGTCGCGGTCCTGACCGACTGTCCCGATCCGGCGCGGACGGAAGGGCTGATCGATCTGGCGAAGGCGTCGGCGTCCACAGTCGTGAACATCGACCATCACCCCGACAATCGCCGCTATGGGCACGTGAACTGGGTCGAGCCCGTCGCGGCAGCGACCGGCGAGCTGGTCTACGCGCTCCTCCGCGAGCTCGGGATCCCGATCACCCCGGGGATCGCGACGAATCTCTTCACGGCGATTCATACGGACACCGGCTCGTTCCGGTATTCGAACGTGACCCCGGCGACGTTCCGCATCGCGGCGGAGCTCGTCGCGGCCGGTGCGGATCCGGCGCTGGTCTCGAATGCGCTCTACGAGCGGCGGGACGCCGGCGCGCTTCGCGCTCTCGGTGACGTGCTGAGGCGCGTCGAGCTGTCCGACGACGGGCGGCTGGCGTGGCTCGTGTTGCCCGAGGGCTCGGTGGAGGAGCGGTTCGTCGAGGCCGAAGACCTCGTCAACTATCCGCGATCCATCGGCTCCGTACGGGTCGCGTGCCTGATCCGCGAGCGCGGCGGGCAGGTGAAGATCAGCTTGCGCGGCAAGGGAGACGTCGACGTGAGCCGGATCGCGCACCGGTTCGGTGGCGGCGGACATCCCAACGCCGCCGGCTGCAGTGTCGCCGGGTCGCTCGGGAAGGTCACGGCCGACGTGCTCGCCGTCGCGGCCACGGCGATTCGGGAGGCCGCGGAGGAGTCCCGGACGAGATGACGGGCATCCTCGTCGTCAGAAAGCCGGTCGGCGTGACGTCGTTCGACGTGGTGGCGGCGGTGCGAAGGGCTTTCCGTGTCCAGCGTGTCGGTCACGCGGGAACGCTCGATCCTGGTGCCTCCGGCGTGTTGCCGGTGCTGGTGGGCGAGGCGACGAAGCTGATGCCGTATCTCCTCGACCAGGACAAGGAATACCGGGTGACCGCGCGCTTCGGCACCACGACCGACACGCTCGACATCGGCGGGCGCGTCCTGACGCGGGTTCCGGTCGGCGATCTGTCGCGTGAGAAGCTCGCCTCCGTCATCGGGCAGTTCATCGGACGCATCCGGCAGGTTCCACCGATGTACTCGGCGGTCCACCACGAAGGGCAGCGGCTCTACGAGCTGGCCCGGCGCGGTGTGGAGGTCGAACGCGAGCCGCGGGACGTCGTCGTCCATCGCATCGTCCTCGAAGAGGTCCTCCGGGACACGGCCACCCTGACGATCGTCTGCGGAAAAGGCACGTACGTTCGCGTGCTGGTCGCCGAGCTGGGCGACGCGCTGGGTGTCGGCGCGGTTGTCGAGCGACTCGTGCGGACGCGTGTCGGGCCCTTCACGCTCGACGATGCGGTCGCGTGGGAGGAGATTCGGGCTGCGACCGTCCTCGGCGCTCTCCGTCCGCCGGACGCGGCGATCGGCCACTGGCCGGCGGCCCATCTCGCCACCGACGACGCCCGCTCGTTCGTCCATGGTCAGTCGGTCCCGGCTGCCGTGCCGGTGTCGGGACGCATCCGGGTGTACGGACCAGCCGGAACGCTGCTCGGTATCGGCGTCATGTCGCCAGACGGCGCACGCATTCGACCTGCGCGGGTGTTCCATGTGGATCGTTCGGGGACTCCGGTCGTTCGCGCCTGACGTCGCGGCGTCGGTGATCGCGCTGGGGACGTTCGACGGCGTCCATCTCGCCCATCGCGCGATTCTCGACGTCGCGGTGGCGCGGGGGCGGGAGCTCGGTGTCCCCGCCGTGGCGTGCACGTTCGAGCCTCATCCGATGGACGTGCTGCAGCCGGGCCGCGCGCCGTTGCCGATCGCGACCCTGGACGACCGCCTGACCTGGATCAGCGAGGCGGGCATCGATGGCACCGTCGTGCTCGAGTTCACGCGAGCGCTCGCCGCGATGGAGCCCGAAGCCTTCGTCAAGGACGTCCTGCTGGATTCGCTGCACGCGCGCGAGATCGTCGTCGGCTACAACCACACCTTCGGGCGCGGGGCGCGCGGCAACGCGCACTTGCTCGATGCGCTCGGAGCCCGGTTCGGTTTCCGGACTCATGTGGTGCCGGCGTACGAAGTCGATGGGGTGCCGGTCTCGTCGAGCGAGATCCGCGCGGCGCTCCAAGCCGGCAACGTGGAGCGCGCGGCGCGCTTCCTCGGGCGGCCGTACGCGATCACCGGCGACGTCGTGGCCGGCGCAGGGCGCGGCCGCACGCTGGGGTTCCCCACCGCCAACGTTCAGCCGTCACTGACCCCGCTGATTCCCGCGGGCGTCTACGCGTGCCGGGTTGAGTTCGAACGGGAGCACCACGATGCCGTCGTGAACGTCGGCGTCCGCCCGACGTTCGGGGAGGACACACTCTGCATCGAGGCCCACGTGCTCGACTTCTCCGGTGATCTCTACGGACGGCGGGTCCGGGTCGCGTTCCTTCACCATCTTCGCGATGAAACCAGGTTTCCATCCGTCGATGCGTTGCGGGCCCAGATCTCCCGCGACATCGAGGAGGCGCGGCGCGCGTTGTGACGGCCGGGGCCGCCGTTCGGGCGTGCTTTTTGCGCGGGCCCGGGCGCCGTGGTACCATCTGTGGCGTAATTAGCGGCGAGAAAAGGTTTTTTGAACCCGCCTGGAGAGATGGAAGGCTCCCCGGACGTGGCGATTGGAGGCCCTGCCGATGCCCCTCAACGGTGACAGGAAGAAGACGTTGATCGAGCAATACCGTGTCCACGACGGCGATACCGGGTCGCCGGAAGTGCAGATCGCGATCCTGACCGAGCGGATCAACGGCCTCACCGAGCACTTCAAGGACCATCGCAAGGACCATCACTCGCGTCGGGGCCTCTTGATGCTGATCGGCAAGCGCCGGGGGCTGCTCGGATATCTCCAGAAGAAGGATCCGGGCCGGTACCGGACCATCATCGACAAGTTGGGGATCCGCCGCTGACCGAGCTCGTGACAGCGCTCCTCACACCTGACGTTCGCCCGGCGACGGCCGAACCACGAGGACATCAGTTCGTATGACGCATACCGTATCGCTCGACATCAACGGCCTCCCGTTCTCCATCGAGACCGGCAAGGTCGCCAAGCAAGCCGATGGCTCGGTCGTCGTCCGCTACGGCGGCACGATGGTGCTGGCGACCTGCGTCGGCGCCAAGACCGCGAGAGACGCGCAGGACTTCTTTCCCTTGACGGTGGAGTACCGCGAGCGCGCGTATGCTGGCGGCCGCATCCCGGGCGGGTACTTCAAGCGCGAAGGCGCGCCCGTGATGAAGGAGACGCTGACCTCCCGCTTGATCGACCGGCCGATCCGTCCCCTGTTCCCGAAAGGCTTCCGGAACGAGATCCAGGTCATCTGCTTCGTGATCTCCGGGGATCAGGAGAATGACCCGGACGTGCTCGCCATGAACGGCGCGTCCGCGGCGCTGTCGCTCTCCGGCATCCCGTTCGACGGTCCGATCGGGGCGGTCCGCGTCGGTCTCGTGAATGGTGAATTCGTCGCCAATCCCACCACCAGCCAGCAGTCGGCTTCCACGATCGAGCTCGTCGTGGCCGGAACCGAGGAGGCCGTGCTCATGGTCGAAGCGGGAGCGAAGGAAGTCCCCGAAGCGACCATGCTGGACGCGATCGCCTTCGGCCACGAACACGCGAAACAGCTGGCGCGGCTGCAGAAGCAGCTGATGCGCGAGGCCGGAAAGCCGCGGTGGCCGTTCGATCCGGCGGCGGGCCGCGACCTCGAGCTCGAGGCGCGCGTGCGGGACCTCGCGGCGCCCAGGCTCGTCACCGCATTCGAGACGCACGACAAGCAGGCCCGCGCCGAAGCGGTCGGTCGAGTCTTCGACGAGGTCTTCCAGGCCCTGGGCTCGGACGAGGCGCAGAAGCCCGTGATCCGCGAAGCGTTCGAGCGGGTCGAAAAGGCCGAGGTCCGTCGCCTCATCATCGAGCGCGGGCTCCGCGTGGATGGTCGCCGGGTCGACGAGATCCGTCCGATCACGATCGACGTCGCGTATCTGCCCCGCGCCCACGGGTCGGCGGTCTTCACGCGCGGCGAGACGCAGGCGCTCGTGTCGGCGACGCTCGGCGCTCGAGGGCGAGTCCTACCGCCACTTCATGCTGCACTACAACTTCCCCCCGTTCTCGGTCGGCGAAGTGCGGAGGATCGGGTCGCCGTCGCGCCGCGACATCGGCCACGGCGCGCTCGCCGAGCGCGCGGTCGAGGCGATGCTGCCGCCGAAGGAAGAGTTCCCGTACACGATCCGCGTTGTGTCGGACATCCTCGAATCGAACGGCTCGTCCGCGATGGCCAGCGTGTGCGGCGCGTCGCTCGCGCTGATGGACGCCGGCGTGCCGCTGCGCTCCCACGTGGCGGGCATCGCGATGGGGCTCGTCATGGACGGCGAGCGCTTCGGCATCCTGACGGACATCATGGGCACCGAGGACCACTACGGCGACATGGATTTCAAGGTCGCCGGCTCGGACAAGGGCGTCACGGCGCTGCAGATGGACATCAAGATCGCCGGTGTCTCGATCGAGATCATGCGCACGGCGCTCCAGCGCGCCCGCGACGCGCGGCTCGCCGTGCTGGCGAAAATGCGCGAGAAGCTGGAGAAGCCGCGCCAGGAGCTCTCCGCGTTCGCGCCGAGGTTCGTGACCATCAAGATCCGCCAGGACAAGATCCGCGAGATCATCGGCCCAGGCGGCAAGGTCGTGCGCGGGATCCAGGAGCAGACCGGAACGAAGATCGACATCGAGGACGACGGCCGCGTGACGGTGTTCTCGCCGGACCAGGAATCGGTCCAGAAGGCGGTGTCGATCATCCAGGACATCACGCGCGAGGTCGAGCTCGACCGCATCTACCTCGGCAAGGTGAAGAAGATCGTGGAGTTCGGTGCGTTCGTGGAGGTGATTCCCAACACCGAGGGGCTGCTCCACATCTCGCAGATCGCCGAGTCGCGCATTCGCTCGGTCGGGGACGTGCTGGCCGAGGGCGACGAGGTGCTGGTCAAGGTGATCGAGATCGACGGCAGCGGGAAGATGCGGCTCAGCCGGAAGATGGCGCTCCGCGACCAGCCGGCCGCCGCCGATCGCGAAAAGCTGAAGAACGCCGCGGCCGCGGAGGCGGCCAGCCGTCGTGAGTGAAGAGTACCGGAAGAGCGTCCTGCCGAACGGGATCCGGCTGGTCACCGAGCGGATGCCTCACGTTCGTTCGGTCGCCGTCGGTGTCTGGGTCGAGACCGGCTCCCGGCACGAACCGGAGATCCGCGGTGGCGTCTCGCACCTGATCGAGCACCTGGTGTTCAAGGGCACCGCGACGCGCACGGCTGAAGACATCGCGCGGACGATGGACTCGGTCGGGGGGCAGATGGATGCCTTCACCACCAAGGAGCACACGTGCTTCTACGTGCAGGTGCTGGACGAGCACCTGCCGCTCGCCGTCGAGCTCCTGACCGACATCCTCCGCCACCCGCTCTTCAACGCCGACGAGCTCGAGCGCGAGAAGTCCGTCGTGCTCCAGGAGATCAAGATGGTCGAGGACACGCCCGACGACGTGATCCACGACATCTTCGCCGCCCAGGTGTGGCCCGGCCATCCGCTCGGCCGGCCGATCCTCGGCACCCGGGAGCTGGTGACCGGATTCAGCCGCGACGCCGTCTTCGGACACTTCACCGACGAGTACGTGCCGCCCCGGATCATCATCGCGGTCGCGGGCAACGTGACGCACGACCGGGTCGTCGAGCTGTTCGGCGCCCGCTTCGACGGCTTCGTGCACGACGCGGCGACCCGCACGACCGAGGCGGCCGCCCTCCGTCCGAGCGTGAACATCGTGCACAAGAACCTGGAGCAGGTGCACGTGGTCATGGGCTTCCCGGGCCTCTGCCAGGCCGCCCCTCGCCGCTATGCGATGTTCGTGCTGAACGACGTGATCGGCGGCAGCATGTCGTCGCGCCTGTTCCAGGAGGTGCGCGAGCGCCAGGGGCTGGTCTACTCGATCCATTCGGGCGTTCAGGCGTATCACGACACCGGCACCGTCTACATCTACGCGGCCACGGACGCGGGGAACTTCTCGAAGGTCTTGAAGTCGATCTTGAAGGAACTTCGCGACCTCAAGAAGAACGGCGTCATGGCGGACGAGCTCACGCGCGCGAAGGATCATCTGAAAGGCAGCCTGATGCTGTCGCTGGAGTCGACGTCGAGCCGGATGAACCGGCTCGCGAAGCACGAGATGCATCTCGGATCGTTCCTGACGATGGACGCGATGCTCGCCGCGATCGACACCGTCAAGCTGGAGGACGTGCACGCGCTCATCAGCGAACTCCTGGACGAAGAGCACCTCGCGCTGACGACGCTCGGTCCGCTGGACCGCCGCAGCCTCCCCCGCGAGCTCCTCCGGCATTGATCGATCGGTACACGCGGCCCGCGATGGGCCGGATCTGGAGTGAGCAGGCGAAGTACGAGGCCTGGCTCCAGGTCGAGCTCGCCGTCTGCGAAGCGTTCGCTCGCCGCGGCACGATCCCGGCCGACGCGCTGGCGCGGATCCGGGCCGGCGCGCGCGTCGACGTCGCGCGCATCCTCGAGATCCAGCGGCGCGTCAAGCACGAGATGATCGCGCTCCTGACCAGCCTCGAGGAGCAGCTGGGCGCAGACTCCCGCTACGTGCACGTGGGGCTCACGTCGTCGGACGTCTGGGACACCGCGACGGCGCTCCAGCTCCGCGCTGCCGCCGATCTCCTGATCGCCGGACAGGAGCGCGTCCGCTCGGCGCTCCGGACGCTGGCGCTCCGGTACAAGGACACGCCGATGGTCGGCCGCACGCACGGCGTCCACGCCGAGCCGATCACGTTCGGACTCAAAGTCGCGGTCTGGTACACGGAGTCCGCGCGAAACCTGGACCGGCTCCGCCGCGCGCGCGAGGTGATCTCGGTCGGGCAGATCTCCGGCGCGGTCGGCACGTTCGCGCACGTCGATCCCGACGTCGAGGAGGAAGTGTGCGAGCGGCTCGGGCTTCGCTCCGCCGAGGCCTCGACCCAGGTCATCCAGCGCGATCGCCACGCCGAGTACTCGGCGATGCTCGCGATCGTGGCCGCCTCGCTGGAGAAGATCGCGCTGGAGATCCGATCGCTGCAGCGCACGGAGGTGCTCGAGGCGGAGGAGCCGTTCTCGGAAGGGCAGAAGGGCTCGAGCGCGATGCCCCACAAGCGCAACCCGGAGCTCGCCGAGCGCATCTGTGGGCTGGCACGGGTGATCCGGACGAACGCGCTCGCCGCGCTCGAGAACGTCGCGCTCTGGCACGAGCGGGACATCAGCCATTCGTCGGTCGAGCGCGTGATCCTGCCGGACTCGACGATCCTGCTCGACTACGTGCTCGATCTCACCGCCTTCATCCTGGAGGGGCTCCAGGTGAATCCCGACCGCATGGCGGAGAACCTCGAGCGGAGCTACGGCTTGATCTATTCCCAGCGTGTCCTGTTGAAGCTGACCGATTCGGGCCTGCCGCGCCAGGTCGCCTACGAGATCGTGCAGAAGAATGCGATGCGGGCCTGGAAGGAGCGCCGGTCATTCCTCGAGCTGCTCGGCGATGATCCGGCGGTCACGGCGCACGTCTCGCCCGTCGAGCTGAAGGACTGCTTCGATCCGGCGGACTCTCTGCAACACGTCGACACGATCTTCCGGCGCGCCGGCCTCTCGTGATCACGGTTCGCGTCCTCGTCCGCCTGAAGCCCGGTATCCTCGACGTGCAGGGCGCGGCGGTGAAGCGCGCGCTCGGCGGTCTCGGCTTCGCCGACCTGGAAGATCTGAGGATCGGCAAGGTCGTCGACCTCGCGATCGACGCGAACGGCGAGGAGCACGCGCGAGCGCGTGTCGACGAGATGTGCCGGAAGCTGCTCGCGAACCCGATTCTGGAGGACTACACGATCGAGGTCGTCGGCGATCTTGCCGCTCCGCGGAGCGGGCGGTAAGATGACGCGTCGACCGTCGTGACAGAACAGCGGGATACGCGGAGGAGACACGAAACGCGATGAAGTTCGGCGTGGTCGTGTTCCCGGGCACGTGGAGCGACGACGACTTCCACTACGTCATCTCCGAAGTCCTGCGCCAGCCGGTCAAGCTCGTGTGGCACCGCGACCGCGACCTCTCCGGGATCGACTGTGTCATCCTGCCGGGAGGCTTCGCGTATGGTGATTATCTCCGCGCGGGGGCCGTCGCGGCTCGCTCGCCGGTGATGGAGGAACTCACCGAATTTGCCGCTCGCGGCGGATTGGTGCTCGGCTCGTGCAACGGGTTTCAGATCCTGTGCGAGGCGAGACTCCTGCCCGGCGCCTTGATGCGGAACGAATGCTTGCATAACCGCTGTCAGTCGGTGCATCTGGTCACCGAGCGCACCGACACCCCGTTCACGTCCGGCCTCCGCGCGGGACAGGTCCTCACGATGCCGATCTCGCACGGCGAGGGAAAGTACGTCGCCGATCCCGACACGCTCGCGCGACTCGTGGCGCGGCGCCAGGTGGTCTTCCGCTATGCGACCGCGGACGGAGAAGTCGCGGAGGCCGCAAATCCGAACGGCTCGATGGACAGCATCGCCGGCGTCGTGAACGAAGGCGGAACCGTTCTCGGCATGATGCCTCACCCGGAGCGCGCGGCGGAAATGGCGATGGGCTCGACGGATGGCCTGTCCCTCCTGTCGTCCCTGCTCGGGACCCTCGTCGAGGACGGTGGCTTCGTCCGCCGCTAGGATTTCCGGCCGCGGCGTCGGTCGGTCGGACGAGCCGAAGGTCACGCGGGAGCTTGCCCGCGACCTGGGGCTGACGTCGTCCGAATTCGATCTCGTCGTGGAGCGGCTCGGCCGTGAGCCGTCCTATCCCGAGGTCGGGCTCTTCTCCGCCCTCTGGTCCGAGCACTGCGCCTACAAGCACTCCCGAGTGTTCTTGAAACGGTTGCCTCAGACGGGACCGGGCGTACTGCAGGGGCCCGGTGAGAATGCGGGCGCGCTCGACATCGGCGACGGCTGGGCCGTCGTCTTCAAGATCGAGAGCCACAACCATCCCTCGTTCATCGAGCCGTTCCAGGGGGCAGCCACCGGAGTGGGCGGGATCCTGCGCGACATCTTCACGATGGGCGCGCGCCCGATCGCGTTGCTCGACTCCCTGCGCTTTGGAGATCCGCGCGACGCGCGGACGCGCCACCTCGTCCACGGCGTCGTCTCGGGCATCAGCTGGTACGGCAACTGTTTCGGATGCCCCACGGTCGGCGGTGAGATCGCGTTCGGGCCCGAGTACGACGGCAACCCGCTCGTCAACGTGATGTGTGTCGGGCTCGTGCGGGCGGATCGTCTCTTCCCGCGACCATGGCCTCGGCGACGTTCGACGAGCACGCGGAGGAGCGTCGGCCGACGGTGCAGGTCGGCGATCCGTTCACCGAGAAGCTGCTGCTGGAAGCGTGCCTCGAGGCGATGCAGAGCGGCGCAGTCGTCGGCATCCAGGACATGGGTGCGGCGGGCCTGGCCTGCTGTACGTCCGAGATGCCCGCGAGGAGCGGCACCGGCATCGACGTGGAGCTCGCCAGGGTGCCACGACGTGAGCTGGCGATGACGCCCTACGAGCTCCTGCTGTCGGAGTCGCAGGAGCGCATGCTGCTGGTCGTCGCGCGAGGCCGCGAGGAGGAAGTCCGGCGCATCTTCGCGCGATGGGAGCTGGACGCCGTGGAGATCGGGCGCGTGACGGCGGACCCCCATCTCACCGTGCGACTCGACGGCGAGATCGTGGCGCACGTTCCGGTGGACGCGCTCGCCGAGGCGCCACGTTATGAGAAGCCCGTGGCGGAGCCATCGGATTCCGCCGCCCGCCGGGCGTTCGATCCGTTGACGCTCGAGGCGGCACGAGACGACAACGCCGCGCTCCTGGATCTGATCGCGTCCCCGACGATCGCGTCCAAGGAGTGGGCGTTCCGGCAGTACGATCAGCAGGTCGGCCTCAACACGCTGGTCCTGCCGGGGTCCGATGCCGCAGTCCTGCGAGTCAAGGGCACGCGGCGCGGCCTGGCGGTGGCCACGGACGGCAACGGTCGTCACGTGGAGCTCGATCCGCGTCGCGGCGCGGCGATGGCGGTCTGCGAGGCGGCCCGCAACGTCTCGTGCGCGGGTGCCCGGCCCATCGGGGTGACGGATTGCCTGAATTTCGGCTCGCCGGAGCGCCCGGAGATCCTGTGGCAGTTCGCGGAGGCCGTCGACGGCATCGCGGACGCGTGTCGCGCGCTCGACCTCCCCGTAGTGGGCGGGAACGTTTCCTTCTACAATGAAACGAGCGGCCGGGCGATTCTGCCGACGCCGATCATCGGCGTCGTGGGGGTGCTCGAGGATGCCGAGCGTCGCGCGGTGCAGTGGTTCCGAGCCCCGGACTGCCGGGTGGCATGGCTGGGATCCGATGCGATCAGTCTCGGCGGCAGCGAGTATCTCTGGGTGCGTCACGGAATCGCGGCCGGCCCGCTGGCGCCGCTCGACCTCGAGCTCGAGCGCCGCGTTCAGCGCGCGGTGGAGGCCACGGTGGCTGCGGGCCTCGTCAGCGTGGCCCACGATTGCGCCGATGGCGGCATCGCCGTTGCGCTGGCCGAAGCGTGCATGACGGGTCCGAAACCGGTGGGCTGCGACGTCACGCTCACTTCGTCGGCTCGTCGGGACCTGACGCTCTTCGGGGAGGGACCGTCGCGGGTAATCCTGGCGGTCGAACCCGAACACGTCG
>QHRT01000087.1:65047-67898 GCA_003220195.1 Candidatus Rokuibacteriota bacterium | reverse complement strand
GGCGTCACGGTGTCGAACGACTCCGCACCGACCTTCTTCTGCCCGGTGCCGCCCACGTCCCACGCCAGACCGGCCGAGACGATCGCTTCGTGCTCGGCGTTCTTCCACAGGACGTACTTGAGCGTCACTTCCAGGTTGTCGAAGCCCTTGACGGTCGGACCTCCGTCGGGATCGAGAATGCGGTACGTCCCGCCGAGACCGACGGCGAAGTCGGGCGTCAGTCTCTTCGTGAGCTCGGCACTCAATTCCGTCTCACGCGTGGCCGGCCCCTCCTCGCCGGCCGGACGCTTGATGTGCTGCACCGTCGGCAGCGACAGCTCGTCGGACACGAACGGATCGTCGGTCGCGAGCGTCGCCGGGAGAAACCTCTTTCCCACCAGCCCGTGAGCGTCCGCGGTGACCGGTATCACGACGACGATCACGGCGACGACCCACCCCGGAATAGAGAGACGCGGCATGGTCTCCTCCTCCCGCGACACGTGGAGCGGCCACGGTCACGCGGAATCGCGACAGAACGCGAAAATTCTGGACCTGCGCGTCAGGCTACGGGGGCGGGCGGAGGAGCGCGTTCGGACGGGGTGACCACCGGACGAGAGGCCGGAGCCGGCGGCTCGAGCTCGAGAGCGCGCGGCGCTCTCTCCAGACAGGCGAAGGTGGCGATCGCATCCGGCGTGATCGCCGGAGCGTGGCTCGATGCGCTGGCGAAGTCACACGAGGCCTCGGCGTCGTCGTCCGCAAGGTGATGGACCGAGTGGAGGCTGGCCTCGAACGAGAACGTGACCAGCAGGAGCACGAGGCCGAACCGCACAAGCTGTCGCAGCCATCGCGACCCGTCCGATGCAGCGGTACGGCACATCGTGGCGGCGATGGTACCACCTATTCCTTCACGGTGACCCCGCGCCAGAACGCCACGTAGTTCCGGATCGACGCCGCCGCGTCCTTCGGCTCGGGGTAATACCAGGCGGCATCCTTGTTGGTGTCCCCGTCCACCACCAGGTCGTAGTAGCTGGCCTCTCCCTTCCACGGGCAGGTCGAGTGGGTCGCGCTCTCGCGGACGTGCGCGCGCTGCAGGGAGTCCGGTGGAAAGTAGTGATTGCCCTCGACCACGAGGGTCTTGTCGCTCTCGGCCAGCACCGTGTCGCGCCACATCGCCTTCATCGCTGTTCCTCCTCGTACGCCGACCGTCGGCAGCGACGATCAGTAGTATCCCGGCTCCCCGGGCATGAGCACGTGACGGGCGCCATCTTTGGTGATGACCCGCGGGCGGATGGTCGGGATGGTCCGTCCACGCAGACGCTCCAGCTTTTGCCCCACCGATCCGGCGCCCAGGAACAACTCGATGTTCCGCATGGTCGGATTGCGCAGCGAGATCTCGCCGCGTTTCGCCGCCTCGAGCGCCTCCGCGGGCGCGAGCCATCGCGCGTCGACGATCTCGTACCCGTCGCCGATCGCTTCCTGCCCGGCCGGCATCTCGGCGGCGAAGAAGCGCGTGTCGAAGCGCAGCGGGCTCTCCTCGGGCGTGATCCAGTGCGCGAGATACACGAGCCGGTCGGTGGCGAGCATCAATGCCTCGGCGCGCACCATCTCCCAGAACGCGCGGTTCTCCACCTGACAGGCGCGGCGATACTCCTGGAACTTCGCGGCGCGCGCCGCGTGAAGCGGCGCGCCGTCGCGATCGTAGGCGAGCAGCACGCCGGTCTCCTCGAAGGTCTCGCGGATCGCGCCGATCCAGAACGCGAGCGCGGTCTCGACGTCGACCCCGAGAACGGCCGCGGCTCGCGCCGACTCGAGCCCGGCGCACCAGGTCGCGGCATCCGGCGGATTGTCGTCCGCCTCGACCTTTCCACCGGGGAAGACGTAGTCGCCCGCGGCGAACTTGCTGGCGCGATGACGCTGGAGCAGCAGGAGCTCGAAGCCGCCGGCGGCGCGATCTCGCAGGAGCACGACGGTGGCGGCGGGCGCAGGCGTGACTGGTGGTTTGACGGGCACAGCGTAGTGTGCCACGATCGTCGCGCCACTGTCACCCGATCGCAACGAGAACGTCGTGTGCTGAGGGAGAATCAGAGGGCATGAGCGCGGAAGCGCGTTTGAAAGAGAAGAACATCACGCTCCCGCCGCCGCCGACCCCGATGGCGAACTACGTCAGCGCGGTGCGCGTCGGCAATCTCCTGTTCCTCGCCGGTCACGGTCCCATCCGCGAGGGTCGGGCGCGTGCGCGCGGCAAGCTCGGCAAGGACATGACGGTCGAGGAAGGCTACCAGGTCGCGCGTGAAGTCGGCCTCAACCTGCTCGCCACGGTGCGCGCCTCGCTCGGGAATCTCGACAAGGTCAAGCGCATCGTGAAGGTGCTGGGCATGGTGCGGTCCGCGGAGGACTTCGGTGACCAGCCCAAGGTCATCAACGGCTTCTCGGACCTGATGGTGGAGGTGTTCGGCGAGGCGATCGGCAAGCACGCGCGGTCCGCGGTCGGCATGGCGGAGCTCCCCGTCGGCATCCCGGTCGAGATCGAGATGATCGTCGAGGTCGAGTGAGATGGACGTCCTGCTCGACGCCATCATCACGGTCATCTCGCTCATCTTCCTCGCGATCCTCGGCACGATTTCCGGCGTCGCGGTCCCCGGGCTCTTCATCGCGGCGCTGGCGCCCTGGCTCGACTGGATCATCCCGGTCCGCCGGAAGGAACCCTCACGAGCGCCTGAAGAGGTCCGGTAGCGTCCTGAGCGCGTCCGCGACGCGCGGACCGTGCCAGGAAAACGGCTTCCCGTCCATCAGGTGAATCCGGCCGTCGCGCACGGCCGGCACGTCGGCGTACGGGGCGAAATCCGCGAGGTGCGCGCGCCGGAACCGGAAC
>QHRT01000087.1:54411-65029 GCA_003220195.1 Candidatus Rokuibacteriota bacterium | reverse complement strand
ATCGTCGGGTAGCGCTCGGCGCGATCGCCGAAGACGTTGTCGCCTCCGGTGACGCGCAGCACGTCGTGGATGTAGGTGTCGCGATTGATCGTCATGTACGGGTTGCGCCAGATCGGATAGAGCACCGGCACCGGCGTCCGCCGTGACGTTTCCGCGCTGACCTCGTCATAGAGCCGCTCCAGCTCATCGGCGAGGCCGGACGCCGCGTCGGCCGCTCCCGTCACGGCGCCGAGCTCGCGCACCATGCGGATCGCCTCCAGGACGGTGCGCGGGTACGTCACCCACACGGAAATTCCCCACCCGCGCAGAGTTTCGACGTGCTCGCGCAGATTCTCCTCGACGTTCGCGATCACGAGATCGGGCATGAGTCCTCGGATCCGTTCCAGATCCGGGTTCTTCTCGCCGCCGATGCGTGTCTTCGTGCGGACGACGGCCGCAGGCTCGACGCAGTACGCGGTGACACCGACCAGAGCATCGGCGAGCCCGAGACGACAGAGCGTTTCGGTGGTGCTGGGAATGAGGGAGACGATGCGCCGAGCCGATCGCGGCGCGTCGAAGCGGACGCCCGTGGCGTCGACCAACAGTGATCGAGGAGCACGTCCGGCTTCGCCGGCGTGCTCCGAACGTTGGGGAGTGTGAGGGGCCATGTCGGGGCCCCTCACTCAATCAATTCGGCGGCTCCTGAGGCGCTCGACGAGATTCGTGACCTCGCGCATCCGCTCGGCGAGCTCCCCATCCCACTTCATGATCTCGTCGGTCGGCGCCTTCTTGTCGATCGCGTCTTCGAGATTCGTCACCGCGACACCGAATACCTTCAGGACGCGTCGGGTCTCGTCACTCGGCATCGTCGACTCTCCTTCACTCGAGCGCGAGCTCGGGCACGTCGTTCCAGCGCGGATCGCCGGCCGGCTTGAAGTTCTTCGTGTTCACGAAGTGAAGCCCGTGATGGAGGTTCATCTTGAACTTGCCGCCGCCCCACATTCCGGCGATCCATCCTTCCGGATCGTCCAGGAACGGCGGCATCTCCTCCGACGTGAGCCGCGCCAGCCACTTGAAGCGGATCGTCCCCGCCCACGGTTGCTGCACGCCGATCGTGGCGGTCATGCCCGGCCACACGCGGAGGAACTCTTCCAGGATCTGCTTCTTCGTCGGATGGTCGACGCCACGGTTCAGGAGATTCCTCTTGAGGTACGGCTCGACGAGGTCCCAGCACCAGCGCGCGATCACGACGAGCGCAGTGTAACACTGCGCAATGGAGCGCTCGGTATCGGCAACCCGACCTCACGTGGTGTCGAGGGGGAGTTCGGCAGGAGGATTCGCTGATGCCAACGGTCTCGGTATCGGCAACCCGACCTCACGTGGTGTCGAGGGGTGGCCCGGCTTCGCCGGGCGAGCGTTGGGGGGTATGGGGGGCCATTCGGGGCCCCCCATGTGATGATTGGACTCGTGAAGAACTTCGAGATCGCGCGGTTGTTCTACGAGATGGCGAGCTTGCTCGAAGTGAAGGGCGAGTCCGCCTTCCGGGTCCGGGCGTACCAGCGCGCGGCGCAGACGCTCGAGACGCTCACCGAAGACGTCGCGGCGATCGCGACGCGCGGAGGCCTGCAGAAGCTCCCGGGCATCGGCAAGGACCTGGCCGGCCGGATCGACGAATATCTGAAGACCGGCAGCATGACGCAACTCGACCGGCTGCGCGCGGAGTTCCCGCCCGGATTCCTGACGCTCCTCGACCTCCAGGGCCTCGGCCCACGCACCGCGAAGCTGCTGCACGAGCAGCTCGGCGTCGACTCGATCGATCGGCTCGAGACGCTCTGCCGGGACAAGCAGCTGATCGGCGTCGCCGGGATCAAGGAGAAGACCTGCGAGAACATTCTCAAGTCGATCGAGCGCTGGAAGGCGCGACGTGCGCGAATGCCGCTCTTCCAGGCGCGCGCCATCGCCGCGCAGATCGTGGACACGCTGCGCGCCCACGGCGGCGTGGAGCGGATCGAGATCGCCGGCTCGCTGCGGCGGATGCGCGAGACGGTGCGGGACGTCGACCTGCTCGTGACGTCGACGGAGCCCGGCCGCGTCATCGGGACGTTCACGGCGTTGCCGTCCGTGACCGAGATCGTCGCGCGCGGGGACACGAAGGCGTCGGTGCGCCACCAGTCCGGGCTCCAGGTCGACCTTCGCGTGGTCGAGCCCGACGCGTTCGGGGCGGCCCTCCAGTACTTCACGGGCTCCAGGGACCACAACGTCCGGGTGCGCGAGATCGCGTCCCGCATGAAGCTGCGCATCAGCGAGTACGGCGTCTTCGACGAGACGTCCGGCCGGCGGATCGCCGGCGCCACGGAAGAGGACGTGTACGGCGCGATCGGACTTCCGTGGATCCCGCCCGAGCTCCGGGAGGCGGGCGGCGAAATCGAGGCCGCGCGCGCCGGACGCCTGCCCGAGCTCGTGACGACCAGACATCTCCGCGGAGACCTGCACGCGCACACGAACTGGACCGACGGCCATCACCCGCTGGAAGCGTTGATCGAGGCGGCCGAGCGGCGCGGCTACGAGTACGTGATCGTCTCCGACCATTCGAAGTCCACGGCCATCGCGGGCGGTCTCTCGGCCGAGGAACTGCGGCGGCAGGTCGCGATGATCCGCGCGCTCCAGCCGCGCTACCGCATCCGCATCCTGGCGGGGTGCGAATGCGACATCCTGGCGGACGGCGCCATGGACTTTCCGGACGACGTGCTCGCCGAGCTGGACCTGGTGCTGGCGGCCGTCCACTCGCGCTTCAAGCAGTCGCGCGAGGAGATGACGACGCGGATCGTGCGCGCGCTCGCGAACCCGTGGGTCAACATCCTGGCGCATCCGACCGGACGCCGCCTCGGCACGCGCGAGCCGTACGACGTCGATCTCGAAGCGGTGTTCGCCGCCGCGCGGACGCACGGCAAGGCCGTCGAGATCAATTCCTCCCCCGAGCGCATGGACCTCGGCGACGTGCACGCCCGGCGCGCGGCCGAGCTCGGCCTCCCGATCGCGATCGACACCGACACGCACTACCTCTCCGAGCTCGACCACGTCGACCTCGGCGTCGGGATCGCCCGGCGCGCGTGGATCACGCCCGGACAGGTGCTGAATGCGCGGCCGCTCGACGATCTGCTTCAATGGGCGCGGCCCGGTCGCTGACACGTCCGACAGCGGTCACCCGCGCGAAGCAGACCTTGCGCGAGCGGATCTGGACGCGGCTCACCACCCGTCGCGTGGCGCGCTTCCCGTTTCCGATCCACGATCGGATCCCGAACTTCGCGGGCGCCTCCGATGCCGCCCGCCGCGTCGCGGAGCTGGCGGAATGGAAGGCGGCCACGCGGCTCAAGTGCAATCCCGACGCGCCACAAGCCCCGCTGCGACGGCGCGCGCTCGAGGACGGCAAAATCGTCTTCATGGCGGTCCCGCGGCTTCGGGCGGAACGATGCTTCCTCAGACTCGATCCGGCGAAGCTCCGCGGCAGCCTCGCGCGCGCCGCGTCGATCCACGGAGCCTCATCGCTCGGGGAACCGGTGCGTCCGGACGAGCTCGGACACATCGATCTCGTCGTGGCGGGGAGCGTCGCCGTCGATCGCCGCGGCGGCCGGGTCGGCAAGGGCGGCGGCTACAGCGATCTCGAGTGGGCGCTCGCCCGCGAGCTCGGGATCGTCGACGACGACACGATCGTGCTGTCGACCGTTCACCCGCTGCAGCTCGTTCGCGGCGCGATTCCGATGACGCCGCACGACGTCCCGCTCGACCTGGTTGTGACACCCGAGGAGGTCATCAGGGTCCGGCGCCGTCAGGCGAAGCCATCGGGCATCGACTGGTCCGAGCTGACGGCCGCCCAGATCCGTGCGATGCCCGTCCTGGCGAAGCTCCACGCGAGGTTGAAAAGCTCGAACACCCGCGTCTAGAATCCGGCTCAGTCCGGCCCGGTTCGTCGAGCCGCGGAAAGGAGTCTCCCCATGGCCGCTCGACCGGAGTCTCGCCTCGAAGTTGTTCACAGCCTCGACCCCCGCGACACCGCGACGATCTACCAGGATGGCATCGTCGCTGGCGTCCTCGGCGCCGCCGCGGTGGCGCTCTGGTTCCTGATCCTGGACACGATCGGCGGGAGACCGTTCTACACCCCGACGGTGCTGGGCACCGCGCTGTTCCGGCGCGGCGCCGACCTGAACGCACCGGGCGGATTGCCGATCTCGCTCGAGATGGTCGGCATGTTCACGTGGGTGCACACGCTGGTGTTCGTCGCCATCGGCGGGATCGCGTCACGGCTGCTCGCGATCGCGGAGAAGAACCCGAGCTTCGGCTTCGGGGTGCTGCTCTTGTTCGTGATGTTCCAGGCCGGCTTCACCGTGGCGGCGATGCTGCTCGCGGCGCCCATCGTCGGCCTTCTCGGGTGGCCGGCCGTGCTCGCGGCCAACCTGATCGCCGCCGGCGCGATGGCGGCGTATCTCTGGTCGCGCCACCGCACCCTGACGGTCGCGCCCTAGCGGACGTTCACGCCTGCGACGGCCTGAGCCAGGCGCGCGGGAAGTCGGGGGGCGTCCACGTCGCGAACCGCGCCAGCAACTCTGCCGGCTCGGTCGCGACGACGAAGAGCGCCAGGTATTCGCGCCGGATGAAGCCTTCGTGGACCGCGTGCGAGAAGAGCGCGAGCAGCCCGTCGTAGTAATGCTCCGCGTTCAGGATCCCGATCGGCTTCCTGTGGATCCCGAGCTGGGCCCAGGTGAGCATCTCGAGCGTCTCCTCGAGCGTGCCGAGGCCGCCGGGCAGCGCGATGAAGCCGTCGACGAGCGACGCCATCGTCGCCTTGCGCTCGTGCATGGTCTCGACCATGCGCATCTCGGTGAGTCCGGGGTGCGCGAGCTCACGCGAGGCCAGCGGGCGCGGAATGACGCCGATGACCTCGCCGCCCTCCGCCAGCATCGTGTCGGCGAGCACGCCCATCAACCCGACCTGGCCTCCGCCGTAGACCAGGCCGATGCGCAGGCGCGCCATCGCGACGGCGAGCGTGCGAGCCGTCTCCGCGTACTTCGCGCGCGTCCCGGTGGACGAACCGCAGAAGACGCAGACCCTCTTCACGAAACTGGAGCTTCCGAGCTCCCCGCGGCGCGGACGTACGCCTCCTCGAACTCGGCGGCGAGCGTCCCGCTGTAGACCTCTTCGACCGGGCCTTCGAGGCGCAGCGTCCAGTCGGGGCGGACGTCGACGACGAGCTGGCCCCCGGGCATGGTGACGGTGACGGCGCCGTGGTCGCACAGGCCGTTCTTGACCGCCGCCGACGCCGCGCCGCAGGACGACGATCCCGAGGCGAGCGTGTAGCCGGCGCCCCGTTCCCAGATCTGGATCTCGATGGCGTGGCGGGAAAGAACGCGAGCGAACTGGACGTTGGTCCGATTCGGGAACGCCGGATGGCGCTCGATCATCGGGCCGACGCGCCGGCACTCGTCGGGATCGACGCGGTCGGCGAACACGACGCAGTGCGGATTGCCGACCGAGACCGCCGTCGCCGTGAGCTTCGTGCCGTCGGAGAGCTCGAGTCGGACGCCGACGGCTTCCGGGCGGGACTCACGCATCGGAATCTCCGACGGGCGAAACGTCGCGCTGCCGATCTCGACCGTGACGCGCTCCACGCGTCCGTCGCGGACGTGACAGTGACATTCGACGAGGCCGCCCGGCGTCTCCACCGTGAACCGGTCGGCGCTGGCGTGGCCGTGCTCGCGGAGGTACTTCGCGAAGATGCGGAGGCCGTTCCCCGATTTCTCCGCCTCGCTGCCGTCGGGATTGAAGATGCGCAGGCCGAAGTCGGCGCGACGAGACGGCACCAGCAGCAAGATCCCGTCGGAGCCGACGCCCCAGTTGCGATCGCAGATCTTGACGATCGCGGAGGTGGTGAGCGGGAGAGGCAGATCGGCCTCGGCCATGACCAGGTAATCGTTGCCGAGGCCATGGCCCTTCGTGAAGGGGATCATGCTCGAGGAGCACGTCCGGTTCCGCCGGCGTGCTCCGAGCGTTGGGGCCGGAGGAGTGTGAGGGGGGGCGTAGCTCCCTTCACCTCTAGAGCAGGGGGCCATTTCGGGGCCCCCCACCTACCTCTGTTCGATCGGCACGTACGTCGCGCGCGTCGGGCCGGTGTACTCGGAGCGCGGCCGGATGAGCCGGTTGTTCGCGTGCTGCTCGAGCACGTGCGCGATCCATCCGGCGACGCGACTCATCGCGAAGATCGGCGTGAACTGGTCGGTCGGGATCCCCATCGCGGCGTACGCGGCGCCGGAGTAGAGGTCGACGTTCGGATAGATCTTCTTCTCCGCCGTGACCTCGCGTCCCACCGTATCCAGGATCCGCACCGCGCTCATGTCGCCCACCTGCTGCCCGAGCTCGGACGCGAGGCGGCGCAGGTGCTTCGCTCGCGGATCTTCCACGCGGTAGACGCGGTGGCCGAAGCCCATGATGCGCGCCTTCTCGGCGAGCGCCTTCTTGATGAAGCTCTCCGCGCGCTCGGGGCTCCCGATCTTCTCGACCATCAGCATGACCTGCTCGTTGGCGCCGCCGTGCAACGGGCCCTTGAGCGCGCCGATCGCCGCGACGATCGCCGAGTGGAGATCGGAGAGCGTCGCCGCCGTCACGCGCGCGGCGAACGTCGACGCGTTGAACTCGTGGTCGGCGTGGAGCGTGAGCGCGACGTCGAAGGTCTGTTCCGCGAGCGGGGTCGGCTTCTTGCCGGTCATCATGTAGAGGAAGTTGGCGGCCGTCGAGAGCTTCGGGTTCGGCGCGATCGGCGCCTTGCCGCGGCGGATGCGCTCCCACGCGGCGACCAGCGTCGGAAGCTGCGCCGTCACCCGCATGGCCTTGCGGATCGACGCGTCGCGTGAATTGTCGGCGGCGTCGGGATCGAACGCCGACAGCGCCGACACGCCGGTGCGCACGACTTCCATCGGCGTCGTCTTGCGCGGCAACGCGCGCAGGATCGCGATCATCTTCGGCGGCAGCTTGCGATTGGCCGTCGCCCGGATCGCCTTCACGTGCGCGTCGAGCTCCTTCCGCGTCGGCAGGTGGCCCTGCCAGAGGAGGAACACCACCTCCTCGAAGGACGACTGCTCGACGAGATCGTCGATGTCGAATCCGCGGTAGAGCAGCCGCCCTTCGCGGCCGTCGATGAAGCAGATGTCCGAAGTCGAGACGACGACGTCTTCGAGGCCGGCTTTCCCTACGGTGCTCATGGAAACTCCTTCACGCGGGGTGGAAAACGCCCATGCTTTTATCATAGGTGGCGAGAGGCTTCAAGGCGACGAGGGCGAGGCGCGGCATCGACTTCTACGACGATCATCCCATCAGCGAGGGCCCCGTCCTGGCGGCCGCGATCGAGCGGCACGGCGAGAAGGGCCGCCTCGAGGCGGAGCATCTCTTCGAGTACGACCAGGACCACTACGGTGGCGTGGCCGCCGTGGATCTCCTGGCGCGACGCGCCCGGATCGGCGCCGGCTCACGGGTGCTCGACGTCTGCGCCGGCCTCGCCGGGCCCGCGCGATTCCTCGCCTCGCGCCGCGGCTGTCGCGTGGTCGCACTCGAGCTTCATCGAGGGCGCGCGACGAGCGCCGATCGCCTGACGCGGCGCACCGGACTCTCCGCGCTGGTGCGCGTCGTGCGCGGCGATGCCCGGCAGCTGCCTTTCCGCGCGGCGAGCTTCGACGCGTGCATCAGCCAGGAGGGATTCCTGCACGTCGACGACAAGGCCGCCACGCTGGCGGAGTGTCGCCGCGTGCTGATCCCGGGCGCCCGGGTCGCCTTCACGGACTGGGTCGCGCGGCCGCGCCTCGCCGATCGGGAGCGAACGCACCTCGCCGACTGGATGGCGGCGACGACGCTCGCGTCGGTCGACGGCTATCGCGAGCTGCTGGGCCGGGTCGGCTTCGGCGACGTGGACGCCGAGGACATCACCGACGAGTGGCGGGCCGTCCTCGACACGCGCCGGCGCACCTATCGGCGGCTTCGCGAGCAGTACGTCCGCCGCCTGGGGGAGGCGCGATATGGCGAGTACGAGTCGCTCTACGCGTTCTTCGTGGGACTGCTCGAGGACGGCAAGCTCGGCGGCGCCCGTCTGACGGCGACCCGCTGAGGGATCGCGTCGTCAGCGGAACTTCTTCAGGAGCTCCGACAGGCCGCTCTGCACCTTGTCGCGATCGATTCCGCGCACGACGGAGGCCGGGACGATCCGCACCGTCGGCGATGCCGCCGTGCCGGTGAGCCTGGCCTGGATCTCGCGCCGGCCCTGGCTCACCAGGACGTCGAAGTCGAGTCGTCCCGAGACCAGCGCGTAGTCACCGGCCAGGGTCACCTTCATCGGCCGGCTCGTGTAGACGAGGTCCCGGGTGGTCACCACGCCGTTCCTGATCGTGAACGTGCCGGCGATCGACTCGAAATCGAGCGGTGACGCGAAGAGCGAGACCGGCTTCTCGCCAGCGACGAGCCCCGAGAGCGCGCCACCGAGTCGTGTCACGTTCTCCAGCGTCGCGAGCGCTTCCGAGCCGACGACCTTTCCCGCACCGATGCGGAACTGACCGGCACCGGCGAGCGTGTGCCAGAGGTCACCGGCCTGCGCCGTGAGGGCGCCGGTGAGATCCAGCGGTCCCGTCACCGCGTAGCCCTGACACAGGAAGTCGACCAGCACAATCTGCAGCGGCAGCTGCTTGATCGCGAGATCCCTCGCCTGTACCGGCGCCACACGGTCCAGCGGTACCACGAGCTTCGTGACGATCGTGCCGTGACCGATTCCCGTGGTGAGTGACCGCACGGTGAGCTGCCCGTCGTCCCAGGCCAGTGAAAGCTTGACGTTCTGAAGCTTGAGCGTGCGCTCTTTCGGTCGAGGGCATCGCGGGCTTGTCTGCGCGACCGAGACGGTCAGGAGTTCGACGTCGCCGGACGCACGCGGGCTCCCGAGCGTGCCCGCGAGGGCCAGCGTGCCTTTGATCCCGGCATCGAGCACCGGTGAGGGACCGGCAACCGCGGCGACCAGCTCGCGGACGTCCTTGCCGTCGAGGGACACACGGCCGCGCACGGCGCCGTCGGTCAACGGGCGTCCGGGAGAGATGGCGAGAGAGCCATCCGTCACTTTCACGGCCACGTCGCCGGGCTTCACGCGCGCGGCGCCCCGGAACGTGATCGCTCCCGGCGCGCCGTCGAGGGTGAGGTCGACGCCGTCGACGCGAGCGCGGGAAGCCTTGCCACCGGCGCCCCCACCAACGTAGGTGATCGCGCCGTCCTCGAGCCTCATGCGCGGGACGAGCGCGGCCGCTGCGGCAGGTCCGCCGGGGCTGCGGCTTCGTCCCGGCGACGCCGTTCGCGGCTCCGACGAAGCGCGGAGCGTCGCGACGTTGAAGCGGCCCTCGGCGTCCTGCACGACCGTGATCAGCGGTTTCTTGAGGACGACGGTGCCGAACTCCAGACGCCCGGTGAGGAGCGGGAGCAGGCGCAGCCGGACCACGCCGCGCTCCAGCGTGAGAAACGGCCCGGGACCGAAGCGCGGATCCTCGGCGACCGCGAGGTCGCGAAGCTCCACGGCGGGTCTCGGGAACACGGTCACCTTCATCGACGTGAACGTCACCGGACGGCCGAGGGCGTGCGCCGCGTTCGCGGCGATCAGTGACTGGACGCGAGGGGTATCGATCAGGTACGGCAGCGCGGCCGCCGCGGCGGTGATCAGGATCACCACCGCCACGACGGCCAGGAAAGCCCAGCGCAGGAAACGGCTCAACGCATGGAGGGCATCACGACGTCTGGATCGCGGTCACCTTCCAGCGATTCGGGCCGACCGGACGCGCGAACGTCCAGAACTCCTCGATCTTCGTCGGCTCGGTCTTCGAGCCTTCGACCACGGCGCCGGTGCGGTCGTCGACGGTGTAGTCGATGAGCGTGCCCGCGAAGTACACCGTGACGAAATCCGAGCCGTTCTCCTGCCACGCCTCGGAGATCTCGGAGCGCTCGAGGTCGATCTTCTGCACGTAGTTGGTCCGACCCGCGCGCTTCAGCTCCTCGCATTGCCGCTGGAGCGAAGCGTAGAGCTCGGGCGCGAGCCGGTCGCTCAGCACGGTCATGTCGCGCGTGGCCAGCGCACTCTGCACGTTGGCGAAGTCGGCGCGGGCCCGCTCGCCGAAGACGAAGGGCTCGAACGACGGGTCCATCTGGCGGATGAAGCCGACGCCGCGCTCGACGTCGCCACGATCGGCGTCCGCCGCCGGCATCTCGACCACCGGGCTTCCCCCCGCGCCGGTATACATGCTCCGGGCATCGCTGGTGGAGCTTCCGTAGGCGCTCGTCGGTGCGCCCGCGGGCGCATAGGCCGGCTCGGCCGTCTGGCTGCGCCGCCGCCGCAGGAACATGATGAGCATCAGCACCGCGCCGCCGATCAAGAGAATGTCGAAGAACCCGATGCCACCGCCGAAACCGCGCATGCCGCCGAACAGGAGGCTCCCGAGGAGCCCGCCGATCGCGAACCCGGCGAGCCCTGTCATGACGTTCCGGAACATGCTCGGCCGCTGCGGAGCCATCGGCGAGGGCGCCGGTGCGGGCTGGCCGAGCGAGCGGGACGGCGACGACGGTGTCGTCGGGGACA
>QHRT01000087.1:43512-54388 GCA_003220195.1 Candidatus Rokuibacteriota bacterium | reverse complement strand
CAGGCATCACCGACCTGCGCCGCGAGCGCGGCGAACACGATGAACCCGATCGTTGCGACGAAGACTCGACCTTTCATGGTGCCCCTCCCCGGTGCCGTGCGAGCTACCGTCTTTAGAGTGTAGACGCTCAGCGTCCGCAATGCCGCGCTTTCACGGGATCAGCAGCACCTTGCCGGTCGTCTTCCGCCCCTCGAGCGCCCGGTGCGCTTCGCCGACATCCTTGAGCGGGAACTCGAACTCCATCCGCAGCTGGACCTTTCCATCGCGAATCCAGCCCGCGAGCTCGCCCGTCCGCTGCAGAAGCTCCTCGCGCGTCGGAATGTGGTGGTTCAGACTCGGGCGCGTCACGAACAGGGAGCCCCTGGCGTTCAGGATCCCGAGATCGAACGGCCCGATCGGGCCGCTCGACTGACCGTAGAGCACCATCATCCCGCGCGGCGCGATGCAGTCGAAGCCCTTCTCGAAGGTGGTCTTGCCGACGGAGTCGTAGTTGACCTGCACGCCCTTGCCGTCGGTCAACCGCTTCACCTCGGCCACGAAGTCCTGCTGCGTGTAGAGGATCACGTCGTCGGCACCCGCGCCGCGCGCCAGCTTGGCCTTGTCGTCCGTGGAGACGGTGCCGATCACGCGTGCGCCCCGCAGCTTCGCCATCTGGCAGAGGAGGAGGCCGACACCGCCGGCGGCGGCATGCACGAGACAGGTGTCGCCCTTCTTCAGCGGATACGTCGAGCACGCGAGATAGTGCGCGGTCAGACCCTGCAGCATCATCGCGGCGCCTTGCCGCGTCGTGATTCCCGGCGGAAGCTTCACGAGCCGTTGCGCCGGCACGACGGCCAGCTCGGCGTACGCGCCCGGCACGCCGGTGTACGCGACTTTGTCGCCCACCTTCACCTCGGTGACGTTCGGGCCGACCGCCGTCACCGTGCCGCCCGCCTCGAGGCCCAGCGCGAACGGCGTCGCTTGCTTGTATTGCCCGCTCCGCTGATACACGTCGATGTAGTTCACCCCGGCCGCGTCGATCTTCACGACGGCCTCGCCCGCTTTCGGCGTCGGGTCCGGAATGTCTTCGTACCGCATCGCCTCGGGGCCGCCCGCGGTGTGGACGCGAATGCCTTTCATGGATGCCTCCTTCTGCCAGGGACGGAAGTGGAATCGCAGGAGAAAAATCCTCCCGCTGCCGCGATCGAGATTATAGCCCTCGCCGCATCCGGCAAGCGATGCTGCGACGTTGCAGCGTCATCACGGGGCTGAAATTCTGACAAACCGCTCGGGATATCCCGGTGGCACGGTGGTTGCCGCTCCCCATTCCTTACCGCGTGATCGACAACGCGCGCGGACACCGCAAGACATGGAACGACCGAACGCACCACAGGCGATCGGAGCGGGCTTCATCGCGACGGTGCTGACGACGCTGCTGCCGTTCGGTGGCCCGGCCCTGGGGTTGCCGCCGATCGACTTCGCGGCGACGCTCGGCGCCCTCGTCAACGGCGGACAGGCCGCGTCGCCGCTGAGCGGCGCCTGGTGGAGCGGTCTGACGATCCACGTCGTCGCCGGGACGCTCGTGCTTCCTCTCGTGTATGCGCGGGTGCTCTTCGCGATCCTCCCGGGACGGCCGTGGAAGGGCGCGACGTTCGGGCTCATCCTCTGGCTCCTGTCGCAGGTCGTGAGAATGCCGGCGCTGCGCCTCGGATTCTTCGGAACGAACGCGCCGCGGCCGTTCCTGGGCGCGATCGCCATCCTGATCGCCGATCTGCTCTACGGCATTCTGCTCGGGTGGATCAGCGGCGGTGGCGGCACGGCGGAACGCTTCGCCGTCGGCCACGCACGGCGCGCGGCGTGAGTCGCGGCGCCGGTCAACGAGAAAGGGAGGCGTCATCGATGATTCATCACATGCTACGGGCTTCACTTCCGGTCGCGGTCGCCCTGGTCGTGGCGATCGGCGTCCCGCGTGACGCGCGAGCCGGCCAGCCGACCGACCAGCTCAAGTCCCACGTCGACCGGATCGTGCAGATGCTGCAGGATCCGGCGCTCAAGTCCGAAGGCCGGAGCGCCGAGCGACGCGATGCGGTCCGCAAGGTGGCGATGGACATCTTCGACTTCGAGGAGACCTCGAAGCGCGCGCTCGGCCCGCACTGGCGAGAGCGCACGCCGGCCGAGCGTGAGGAGTTCGTGCGACTCTTCACGGACCTGCTGGAGCACTCGTACCTGTCGAAGATCGAGTCGTACCAGGGCGAGAAGATCAGCTACCTCGGCGAAACGGTCCAGGACGACACCGCCACGGTGAAGACGAGGATCGTGACGCCGAAGCGGACGGAGATCCCGGTCGACTACCGCATGGGTCGCAAGGACAATCGCTGGCTCGTGTACGACGTCATCATCGAAGGCATCAGTCTGGTGGGGAACTACCGGACGCAGTTCAACAAGGTGATTCAGACGCAGTCGTATCAGGCGCTGGTGGAGAAGCTGCGCGCGAAGGCGTTCACGGCGCCGGAAGCGGGGCAGCGGCGGACCTGAGTCGCGCGATGCCCGGCGCGGGAGGGGGCGCCGTCCCCCCTCCCGCCCCACGACTCGCTAGGGCTTCTTCTCGTCCGGTTCCCGCGGCGACGCCGCTGGGAACTCTTGCGCGTTCCCGTTGATGACGAGCGAGACCATGTCACCCACTTCGACGCTGCGTAACGCCTCCGGCGGTCCCTGGAGCACGAGCACCCCACGCTCGGTGGCGAGCGCGATGAGACCGCGGTCGCGATCGAGCTCGAGCACGCGGCCCACCACGCGACCTTCCTCGGCGCCGCGCTGAACGTCCGGCATCCGCGGAACGACGCGATCCTCGGCGCCGGGCGGCGTCACCGCCATGTGACGGTCGTCCGGCGGCATGGCCCGCATGTGATCCGCGGACGCGACGCCGGCGCCCGTCAGGACCACGCCGGCGACGATGGACACAACGATCCGATTGTTCATCACACACTTCCTTGCGGATTTCTTGCGCCCCACGCGCTCAGACCCGCAAGGCATGTGCCACCGTCGCCGCTCGCGCGGCCGGGACCGTCGGGTGTGCAAACGCTTGACTGCCGAACGATGGTGGCTCGAAACGCTCGGCACGCTACCGCATCGCGGCGAGATCGATCGTGAACGCGCTCGTCTGGCGACCGTTCGCATCTCGCACGATCAGCACGACCCGGGCGGTCGGGCTCAGCTCCTTGTTCGGGAATTCGTAGCGGCAGCGAGCGAGGTACCGGTCGTCCTCCTGCTTGAGCGCGGTGCGCTCGTTCTGCACGAAGAGCGCCTTCACGACGTGGTCGCCGACGCGCAGCTCCGGCACGTAGAAGCGCGCGAAGTCCGCGCGCGGCCCGCGCAGCTCCACCAGGACCACGAGCCGGTCGCGCTGCTGGTTCAGCATGCGCTCCGGCTCGTCGGGCTTGAGCGGCTCGTTGCGGAACGTCGCGTGGCGCGCCGCCACCGCCAGACGGTGAAACGGCGTGAGGACGCTCAGGCGCTCGCCCGCCCCGTTCGCCACGTTCCACTCGGCGTCGAACACCGATTGCGTGGTGCTGCGCGCGCCGAACGCGAGCGCCGCCTGCTTCTGCGGCTCGCTCAGCGCGAACGACGCGGCGAGGGCGCGGGCGCCGGAAGCGGCCGCGAGGCACGTGAGGGAGGCCAGCACGACGGACGCCGCGGCCCCGCGGACGATCACTGCGAGACGTCGCCCACGACGACCTGGCTGAAGGCGTCGGGAGCGAAGTAGCGGGCCGCGACGCGTTGCACGTCCGCGGCGGTCACGCGTCCGATCCGCTCGACGTATCGATCCGCGTAGTCCAGCCCGAGCCCCTGCTCCTCGATGGCGACGAGGAAGTCGGCGACCTTGCGCGAGGTGTCGAGCCGCATCGGAAAACTCCCGATCAGGTACGACTTGGCGAGCTCGAGCTCGTGGTCGGTCACCGGCTCCCGGCCGATCCTGGACATCTCCGCGCGAATCAGGTCGAGGACCTTGCCGACCTCCGCCGTGCGGGTCTGCGCGCCGACGACGACCGACGCGCCGTACTTCGCGGGCGCGAGCGCGCTGTACACGGAATACGCGAGCCCGCTCTGCTCGCGCACCCGGGTGTAGAGCCGGCTCGTGGAGCCGCCGCCGAGGACGTAGCTCGCGACCCCGAGGGGAAAGTAGTCGGGATCGGTCTGGCGGATGGCCGGACGGCCGAGCATCATCGTCGTCTGCGTCAGCTCGCGCTTCACGCTCTCGGTGCGCGCTGGTGGGAGTCCCGTGGCGCTCGGAATTGCCGGCGGCGACAGCGAGGGCCTGGCCCAGCCGCCGAATCGAGCGACGATCTCGCGGCGCGCCTCGTCCACCGTGACCGCGCCGACGACGGCCACGATCGACGTGTCGGGCCGGACGTTGTCGCGATAGAACTTCAGCACGTCGTCGCGCGTGATGCGCGCCACCGATTCCTGGGTTCCCGCGACCGGCGCGCCGTAGGGATGCTGCGGGAACATCAGGCGCGCGAGCGCGCGGCCGGCGACGCCTTGCGGGTCCTGCTCCGACTGTTTGATCGCGGCCCGGATCTTCGTGATCCGGCGCGTCAGCTCGTCCGCGGGGAACGTCGGCGACAGCACGACCTCTCCCATGAGGTCGAGGCCGAGCGTCAGATCTTTCTTCAGCACCGAAAGGGAGACCTGCATCCCGTCCCGGCCGGCGCCCGCTCCCAGACTTCCACCGACGAACTCGATCGCCGAGTCGAGCTCGGGTCCGCTGCGCTTCGCCGTGCCGCGCGTCAAGAGCCCGCCCACGACGTTCGCGAGCCCGGCGCGATCCGGTGGGTCGAGCACCGAGCCCCCGCGCGTGAAGAGCCTCACCGCGACGATGGGCACGGCCGGTCGCTCGGCCACGAGCAGGATCATGCCGTTCGGCAGCACCTCGCGGTGCGCGATCGGTCCCGCGGCGAGCGGCGCCGGACCGGGCATCGGGGCGATGATCATCACGATCAGGAGCAGGCACGGCAGCGGCAGCAGGATGCCGACGCTCTTCTTGTTCTCGTCGAACCACCGGCGCGCCACGCGCGTGATGTCGGCGGCCGTGACGGCGCGGATGCGCGAGAGGTACGTGTCTTCGAGCGCGTAGCCGCCGATCAGCTCGAAGCGGGCGAGCAGCGACGCGCGGCGGTGGACGGAATCTTGTTGAAACACGAATGCCGCCTCGATCTGATTTCGCGCGCGCGCGAGCTCCTCGTCGGTCACGGGCTCCTGGCGGAACCGGTCCGCTTCGGCCAGGAGCTCTTTTTCCAGGGCCTCGGGCGTCTGGCCGGGGAGCGGCGTCGCCCAGAACCAGAACAGGTTCGGATCGAACGCCAGGTACGAGTAGTCACCGCCGGCGTCGAGCGCGAGCTGGCGCTCGTGCACCAGGTGCCGGTAGATCCGGGAGGCGCGCCCGACGGCCAGGATCGACGAGAGCAAGTCGAGCGCCGCGGCGTCGTCCGAGCGGTAGTTCGGCACGTGATACGCGATCTCGACGATCGGCAGCTGCGCTTGCTTGCGCACCACCGTCCGCCGTTCACCGCTCGGCGGTGGCTCCACCGTCGTCACCGGCGGCGGATCGGGGCCGCGCGGGATCTTGCCGAACTCGCCGGTGATGCGCGCCAGGAGCCGGGTGGCGTCGAAGTCACCCACCGCCACGACCAGCGCGTTGTTCGGGACGTAGTAGGTCTTGTAGAACGCGCGCAGCTCGTCGATCGTCACGCGCTTGATGTCGTCCATCCACCCGATGATCGGCGCGCCATACGGGTGCGCCTTGAACGCGAGGGAGTTGATCTCCTCGCCGAGGAACCCCGCCGGACTGTCCTCGGTGCGCATCCGGCGCTCCTCGATCACCACCTGACGCTCGCTCTCGAACTCCTTCGGATCGAGCAGGAGGTTCTGCAGGCGATCGGCCTCGAGGTCGACCACGAGATCGAGGTGCTTCGACGCGATGTCGACGAAATACGACGTGACGTCCTGCGTGGTGAACGCATTGTCGCGTCCGCCGTTTTCTTCGACGAGCCGGGCGAACTCCCGGGGCCCGTGCTTCGCCGTGCCCTTGAACATCATGTGCTCGAGAAAATGCGCCAGCCCCGTGGCGCCGCGGGATTCGTTCCGCGAGCCGACGCGGTACCAGACCTGGAAGCTCACGAGCGGGCTCCGGTGATCCTCGAGCAGCAGCACCCGGAGACCGTTGGGGAGCGTGGTGGCGACCACTGGCTCGGCGGCCGGCGCGGCCGTGACGGCGGCGAGCATCAACACGAAGGCGCTCAGGATGCGGGCCACGCTCCGATTATACGGAACTGGTATGATCCGCTTCATGCGCGTTGCGGTGGTCCTCGGTTGGCTCGTGCTCCTCCCCGCCACCGCCCTCGCCGAGACGTGCAACGAGTCGCTCACCAACCTCTTCGAGCGGGTGTCGCCCTCCGTCGTGTCGATCCAGGCGATGAAGATCAACAAGGCCAAGCCCCAGCGCCGGTTCGAGACGATCATCGGCTCGGGCGTCATCATCGACAAGGACGGGCAGGTGCTGACCAACGCCCACGTGGTCGACGGCGCGGCGTCACTCCAGGTGACCCTCGACAGCGGCGAGCGCATGACGGCCCGCACCATGGGGCTCGACCCGGTGCTCGACGTGGCGCTCCTGCGCATCGATGTCCGCAACGTGCTGCCGGCCGCGCGGCTCGGCGATTCGTCCGTGCTCCGGGTGGGTGACGAAGTCCTGGCGATCGGCAACCCGATCGGCCTCGATCAGACCATGACGCGCGGGATCGTGAGCGGCCTGAACCGGCTCCTGCCCGGCTCGTTGGATCAGCCGATGATCCAGACCGACGCCCCCATCAACCCCGGGAACTCCGGTGGTCCCCTGGTCGATCGCTGCGGCCACGTCATCGGGATCAACACGTTCATCTCGGAAGATGCCCAGTCGATCGGCTTCGCGATTCCCGTGAACGCCGCCAAGACGATTCTCAGAGACCTGCGCGAGACCGGTCGCGTGATCCGTCCGTGGCTCGGACTTCAAGGACGGGCGGTCGACACGCGGCTCGGCTCGATCATCCGACTGCCGCTCACGTCGGGCTATCTCGTCGAGGTCGTCTACGACGGGAGCCCCGCCGACAAGGCCGGCGTTCGCGGAGGGAATCTCTCCGTCGTGGTGCAGGGCGAGGAATATTTGCTGGGCGGCGACATCGTGACGGAGATCGACAAGACGCCCATCCGCTCGCACCAGGACTACACGTCCAAGGTGAGGGGATTGAAGCCGGGCCAGCGCATCCGGCTCAAGATCCACCGCGAGGGCCAGACCCGGGAGCTCACGCTCACCGTATCCGAGCGCCCGCGCCTGCCGTCAGACCTCACGGACTAGCGCCGCTCGAGACGCCCCGCCGGGCCGGAAATCAGCTCTCGCGCCGTCATGAACACGGCGCGCAGCATCGGCTCCGTCAGCTTTCCGGTGAACGTGTTCTGCTGGCTCGGGTGGTAGCACCCGAGCAGTGTCGTCCCGTCGGGGAAGGTCGTCACGGATCCGTGGCCGAACACGGCCGTCTTCGTCGGGCGCGGCAGCGCGAGCGCGCGGCGCGCTCGCAGATACGCCTGCCAGCCGATCCGGCCGAGGCCGACGACCACCTTCACCCGGTCGAGCAGCAGGAGCTCTCGCAAGAGATACGGCGCGCACGCGGCGATCTCGTCCGGCGCCGGCTTGTTCGCCGGCGGCGCGCACCGGATGGTCGCCGTCACGTAGGCATCGTGGAGTGTGAGCCCGTCGTCGCGGTGCTCGGAGCTCGGCTGATTCGCAAAGCCGGCCTGATGGAGCGCGCGGAACAGCCACGTCCCGCTCTGATCACCCGTGAAGATCCGTCCGGTACGGTTGCCGCCATGCGCCGCGGGAGCCAGGCCGATCAGGAGCAGCCTCGCGCGAGGGTCGCCGAATCCGGGCAGCGGCCGCGCCCAGTACGACTGGCCGCGATACCGGCGTGGCGGCTCCGCCGCCGCGGCTTCACGATGGAGGACGAGCCGTGGACAGCGGCGACAGCGTATGATCGCCGCGCCGAGCTCCCGGAGCGACCGATGAGACGATGGTTTCAGGATGGCGGCTCGGAATTGTGACACGCTGACGACGATGACGCCAGGACCGACACGACCGGCGGGACCGCGCGTCCCGTGCATCATCGTCCACGGCGGCGCCGGCGCCGACCCCGGCGAGGGTCGCGAGGAGTTGCGCGACGGCATCCGGGCGGCTGTCGTCGCGGGCTTCGCGGTGCTCGAGCGCGGCGGTCGGTCGCTCGAGGCGGTCGAGCAGGCGGTCCGGGTGCTGGAAGATCATCCGCGGTTCAACGCGGGACGTGGCTCGGTGCTGACGGAAGCGGGCACGATCGAGATGGACGCCTCGATCATGGAAGGCGATCGGCTCGACTGCGGCGCCGTGGCGGCGGTCGCCGACGTCGCGAATCCGATCACGCTGGCGCGCGGCGTCCTCGAGTCGCGGCGGCACGTCCTCCTGGTCGGTGACGGGGCCAGCGCATTCGCGCGACGTCTCGGCATGCCCGCGTGCGCGCCAGAGCAGCTGATCACCGACCGGCGGCGAGCGCAGCACGCCGAGTGGATGCGCAAGCAAGCGGTCCCGGCGGGCGGCGGCACGGTGGGGGCGGTCGCGCTGGATCGCCACGGCACCATCGCCGCGGCGACGTCGACGGGCGGGATGGTCGGCAAGCTTCCGGGCCGCGTCGGCGACAGCGCCGTGATCGGCGCTGGCACCTACGCCGACAGCACGATCGGCGGGGTGTCGTGCACCGGCGACGGCGAGGCCACCATCCGTGTCGTGCTCGCGCGGAGAGCGCTCGAGTACCTGAAAGAGGCGGATGATCCGCACTACGCCGCGCACGTCGCCATCGATCTGCTGGTCGACGAGGGCCGCGGGAGCGGCGGGCTGATCCTGCTCGACTGGCGCGGCCGTCTCGGGTACGCGCAGTCGACGCCGCTCATGCCGGTGGGATGGATGACACCCGCGCGTGGCGGGCCGGAAGTCCCGTTCTGACGGCTCCCGACGCCACCATCACGCCCGGCGACATCGAGCAGGCGCGCGCGCGGCTCCGCGGCGCGATCCGCGAGACGCCCTGCGCCCACTCCGAGCCCCTGTCCGAGCTGACCGGCACGCGGTGCTTCGTCAAGCTGGAAAATCTCCAGATGACGGGCTCGTTCAAGGAGCGTGGCGCGGCGAATCTCCTGATGCAGCTCCCGCCCGCCGAGCGCGCCCGCGGTGTCGTCGCGGCCAGCGCCGGCAACCACGGGCTCGCCGTCGCATTTCACGCCGAGCGGCTCGGCATCCCGGCCGTCATCGTGATGCCGGAGTGGGCGCCGCTCATCAAGGTGGCGTCGGCGCGACGACACGGCGCGGAGATCGTCCTGGCCGGCGCGGACTTCGACGAAGCGTGCGAGCACGCGATCCGGCTCGGCGACGAGCGCGGCCTCACGTTCGTCCACCCGTTCGACGATCCCCGCGTCATCGCCGGCCAGGGCACGCTCGGGCTCGAGCTTCTCGAGCAACGTCCGGACGTCGACGCCGTGATCGTCCCGGTCGGCGGTGGCGGGCTCATCGCCGGCATCGCGGTCGCGATCAAGGCGCGGCGCCCGGCCGTGAAGATCGTCGGAGTTCAGTCGGAGAAGCTCCCCGCGATGGTGAAATCCGTCGCAGCCGGTCGGCGCACCCGCGCGGCCGCGGCGGCGACGATCGCCGACGGCATCGCGGTTCGCGAGGTGGGGGCGCACGCGTTCGCGATCGCGCGAGAGATGGTGCACGAGATCGTGACGGTCGCCGAAGAGGAGCTGGCGAACGCCGTGCTGCGCCTGCTCGAGATCGAGAAGACCGTGGTGGAAGGCGCCGGGGCCGCGCCGCTGGCCGCGCTGCTCCACCGCCCGCTCGGCCTCCGCGGCGCCACGGTCGTGCTCGTGCTGTCCGGCGGCAACATCGACGTGACCATGGTCTCGAGGATCATCGAGCGCGGCCTCGTCCAGGACGACCGCCTGGTGCGCCTCGGCGTGATCCTTCGAGATCGTCCGGGCGCCCTCGCCGGCGTCGCGGCGCTGGTCGCGGAAGAGCGTGCGAACATCGTGCAGATCGAGCACGACCGCGCATTCTCCCACTGGGTGGCGATCGGCGAGACCGAGGTCGAGCTGACGCTCGAGACGTCCGGCCGGCCGCAGATCGAGCGGCTGAAATCCCGGCTGGAGTCGGCGGGCTATCGGGTGGAGGAGCGACGGCCGTGACCGGTCACGATCGGAGCCCCGCGATGATCGTGGCGCGGGTGCGCTCGGCGAGCTCGGCGGCGGCCTCTCGCGGCGACGGCAAGGCGCGCGCCGTCAGCGGCGCGTGATACGTGATCGTGATTCGCCCGGGTCGTGGCAGCGGGCGCCCCGGTGGCCAGGCGGCGTGGCCTCCTTCGATCGTCACCGGCAAGATCGGCGCGCCGAGCGAGACCGCCAGCCGGAACGCGCCGGGCTTGAAGCGGCCGACGCGCCCGTCACGGCTCCGCTCGCCTTCGGGAAAGATCATCACGGCCTCGCCGGCGCCGAGCAGCCGGACGACCTCGCGCGTGGCGCGCGAGTCGGCGGCGCCGACGTCGACGGGGAACGCGCGCAGCCTGCGGATGAACCAGCCGAAGCCAGGGACACCGAAGAGCCGGCTCCACGCCATGTAGAACACGGGCCGGCGGATCGGGATCGTGACGAGCGGAGGATCGGCGTAGGTCTGATGATTGGGCGTGATCAGGACCGCGCCGTCACGCGGGATGTGCGCGACGCCACGGAGCTCGAGACCGAAATACGCGCGACAGAGAGCGTGAAACGAAGGCCGAAAAACGTCGAGGATCGGGGTCCG
>QHRT01000087.1:0-43500 GCA_003220195.1 Candidatus Rokuibacteriota bacterium | reverse complement strand
GTCCGTGATCAATCGTCTTCCGCGTCCGCTCCGACGCCCACCGCTTCGAGCTGGTGACTCGTCCGCTCGAGTCGATCCTGACAGCGCACGCAGGTGGCCACCTCCGGCATGACTCTGAGGCGTGCCGGAGCAATCGACTCTCCGCATTCGATGCAGACCCCGTACTCCCCGTCACGCAGCCGGTCCAGGGCTGCGACGAGGCGGTTCACACGGTCGACGAGCAGCTCGCGCGTGGCGAACCCGATTTCCCGTCGCTCGTTGGCCTGGATCTCGTCCACCTCGTCGGCGAACGGCGTATTGTCCCCGAGCGTTCCCAGTGACTCCGTGAGCAGGACCGCGCCTTCCAGAAGCCGCAGGCGGCTCATCACTGTCCTGAGCTCGCGTTCCAAAGTCTCCCTAATCGTGTCCACAATCCGCCTCCTCCCGTTGGGCCGTAACCGCGCGCCAGGCTCGTGCAACGCCTGTGCCGAATCATTTCCCGCGCGGAGGGGTCGGGCAAATTACCCGGCTTTCGGGACAGGATGCCCGCGGATTTGGCGGAGGCGTGTCGCCCGGGACGGTCCGGAGGCAGGTGACCTGGTCACCCCGCCGCCCCGCTGACAGGGGCGACGAGGGGGCCAGGAAGATCGCTTGTTCAGGCCGCGAGCGTCATCGGCCGCGAGCCGTCACGCTCGCCGCGCGAGGCTGGCGCCGCGCCACCCCGGTCTTCGTCGCCGCCTCGCCGACCGCGTCGGCGACCGCGGGCACGACGCGCCGGTCGAACATCGACGGCGTGATGTACTCCTCCGACAATTCGTCCTTGCCCACGAGCGCGGCCAGCGCGCGGGCCGCGGCGAGCTTCATCTCGTCGTTCACCCGGCGCGCGCGCACGTCGAGCATGCCGCGGAAGAACCCGGGGAAGCAGCAGGAGTTGTTGATCTGGTTCGGATAGTCGGAGCGGCCCGTGGCCATCACGCGCACGGCACCGGAGACTTCCTCGGGCTGGATCTCGGGCACCGGATCATCGACTTCACGTCCTTGAGCGACACGACGCCCGGCCCCGAAAGTCCGATGAAGATGTCCGCGCCGGCGAGCGCGTCGCCCGCGCTCCCCTTCACCTTGCGTGGGTTCGTGTGCTCCGCGAACCACTGCTTCATCGAGTTCATGTTCTCGGTGCGGCCCCGGTAGATCGCGCCGGCACGGTCGCAACCGATGATGTGGCGCGCCCCGGCCTTCATCAGCAATTTCGCCGTCGCGATGCCCGACGCGCCGGCGCCCGTGAAGACGATCCGCACGTCGGGGAGCTTCTTGCCGACGACCTTCAGCGCGTTGATGATCGCGGCCAGCACGACGACCGCGGTGCCGTGCTGATCGTCGTGGAACACGGGAATCTCGAGATCGCGCTGGAGGCGCTCCTCGATCTCGAAGCAGCGCGGCGCCGAGATGTCTTCGAGATTGATGCCGCCGAACATGGGCGCGATCGCCTTCACGATCGTCACGATCTCGTCGACGTCCTTCGTCGCGAGACAGAGCGGCCAAAGATGAGCGCCTTGCCCTCCATGACCGGCTGGGCGCCGTTGGGGCCGATGTCGCCGAGGCCGAGCACGGCCGTGCCGTCGGTGACGACCGCGACGGAGTTCTGCTTGATCGTCAGCGTGTACGCCTTTTCCGGATCCTTGTGGATCGCCATGCAGACGCGCGCCACGCCCGGCGTGTACGCCATCGACAGGTCGTCGCGGTTCTTCACCGTCGCGCGGCCCTTGATCTCGATCTTGCCGCCGAGATGCATGAGGAAGGTCCGGTCGGAGACGTTGACGACGCGGACTCCGCCGACGCCGCGGATCTTCTCGACGATCTGCTCGCCGTGCGCCTCGTCCCGCGCCTTGAACGTGAGATCGCGCGTGACGGTCGACTTGCCGACGGTGACCAGATCGACGGCGCCGATGTCGCCACCGGCCTTGCCGATGGCGGAGGTCACCCGGCCCAGCATCCCGGGCTGGTTATCGACGTCGACGCGGACGGTGAGGCTGTAGCTCGCGCTCGGAGAGTTGATCATGACGTCCTCCAGGTAGTTCTTTCACGGCATCGAGCGCCCGGGTTTTCAGCGTGCCAGGGAGCGTGGAGAAGCGTGGCGATCCCGCGTGCGTCAGTCGCGCACGAGCGGGACGAGCACGAGCCTCTTCTCGTCCGAGTCGATGGTGACCCGGAAGCGACCGAGGAACGTGTTCCCCAGGATGCCGTCGACGGGCGGCCCGGGATCGTGCACGACGGCCAGGGTGTTCCTGATCTCGACGTCTCCGACGCGCAGCGACGGAATCCTGACCGCCGGGCCGGTGGTGAGACCCGCAACGGGTTGCGGCTGGAGAGGCTGGGGTCCGTCCGCGGCCGACAGCGAGAGACGCTGCGCCAGCGCCGGCGCGATCAGGGAGACGCTCGCGCCCGTATCGAGCAAGAACCGCGCGGAGCGCACGCCGTTCAGGGTGACGGGGACGATCCACACCCCGTTCGCGAGGTCGAGAGCGACGCTGCCACCGTCCGCCGGCGGCCGCGGCGGGGCGTCGTCGGTCAGTCGCACGAGCTCGTTCTTCGCGAGCCGCGCGAGGTGATCCGGCGGCTCGAGCAGGAGCGCCAGGCGATAGGCGTCGGCCGCCGACGTGCGCTGGCCGAGCCGGCTCAGCGCGCTGGCGAGCCTGTAATGAAAGTACGGGTTGTCCGGCTGCAAGGCGGTCGCGCGGCTCCAGCGGCGCGCGGCCTCGGCGTAGTCCTGTCGATCCCAGGCGACGACTCCCGCGCTGTAGGCGCGGGCCGGCGATTCGCTGCCGCCGAAGGCAAGCCACTGGCCCATCAGCGTGCCGACTGCGAGCGTGACCCACCGTTTCACGATGAAGTGCCACCGCAAGGATCGTACCGATGGCTCGCGCGCGTGCGGCGGGATTTTCGAGAGAGGTCATGGCAACGAAGTGGGCGACTTCCGGCACTCCGTTGCCACGAGATCCCCGCCGAGAGTAGTCTCGATGCCATGATCGACACGACGACCGCGGATCGTGAGCTTCAGACGTACATCCGGCCGCAAACGTTTCCCGTCGCCATTCGAATGCTGCGGCCCGACGAGCCCATCCCCGAGCGGGCGCGCCGGCCGGCGCGGGACTTCAAGAAGCTCAGCATGAATTGCCAGGTCATCGACATGGCGCGCCGGTACGGGTGGACGATCGCTTTGACGCGCGAGGATCACATCTGCGCGCTCGGCATCGCGGCGGTCGGGTTCGAGAAGCCGAACCACCTCTTCGCCTCGGGCACGCTCTGCGAAGGGATGTACACGGAGACGAAGGAGGCGGGGCAGCGGTCCGAGGCGGCGATCGATCGATTTCCGCCGGGACAGTACCACGCCCTGCTCGTCGCTCCTCTCGATCGGGCGACGTTCGAGCCGCACCTCGTGTGCATCTACGGCAACGCGGCCCAGGTGATGCGCCTCACCCAGGCGGCCTTGTGGAAGCGCGGCGGGAAGCTCACGTCCTCGTTCGGCGGGCGCGTCGCGTGCGCGGACATCATCGTGACGACGATGCGGACCGACGAGCCACAGATGATCCTGCCGTGTTCCGGCGACCGGATCTTCGGGCAGACGCAGGACCACGAGATGGCGTTCACGGTGCCGTGGCATCGGATGGAGGAGATCATCGAGGGATTGCGCGGCACGCACGCCGGCGGGATCCGCTACCCGATCACGCAGTTCATGGAGTACGAGGCCAAGCTGCCGCCCAAGTACATGGAAGCCAACCGCCTGTGGGACGCCGAGAAGGGCACCAACGCCTACACCCCGCGCGACCGCGTGGTGGCCGCCTACAAGCGCTCGTTCGCCGACCGCGTGCCGACCTATCCGATCGTCGCGTCGTTCGCCGGAACGCTCGACGGGCTCTCGATCGAGGAGTACTGCACGAACGTGCCGCGCGCGATCACCGCGATGCTGAACTATTACGAACGCTACCAGCCGGACGTCGTGCTCGCCTACAACGACCTGGCCAAGGAGGCCGAGGCCTTCGGGTGTGGCGTCAAGTATTCCGACTACGTCGTGCCGTCGATCGACGAGCACGTGCTGGCCGAGGACAAGACACGGCTCGCGACGATCGCGATGCCCGACCCCTACCGGACGGCGCGGCTGCCGGGATTCCTCGAGCAGTGTGAGGCGCTCGTGGCCGCGAAGCTTCCCACGGCCACCGGCGCGGTCGCCGTGGGCCCGTGGACGATCGCGATGCTGATGCGCAATCCCGAGGTCATGCTGCTCGACACGTTCGAGGACCCCGACTTCATCCACGCGCTGATGCGCGTGACGACCGACTTCTGCAAGCTGTGGGGGGACGCGATCGTCAAGACCGGCATCGGGCTCTCGTTCTCGGAGCCCACGGCGTCGATCAGCCTGATCTCACCGGACAACTATCGCGACTTCATCGCGCCCTATCACAAGGAGCTGGTCGACCACTTCAAGGCGAAGAAGGTCGGCGTCACGACGCACATCTGCGGCACGACCTACCCGATCTACGACGACCTGATCACCTGCGGGTTCACGACCATCTCCTTCGACCTGGATCAGCAGGCCGACCCGACGCTGCACGTCGACCAGCTCAAACGGTTCGTCGAGGTCGCGCAGGGCCGTGCCGTCGCCATCGGCAACGTCGACGCGACGCGCTTCGAGAAAACGAGCAAGGAAGCGATGGAAGCCGACGTCCGCCGGTGCATCGACACGGCGGCGCGGCGCTCCGCCTTCATCCTGTCGACGTCCTGCGAGATCCCGCCGCGCTCCGACGCCGACGCGGCGCGGGACTACGGCCGCTACGAGCGAATCTTCTCGGACGCGAGCGGAACGCCCGCCTGAAACACGACGGGCCAGCCGATGACCGGCTGGCCCGTGCTCGCGTCGTCAGGGAATACGGGACGCTACCACTTCACCGGTTTCGACGGCCGGTGCGCGTACCCGCCTTCGCGGCCACCGCCACCGCCGGGACCGCGGCCGCCACCGCCGGGGCGACCTCCGCCACCGCCACCTGTCCGCGCCTGCGGATTCGAGATCTCGACGGTGATCCGACGTCCGTCCAGTTCCCGGCCGTTCAATTGCGAGATCGCGTTCTGGGCTTCCTCGGCCGTCGACATCTCGACGAAGCCGAACCCGCGCGACTGTCCGGAGAATCGGTCCGTGATGACGGTGGCGGAGAGGACGTTGCCGCTCTGCGAGAAGAACTCGCGGAGCCCTTCGCTCGTCGTGGAATATGACAGGCCGCCGATGTACAGTTTGGATGCCATTTGAGGCCCTCCTTCAACTCTTCTTCCGCCAACTCTTCTTCCGCTACCGTGCACGCCCCGTGAACGCGGAAGACGTTACATCGGTGGCGAGGTCGCCGTGGCGGCGGACGTTCCAAGTGTACACGCCCGGCGACCCCGCGCAAGGGACGCGCCCGCGGCGAGTCGGCGTTACGTCCGCCCGATGAGGAGGCGATATCCGAGGTCGAGCGCCGAGCGCTGCACGACCGGCGCAGCGTCGCCGGCACGTTGCCGGATCATCGAGACCGAGGGCTCCACGGCGACGACGCGTCGATCGGTCGGCTCGTACGAGCCCGCGCCGGCGCCCACGTTGACGAGGTCCCGGTCACGAAAACTCCTCGCGCGCGATGCCGTAGCCGAGGATCTTGCGATAGAGCGTCTTCGGATCGATGCCGAGCAGGGCGGCCGCCTTGCCGCGGTGGCCGCCGACCTGGCGAAGCGTTCCGACGATCGCCTGGCGCTCCACCGATTCGAGCGTGATGCCGCCGGCCGGGGCGGGTGAAGCACTGACGGTCGCGGAACCGCGGCCCAGCACCTCCGGCGGCAAATCCTCCGGCTGGATCTCGTCGCCCTTCGCGAGGATCACGCCACGCTCGATCGCGTGCAGCAACTCGCGCACGTTGCCGGGCCAGGCATAGGCTTCGAGGGCCGCGAACGCCGCCGGCGAAAGCTTCTTCACGCCGTACGTCGACTTCTGCTCGAGGAAATGCTCCGCGAGCAGCGGAATGTCCTCGCGATGCTCGCGGAGCGGAGGCAGGCGGACCGTGATCGTGTTGACGCGATAGAAGAGGTCCTGACGGAACTGCCCTTTCCTCATCGCGTCGTCGAGATCCCGGTTCGTCGCCGCGACGAGTCGCAGGTCGGCGCGGCGCGCCCGCGTGGCGCCGACGCGGAAGAACGTGCCGGTCTCGAGCACGCGCAGCACCTTCACCTGGCTGTCGGGCTCCATCTCCCCGATCTCGTCGAGGAACAGCGTGCCGCCGTCCGCCAGCTCGACGAGCCCCGGCTTCGTCGTGATGGCGCCGGTGAAGGACCCCTTCTCGTGGCCGAACAGCTCGGACTCGAACACCTCGTGCGGCAACGCTCCGCAATGGATCGGCACGAAGGCGCGGCGCACGCGCGCCGATCGCTCGTGGATCGCGCGCGCGACGAGCTCCTTGCCGGTGCCGCTCTCCCCGAGCACCAGGACGGCCGAATCGGTCGGGGCCACGCGCTCGACGACACCGAGCACCTCGTGCATCGCCGGGCTGCGCGTCACGATCCCGCCGAACGGCTGCGCGCCCTCGGCGTGCGCGCGCAGCGCGGCGTTGTCCCGGACGAGCTGGCCCTTTTCCGCCGCCTTGCGCACCAGCACGTCGAGCTCTTCGATCCTCGTCGGCTTCGTCAGGTAGTCGTACGCGCCGAGCTTCATCGCTTCGACGGCGGTCGCGACGTCCTGCACGCCGGTCATCACGATCACTTGCGGCGGTTCCGCGACCGACGACAGCTCGCGGAGGACGTCGATCCCGGCCTTGCGCGGCATCTTCATGTCGAGGATCGCGACGTCGTACGGCGCCTCGCGCAGGAGCTCGAGCGCAGCCTCGCCGTCGCCGGCGCCGTCGACCTCGTGGCCCTTGCGCACCAGCTCGCGGACGACGAGATCACGGAGATTTCGCTCGTCGTCGGCGACGAGCACGCGGATGGCGCGCGTCACGGGTCCCCCGGCGTACGCGGCAAAGCCACGCGGAAGACGCTGCCCTCACCGACGCGCGAGCGGACGTCGATGCGTCCGCCATGGTCGGCGACGATGCCCTGCGCGATCGCGAGCCCGAGACCGGTTCCCTGCCCCGGAGGCTTCGTCGTGAAGAAGGGATCGAAGATCCGCGGCAGCACGGAGTCGGGAATGCCGGGCCCGGTGTCGGCGAATTCGATCTGGATCTCGTCGCGCGGGGCGCGGGTGCGGATCGTCAGCATCCCGCGCCCGTCCATCGCTTCGAGCGCGTTGCCCGCGAGGCCGAGGAACACTTGCCGGAGCTGGCCCTCGTTCACGGTCGTCATCGGCAGCTCGGGATCGAGCTCCGTCACGACGCGGCTCTCGGCGAACCGCGATTGATGCGACACGAGCTCGGCCGCCTTCTGGACCAGGGCATTCAGATCGGTCGGCGATCGGCGGCTGCCCGGCTCGCGCACGAACTGGAGCAGGCTGCTCGTGATCTCCTTGCACCGGTACGCTTCCTCCTCGATGAGCCCGAGGTAGTGAGCGAAGTCCGCAGCGTCCGCGCTGCGCGTTTCCTCGCCTTCCCGGAGACGCCCGAGCAGCGCCTCGGCGCATCCGGCAATGGTCGCGAGCGGATTGTTCAGCTCGTGGGCGACGCCCGACGCCAGGCGGCCGGCGGTCGTCAGACGTTCGGTGAGCAGCATCTGACGCTCGAGTCTCTTGGCGATGGTGATGTCCTCCACGAGCACGACGGCGTGCCCGGCCGTCAACGCCGCCGGCGGCAAGGGCGCTGCCGTGAGCCGCACCGTGCGGACCTCGCTGTCGATCACCAGCTCCTCCTCGGTCCTGTCGACCCGCTGCCGCGTACACGCGTCGCGAATGAACGTCTCGACCGGGTCTCCGCGCTCGCCCAGCAGTGCGGCGAACGCCACGCCCGGCGTGGCGGCTCCCGCCAGGACGCGCGCGGCCTCGGGGTTCGCACGGACCACCCGCAGCTCGGCGTCGAGCACGAAGACGCCGAGCGGAAGGCTCTCCAGCGCCACTTCCACGAAGCGCTTCTCCGCGTCGAGCTCGTGCGTGCGGGCCGCGACGACCGATTCGAGATTCTCGTAGAGGCGCGCGTGCTGCAGCGCAATCGCCGCCTGGTCCGCGAAGGCCACCAGCAGCTCCTCCTCCGCCCGCGAGAACTCGTGCACGTCCCGACGGAGCACGACCAGCGCGCCGATGGCGAGGTCGCCGAGCAAGAGCGGCGCCGCGATCATCGAGCGCAGCCCGGTCTCGCGCTGGAGCTCCGAGTAGCGATGCCGCGGATCGTTCAGGAGATCCGCGCTCTGCACCGGCCGGTGCGCGCGGACCGCCAGCCCGGTGATGCCCTCGCCTTCCTTGATCCGGATCGCGCTGATCTGCGTCGGCGGCAGGTCCAGGCTGGCGACGGAGACGAGCTCGCCCGCCGCGGCGTCGAGCGTCATGATCCCGCACGAGGCGGCACCCAGGACGTTGCGCGCCTGCTCCATGATGACGCGCATCGTCTCGCGTGGATCGAGACTCGCGGTGACCGCTCGCCCGGCCTCGAACAGGGCGCGAGTCTCGCGAGCCCGGCGCTCGGTCTCCTCGTAGAGGCGCGCGTTGGCGATCGCGATGCCGGCCTGCTCGGCGAACGCGTGCAGCACGCCCTGGTGGTGCGTGGTGAACGCGGCCGGGCGCGTCGAGAACGCCGAGATCACGCCGATGATCGCCCCGCCGACGCGCAGCGGGACGCAGAGCATCGAGCGAATGTCTTCGCGCTCGTCGATGTCGCGCCGGGCCGAGCGCGGATCGGTCCGGATGTCATCGACGCGCACCGCGGCCCCCGACTGCGCGCACGCGCCGATGATCCCATCGCCCACCGGCACGGCGAGCGCCCGCCACTCGTCTGTGCGATAGCCGTGCGCGGCGGCGTGCGTCAGCGACGTGCCGCTCGTGTCCAGCAACCCGATCGCGCAGCCGGTGCTGCCGATCAACTCCGTGACCGACCGGTTGATGCGGTCGAGCACGGACGCGACGTCGAGGTGCGCGGTGATGAGCTGACTCGTCGCCGACAGCGCCTCGAGTTCTTCGGCGCGGTGGCGCGTCTCCTCCACGAGCCGCCGCTGATCGATGGCCGAGGCCAGCGGGCGCGCCAGCTGGGCCGCCACCTCGACGTCAGCATCGTCGAAGCCGGCCGGCCGGACCGCCGCGAGCGTGACCGCGCCGATCGCGCCGCCGCGGGCGACGAGCGGGACCATGATCATCGAGCGGGAGCCATGCTCGAGGAGTTGCTGGCGGCTCGCCTCGGGAATCGCGGCGGTGGCGACGTCGTCTTCGCGGTGGACGTCGCCCGTCGCGATGACCTGCGCCAGCAGCGTCCCGGCCAGGGGGAGCCGGACGTCACCGGGTGGCGTGGGGGACATGTCGCGCGTCAGGAGATCGATCGTCTCGAATTGACAGCGCTCGGTATCGACCAGCGACACGCCGAGCGAGTCGAACCAGACGAGCGTCGCGAGCTTCTCGGCGAAGACGCGCAGGACGTCGTCGATGGACGAGGTCGACACCGAAAGACGCGTCAGCTCGTCGAGCGCGGTGATCACGCGACGGATCTTCGGGGTGGCGCGCGTCCCGGCGGCCATGACGTCACGGAGGCGTGAGGACTCGCCCCGGCAGGCTTCCCGTGTGCTGCCCGTCCTTGATCACGAATCGGCCGTCGACCAGGACGTGCTCGATCCCGGCGGGATAGCGATGCGGGTCCTCGTAGGTCGCCAGGTCGGCCACGCGCTGCGCGTCGAAGACCGCCAGGTCCGCCTTCGCTCCCGGACGGATCACGCCACGATCGCGCAGCCCCAGCCGACGCGCGGGCAGCCCGGTCATCTTGTGGACGGCTTGCGCCAGCGTCAGCAGGCGCTCCTCGCGCGCGTAGTGGCCGAGGACCCGCGGGAACGTCCCGTAGCTTCGCGGATGGGGCTTGCTTCCACCGAGCGAGCCCGACGGCGACAGCGCCGAACCGTCCGAGCCGATCATCACCCGCGGGTGTCCGAGCGCTCGCCGGACGTCGGCCTCGTCGAGCTGGAAGAGGATCATCGACGCGTGCCCGGCCTCGTCGACGATGAGCTCTAGCGCCGCGTCGACCGCGTCCACCCCTGCCGCGCGCGCGATCTCCGAGATCCGCCGGCCTTCCGCGTCCTTGCGATGGCTCGCGGACGCGATCATCACGTTCTCCCAGCCGACGCGGCCCACCAGACCCTGGCCGTCCCCGGGCGACTCGATGTCGCGGCGGATCCGGGCGCGGGTGGCGGTATCGGTGATGCGCGCGATCATCGCGTCGATTCCGCCCTCGAGCGCCCAGTCAGGCAGGAGCGTGCGGATCGTCGTGCTGGACGCGGTATATGGATACGCGTCGGCCCTGACGTCGAGGCCCTCGGCGCACGCCTGATCGATCAAGCCGAGAGCCCGTTCGACCGCGCCCCAGTTCGGCCGTCCGGCCGCCTTGACGTGGCTCACCTGCACCGGCAGCTCCGCCTCGCGTCCGATCCGGATCGCCTCCGCGACCGCGTCGAGCAGCGTCGACGCTTCACCGCGGATGTGGCTCGCGTAGATTCCGCGATGCCGCGCCGCCACGCGCGCGAGCGCGATCAGCTCCTCCGTCGCCGCGTAGGACCCGGGGGCGTAGATCAGTCCCGTCGAGAGTCCCCACGCGCCCTCCTCGTGAGCGTCGGCAAGCAACTTCTGCATGCGCGTCAGCTCGCCCGGGTCGGGCGGGCGGCGCGCGAAGCCCATCGCCGCGATCCGGAGCGCGCCATGCCCCACCAGATGCAGGACGTTCACGGCGAGCCCGTCGGCGTCGAGCGCCGCGAGATACTCGCCGAACGTGCGCCACTCGAACGTCATGCCCTTCGGCACGTCGATCGCGAATCCTCGAAGATCGTCGAGGAACTCCGTGGACACCGGCGCCGGCGAGAATCCGCAGTTGCCCACGACCTCGGTCGTCACGCCTTGACGGATCTTCGACTCCGCGCGCCGGTTCTCCCAGAGGCGCCAGTCCGAATGCGAGTGCATGTCGATGAAGCCGGGCGCCAGCACCTTGCCCGAGGCGTTCAGCGTCGTGCCGGCATGCTCGCGCGACAGATCGCCGACCGCCGCGATGACGCCGTCGGTGATGCCGACATCCGCGCGCCCGCCCGTAGTGCCGGTGCCGTCGATCACGGTCGCGCCGGTGATTTTCAAATCAAAGGGGCCTCCCGCGCGAGCCAGCGGCGCGCTCGACCGGGGGCGGTTCAGCACGCAGGCTCCAGCGAGAAGGCCAGCAGGCGTTCGCACCACGCGGCCGTGCGCAACAGGCGCGCTTCGTCGCCGGCGGCCGACGTGAGCTGGATCGCGTACGGCAGCCCCGACGCCGCGAGGCCGCTCGGCAACGAGATCGACGGCGCGCCGGAGAAGCTCCACGGCGCGCAGAGCGACGCGTCGCCGGTCCACGCGAGCCCGCGCGGCGCGGGCGTCGGCGCCGTCGGCGAGAGGAGCGCATCGTACGCGGCGAGCACCGGCATCACGTCGTCGCGGAATCGGAGCCGCGCGCGGTTCGCGCGAACGTACGTGGTCACCGGCTGCGCGAGCCCCGTCTTGATGAGCTCGCGCATCCCCTCGCGATACTCGCTCGCGTGATCCCGGTACGTCGGCTCGTGGTACGCGGCGGCTTCCGCTTCCAGGACGCGCTGCCCGGCCTCGTGCAGCTCGGCGAACGACGCCGGCAGCTTCACCTCCTCGACCACCGCGCCGGCGCGGGCGAAGGCGCTCGCGGCCGCGCTGACCTGCCCGGCCACGTCGGCTTCGGCGCGCGCGGAGAGCTCCGGCGCGAGCGCGAGCCGTGGCGTGGACGTCGGCGTGACGTCGATCGAGCGACCGGCCAGGACGCCGAGCGTCAGCGCCGCGTCGGCCACCGTGCGCGCGAACACGCCCACGTGATCGAGCGACCACGCAAGCGGGATCACGCCGTCGGCGGACACGAGACCGTGGGTCGGCTTCAATCCGACGACACCGCAGTACGCGGCCGGGCGCAGCACCGAGCCGACCGTTTGCGAGCCGAGCGCGAGCGGCACCATGCGCGCCGCGACACCGGCGCCCGATCCCGACGACGATCCGCCGGGCGTGTGGTCCCGGTTCCACGGGTTACGCGTCGGCGCCGGATCACGGAACGCGAACTCGGTCGTGTGCGTCTTGCCGAGCACGATCGCGCCCGCCGCACGCAGCCTTTTCACCGACGTTGCGTCGTCGGCCGGCGTCGTGTGGGCGAACGGCCCGGCGCCTGCGCGCGTCGGCATCCCCGCGACGTGGAAGATGTCCTTGATGCCGACGGGCACGCCATGCAACGGTCCGCGGATCGCTCCCCGGCGCGCCTCCGCGTCGCGCTCTGCGGCCGGCGCGCGCGCCGACTCGTCGACGTGCACCCACGCTTCCAGACGAGGGTCGACCGTACGGATTCGCGCGAGGAGTGCCTCGACCAGCGCGGCGGCAGAGACGGTGCCCGCGCGGATTCCCGCCGCGGCGTCGAACGCCGTGAGAGCGTGAAGAGCGATCGGATCACCGGAGCGCATCGAGCACCTCCGCGACGACCTCGAAGCGGCCAAACGACGGCATCAGGTACGCGCCGGCATAGCGCGGGCGGATCTGGTGCACCAGCTCTTGCGCCATCGCGATGCCGGCGCGGAGCGCGCCGTCGCCCGCTTCACGCAAGCGCGCGCGCACCTGGTCGGGGATCGTAATGCCCGGCACCTCGTTGTGCAGGAACTCGGCGTGCCGCGAGCTGTGCAGCGGCAGCACGCCGACGATGATCGGCGCCGGCACGTCACCCGCGCGCGCGAGAAATCGTTCCAGGAGCTCGAGATCGTAGACGGGCTGGGTCTGCAGCCATCTGGCGCCCGCGGCGACCTTGCGCCGCAGCCGTTCGATCTCCCGGTCGACGTCTTCCGCAGCGGGGTTCAGCGCCGCGCCGACGTGGAAGTGGGTCGGTCCGCCGATCGAGTTGCCCGTGGCGTCGGCGCCCTCGTTCATGCGTCGAATGATCTCGATCATGCCGACGCCGTCGACGTCAAACACCGCCGTCGCGTTCGCATAGTCGCCGGCGCGCGGCGGGTCGCCGGTCATCGCGAGGATGTTCCGGATCCCGAGGGCGTGAGCGGCCAAGAGCTCCGCCTGGATGCCCATGAGATTGCGATCGCGACACGTGAAGTGCATCGAGACGTCGAGTCCGGTCGCCTCGCGCACCAGGAGCGCCGTGGGCAAGACCGCCATGCGCACCCGACCGAGCGAGCCGTCGTTGATGTCGACGATCTCGACGCCGCGCTCTCCGAGCAACTTCGCGCCATGCACGAGCTTGTCCACGGTGTGCCCGCGCGGCGGGTCCAGCTCCACCGTCACGACGAACTCGCCGGCCGCGAGCTTGTGCTGGAGCACCGTGGGCGGTGGCGGCTTCTCGCCGACCGGCGCCTCGAGCGGTTCCCGCGTGCGCACGCTGACGACCGGGCGACTCGGACGCCGTTCCGGCGAGGCCTTCCGGCCGAGTGCTTCGCGCATCGCGGCGATGTGCGCGGGGGTGGTCCCGCAACAGCCGCCGAGGATCCGGGCGCCGGCGCCGACCATGCGCGCGGCCCAGTCCGCCATGTACGGAGGCGACGACAGATAGATCAACCGTTCGCCGATGCGCGTCGGCAATCCGGCGTTCGGCTGGATCGAGAGCGCGAGGCCGCGCGCTTCGTGCTGCATCTGCTCCAGCACCTCGTAGAGCACGCTCGAGCCGACCGAGCAGTTGGCGCCGATCGCCTGGACGGAGAGCTTCGCGAGCGCCGCCGCCACCTCCGCGGGGGTGCGGCCGGTGTAGGTCAGCGCCTCGTCGGTGAACGCCATCTGCGCGATGATCGGCAGGTCCGTGATCGCGCGGACGACCTCGATCGCGAGCCTGAGCTCGGTGAGCCCCGGAAAGGTCTCGAGGATGAACGCGTCGACGCCGCCCTCGAGCAAGGCTTCGGCTTGCTCGTGGAACGCGTCACGCGCCTCCTTGTGCGTGAGCGTGCCGAGCGGCGCCAGGTACTTGCCGAGCGGGCCAATCGCGCCGAGGACGAGCACGTCGCGTCCCATGCTTTCCCGGACGTCCCGGGCGAGACGGACGGCGCGCCGGTTGATCTCCCGCACCTGCTGCTCGAGCGAGTACGCGCCGAGCTTGAACCGGTTGGCGCCGAACGTGTTCGTCTCGATCGCGTCGGCGCCGGCCGCGATGTAATCGGCGTGGATCGACTGGACGAGCGCCGGATTGTTGAGGTTCAGCAGATCGAAGCAGGCGTCGACCGCGACTCCGCGACTGTAGAGCAAGGTGCCCATCGCGCCGTCACAGAGCAGCGGGCCCTCGGCGAGTCGACGATCAAACGCGTGCGGCATGGGAGGCCCGGAGCGATGCGAGAATCCGGCCGATCACCTGATCGGTCGTCTGTCCGACCGTGTCCACCATGAGATGCGCCTTGCCATAGTACGGTTCGCGCTCGCGATACAGCTCCTCGATCGCCTCGAATGGCCGGCCGTCGAGCATCGGACGTTGCCCGGGACGGCACGCCCGCTCGTAGAGCTGACGGAGGTCGCCGGCGAGCCACACGACGGTGCCGAGCTCGCGGAGTTGCTCCATCCGTCCCTCGCGGCACGCGAACCCGCCGCCGGTCGCGATCACGTCGCCCGACTTGAGTCGCAAGGCCTCGAGAGCTTCGGCTTCGAACTCGCGGAACTTTGCTTCGCCATCCTCACGAAAGATCTCGGGGATCGAGCGGCCGTCGCGCGCGACGATCATGTCGTCGGTCTCCACGAAGCAGCGGTCGAGCCGTCGCGCGAGCAGCCGCCCGCACGTCGATTTCCCGGCGCCCATGAACCCGACGAGGATGACGTTGTCGCGCGGCATGGTGCTGAAATCGTACCAGATCGGACGTGACGCAGACGGCGCCGTGCCGGCCGAGGTTCTTCGGCGCCGAGTTACGCCGGCGCGCCGATCGCGATGACCCCCGCGTCCGCGAGACGCTGGATCTCGTGTTCGGCGACGCCGAGCTCTTCCAGGACTTCGCGCGTGTGCTCGCCCAGGAGCGGCGCAGGCCGGCGGACCTTCGTGTCGGTCGCCGACGCGCGGAAGGGAAAGCCGAGCATCCGGAGGCGGCCGTGGCCGGGCTGGTCCATCTCGGCCACGAGCCCGAGATGCTTCACGTGAGGATCCTCGAACACCTGGTCGAACTCGTAGATCGGCCCGCAGGGGATCGACGCCTTCTCGAAGCGCTCGACCCATTCCGCGGTCGTCGCCGTCGCGAGCACCGTTTCGATGCGCTCCACCATGTCCCGATGGTGCTCGAGGCGGCTCGCGTTGGTCGCGAAGCGCGGGCTCGTGCGGAGCTCGTCGTCGCCGAGCACGCGGCAGCAGCGCTCCCACTGCGCCGGATTCATCAGCACGATGAACACGTACCCGTCGCGCGTGCGGAACGCGTCGGCCGGCGTCAGACTGGGATTCCGGTTGCCGACGCGCTGCGGCCGCTCGCCGGACTCGAAGAACTGGGCCGCGGGATCGGGCAGGAGTGCGAGCGAGGAGGCGAGCAGGCTCACGTCCAGGTGCTGTCCCTCTCCCGCGCGGAACCGATGGACGAGCGCCGCATTGATGGCGCCGAAGGCGACGTAGGACGCCGCGAGGTCGGACACCGAGCCGGCGACGCGCGTGGGCGGGTGGCCGGGCATGCCGGTCAACGCCATCAGTCCGCTCATCGCCTGCGCGATCGAGTTGTACCCCGGGCGGCGCGCATACGGTCCCGTCTGTCCGAACCCGGAGACCGACGCGTAGACGATGGCGGGATTCACGTCGCGCACCGTGCCGTAGCCGAGCCCGAGACGCTCGGCCACGCCCGGCACAAAATTCTCGATGAGCACGTCGGCGTGGCGCGCGAGATCCAAGACCAGCGTCACGCCGTCCGGCGTCTGCAGATCGATCGCGATGCTGCGCTTGTTGCGGTTCGACGCCGCGAAGACGGCGTTCATCCCGCCGCCTTTGCCCCATTCGCGCAGGTCGTCGCCCTTGCCCGGGCGCTCGACCTTCACGACGTCCGCCCCGAGATCGCCGAGCAGCATCGCGCAGTAGGGACCGGCGATCACGCGCGCGAGCTCGAGCACCCGGATGCCGTCGAGCATCAGCCGCGGTCGAGGAACCCCTCGGTCATCGCGTTCACTTCCGGCGTCGCGGTGCGCGCGAGCGTGTTGATGCGCGCCTTCATCTCGGCGAGCGGGCGCGCCGGCTTGGCCAGGAGCTTCTCGGCGAATTCGCGCGTCGCCTTCACGAGATCGGGGCCCGGCACCACGCGATGCACGAGGCCGAGCGCCTGCGCTTCCGCCGCCGGATACCGCCGGCCGGTCATGATGATCTCCTTCGCGCGCCCGGGCCCGACCAGTCGCACGAAGCGCGTCGTGCTCGCCACGCCGAGCGGCACGCCCAGATCCACTTCGGGGATCCACAGCTGCGCCTCGGCGGCGGCGATGCGAAAGTCACACGCGAGCGTGAGTCCCCAGCCGCCGCCGACCGCATGACCGTTGATCATCGCGATCGTGGTCTGCTCCAGGTTCTCGAGGACCGTGTTCGCGCGCTCGAACAGCCGCCGGAACTGGCTCTTGCGCCCGCTGAACGCCGCGCGACGCTCCGTCTCGGACATCGAGCTCTTGATCGGCGCATGCGCGCCCGCCGAGAACACCGGCGGCGCGCCGGTCACGATGACGACGCGGCTCGTGACGTCGTCGCGCAGCTCGGCGAACGCGGCGCCGAGCTCGGCGAGCATCGGATCGGAGAGCGAGTTGCGGTGCTCCGGGCGATTCAGCGTGACCGTGACGATCGGGCCATCACGCGTGACGGCGACGTTCTCTCCCATGACGGCGGACGGTAGCACGGGCTCCTGACGAGCCGCAAGCGCACGCCGGGGGCTGAGAAGGGCCCATCTGCTTCGTTGGCGCCGTCGGGTGCGTCCTCGCACCCCTCGGTCGCACGCTCGACGCACAGAGAGTACGCCTCGCGTGCGACCACCGGCGCACGCTGTTGTGCGCCGCTCGGGCGCCGCCTCGCATCTGGACCGTTTTTGAGCCCCCGGCGGCCGAATCGCGACGTGGGATCGAACCGCGGGCAGCGATCAGATCACCGGTGCACCGTGCGGCGCGCCGGCGCCCGACGGTACGCGCAGTCACGCATCCAGCATCGCGCGCACTGGCTCGCGTAGTGATCGACGCGCGCCGCCGGTCCGGCGCCGACCAGCAACGTGATCGACTTCGCCGGCGTCATGAAGCAGGCCTCGTTCAGCGTGACGCCGATCGCGTCCCCCGCGACGAGCCGGAAGAACGCCTGCTGGTCGGCGACGTCCCACGCGCCGTAGCCCGGGCTGATCCGGTTGGTGACCCGAACGGCCGCCGCCACGCCGTGCTGGCACAAGACGTCGTTCACGTACTCCGCGAGACTCTCCACCGCGCCCGAGCCGACGCTGTCGAGCATCATCGCGAGCGGCAGCTCGCGGGCGTCCCAGAGATCCGCGACGCGCCTCTCCAGCGTTTCGCCGATCGTGCAGACGGCGGCGCCCAGATGAGTGACCGCGCCCCAGTGATGTTCGATGTCGGGAATGCGGAAGACGACACCTGCCGCGGCGAGACGGCCGGCGTCCATACGCTGGACCGGCACCCAGCGCATCACCGCGCGCGGCTTCATCAGCGCGTCCCCGAGCGTCAGCGCGTCGTCGAGCAACGCGCGGACGTCGGCGCCGGGGACGTCGACGTCCTTCTTGTAGCCCTGGAAGCGCAGGACCTCGTCGGGATCGATGGCGAGCGGGACGTCGGCGAGGACCCGAAGATCCTCCGGCAGCTCCACGCTCACTTCCGGCGCGCGCGAACGACCTCGGCGATCTTTCGGATGTGCTCGGGGCCGGAGCCGCAGCACGCGCCGACGATCGAGGCGCCCGCGTCGAGCAGCGCCGGGTAGTCTCGCGCCATCTGCTCCGGACCGAGCTCGTAGGTCACGCGATCTCCGGTCGTGATCGGCAGGCCCGCGTTCGGGTACGCGACGAGTGGCGTCTCGGTCGCAGCGCGCATCTCGCGGATGATGACGATCGCGCGGTCAGGGCCGCGCCCGCAATTCATGCCGACGACGTCGGCGCCGGCCTCCCGGAGATTCTTCGCGACCTTCGCCGGGCTTTCGCCCCACATCGTGCGATCGCGGTCGTGCAGCTCCTCGTACTGGAAGAACATCGTCGCCATCACCGGAAGGTCCGCCACCTGCTTGCACGCGCGGATGGCGGCGAACGCCTCTTGCGGGAACATCATCGTCTCCACCGCGAAGAGATCGACGCCCCCCTCGGCGAGCGCTTCCGCTTGCTCGCGGAACGTCTCGACGTACTCCTCGTCGGTCGTGTCGCCGAGCGGCTCGTACTCCGCGGGCAGGCGGCTCGTGGGTCCGATCGAGCCCGCGACATAGCCGCCGGCCGGCGCGACGGATCTCACCAGGCGCGCGCCTCGTTCGTTCAGCTCGCGCGTTCGCTCACCGAGCTGGTACTCGTTGAGCTTGAGCCGCGAGCCTCCGAACGTGTTGGTCTCGACGATCGCCGACCCCGCTTCGAAATACCCACGATGGATCTCGCGCACGACGTCGGCGTGCGTGTCGTTCCAGAGCTCGGGACACGCGCCGTTCAGCAGTCCTGCCGCGAACAGCATGGTGCCGTAGCCGCCGTCGAACACGAGCATCTCGCCGGCCCGGACGCGCTCGACGACTTCCCATCCGCGATGTTTCATCGATCGTCCTGGGGGCCCCGAGGGGCGCGCGGACGCGCCCGTAATGGCCCCCAGACCCCCAACGCTCGGACACGCCCCGGCGGAGCCGTGGCGCGCCTCGACATCGGCAGCCGATGTTTCACCGCCCGACACCTTCCGCGACGCCCAGCAGCGCCTTCGCCTTTAGCACGGCGAGCGTCGAGTCTCGCGCGTAGCCGTCGGCGCCGATCTCGTCGGCAAACGCCTGGCTCACCGGCGCGCCTCCGACCATGACCTTGACGCGGTCGCGAACGCCGGCTTTGACGAGCGCGTCGATCGTCCGCTTCATTCCCGGCATGGTGGTCGTCATCAAGGCCGAGATCCCGACGATGTTGGCCCCGTGCTCCTGCACGGCGGCGACGAATTTCTCCGGGGCGACGTCGCGTCCGAGGTTCACGACCTTGAAGCCGGCCCCTTCCAGCATCATCGCGACCAGGTTCTTGCCGATGTCGTGGAGGTCGCCCTGCGCGGTGCCGATGACCACCACGCCGAGATAGTCGCCGGCGCGCGCCGAGGCCGTGATGAGCGGCTTCAGGAGGTCGAGGCCCGCATACATGGCGCGCGCGGACAGCAGCACCTGGGGCACGTAGTACTCGTTCCGGCGGAACTTCTCCCCGACGACGTCCATGCCGGGGATCAATCCCTTGAAGATGAGGGTCTTGGGATCCATCGAGAGCGCGAGCCCCTCCTGCGTTTTTCGAGCGACCGTTTCCCGGTCGCCGAGAATCAGGGCGCGCGCCATCGTCGGAAAGTCGAACTCGTCGCCGGGCATCACCAGATTCTACGCCCGGCGATCCTGTCAAGACTTATGCTAGTATCCGCGAACACACATGAAGATCAGGGTTCTCGGGGCGTTCGGCGGGGAAGGGCTGGCGCACCGCCCCTCGGCCTTTCTCGTCAACGACCGGGTCCTGATCGACGGCGGCTCGGTGCCGGCCGCGCTCACGGTCGGGGAACAGCTCCAGATCGACCACGCGCTCGTCTCGCATTGCCACCTGGACCACGTCGCCGGGCTGGCATTCCTCGCCGAGACCATCGCCTGCTGCGCCGAGGGCCAGCGGGTGACGATCGCCAGCCTGCCGCCGATCGTCGACGCCATGAAGCACGCCGTGTTCAACAACATCGTCTGGCCGGATTTTGCCGTGATTCCTCCGGGCGCGCCGGCCGTCGGGTACCGCGCGCTCGGCGAGGGCGTCGAGCACGTGGTCAGCGATCTGCTGGTGACGCCGGTCGCCGTGACCCACACGGTGCCCACGAGTGGCTTCATCGTGCATGACGGCGAGGCCGGGCTCGTCTACTCCGGCGACACCGGACCCACCGAGGCCCTGTGGAAAGCGATCCGGCCGCATCACAACATCCGGGGGATCCTGCTCGAGTGTACGTTCCCCAACCGGCTGGGCGACCTGGCGACCGCGTCCGGCCACATGACCCCGGCGTTGATCGCGCAGGAGCTGCCGAAGCTGCCGCCGGACACTCCGGTGTGGATCTATCACATCAAGCCGCCGTTCTTCGAAGAGACCGCCATGGAGCTCGAGCGGATCGGCGGCGGCCGCGTTTCCCTCCTCGAGCAGGACAAGGTCTACCAGCTGTAGTCGGCCGATCAGGCCGACGGCTCGACCCCCTGACCGCGCGACGGGCGCCTCGTCTCGGCCGGTGACCAGCGAGGCGGAAACGCGACCAGCACGTCGTCGACGGCGATGAGCCGGTATTCCCGCCCCGCATGCATGAACGCATGGCCCGTGGGCTCGGCACCATCCTCTTCGAAGACGACGATCGCCTGGGCGTACGGCATCGCGCGAAACACTTTCCCGTCCGCGTCGAACCCGTCGCCGCGGCTCACGACCTCGCCGTAGCGAATCACCGCGCCCTTGGGGCACCTGAGCTGCACGGCGACGTCCCGCTCCGGGACGAGTCGGACCACGAGATTGACGCCGTAGACGTCTACCTGAAGATCCGTCATGACGCTCTCAGTGCTGGAGCACGCAGAATCCCTGCGCCTCGATGCCGAACGCCGTGTTGAACTTCGACCGGAAGTTCTCGAGGGCCACCGCGGCGGCCAGCTCCACCACCTGCGGCTCCGAGAAATGGTTGCGCACACGCGCGAAGAGCTCGTCGGTCACGCGGTGGCCGGTGATCGTCATCGCTTCCGCGAACGCGAGCGCCGCTCGCTCGGGTTCGGAATAGAGGTCGCTCTCGGCCGCGCGCTCCACCTGGCGGATCTTCTCGTCCGACGCCCCGGCTTGCATCCCACGGGATGCATTGATGTCGATTCAGAAGGGACAGCCGTTGATCAGCGCGACGCGGAGATAGACGAGCGAGCGCAGCTCGGCCGGCAGGAGCCCGGAGCGCTCCACGGCGGCCGAGAGCTGCTTGGCGGCTCTCAGGATGACCGGCGTGTGCGCCTGGACTTTCGTCGTGTTGAACACGAACCCGAACGCTTCCGTCTCCTTCTCGAAGACGTCGCGCAGGATCGGATCGTTCCCGGGGTCGACGATCTCAGTGACGCGGGGCATCGGCACCTCCTTCACGGGTGAGGGTCTCCTCGATCGACGGCAAAGCGTCCAGCAGGACTTCGCCGACGACGCGCAGGCTGTCGGCGGAAACCTTGTCGAGGGTGTCCCCCGCAGTGTGCCAGGGAGGATAGTCGAAATCGATCAGCAGCGTCGCGGGCACGCCCGCGCGCAGGAACGGCACGTGGTCGTCTTCGACCAGCTGCGTCTCGGCGAGGAAGTGAGACTGGTGGCCGAGCCGCCGCGCCGCGGTCCACACGAGATCGGTGAGCCACGGCGTCGACACTCCCTCGCGGAGGATGCCGAGGTGTCGATCGCCGATCATGTCGACGAGGATCATCGCGCGCGGCAGGTTTTTCGTCCGTTGAAGCTCGGCGGCCATCCGGCGCGACCCGTAGAGGCTGTCCGTGGCGGACCACCGCTCGCGCGCCTCTTCGCCGTCGAAGAACGCGAGCCAGTACGTGTACTCGCGCGGCCGGGCGCCCAGCACGCGCGCCAGCTCGAGCAGGAGCGCCGTCGACGAGCCGCCGTCGTTGGCGCCGACGAACACGAAGTCCCGGAAGAACTTCGTGTCGTAGTGGCCGCCGATCATGATCACGTCGGGCCGGCGGCCCTTGAGCACGCCGGTGACGTTCGCCATCCGCAGCCGTCCGTGCGGCGTGTCGGCCTCGAACGACTGGACGCGCACCTCGGCGGACGCCCGTTTCAGCTCCGCCGCGATGTACTGGCGCGCGCGCTCGGCGGCCGGCGATCCAGCCGGCCGCGGCCCGAAAGCCACGAGCCGCTCGATGTGGCGCAACGCGAGGACGCCAGGTCCCTGCCGCGGAGCGCTGCGCGGCGATGGCGGGTCCGCCGACCGTGGCGACGAGGACGATCAGCGTGAGGAGAAGTCGAACCGCCGGCGCCCGGGCGATCAGCGAGCTCTCCGCTGCCAGGGCCCGGTGCGGCGCGCGCCGTTCGCGCTCCGCTCGGTCCGACCCGACCGGCGCGCGCGCATGAAAGCGGCCGCTCTCCTGCGGCCGGTCGTCGGCGCGATCGACGCGCCGCCGCCGCGAACACCGACGGCGCCGTAATAGTTGATCGTCATCACGAACGCGCCGTCGGCGACGAGCTTCGTGAAGCCGTCGAGCCAGCGCTCGGCCGTCGCGGCATCGACGATGCCGAAGCGCACGGCGTTCTCGGCGCGACGCTGCAGGAACGTCTTCGTGTAGGGCTCGAGCCCAGTGTCCTGGTAGACGTCGGTCAAGAGTCTCACGTGGGCGAGCCCGGCGGCACGCAGCAGCCCAGGCAGCCGCCGTCCGCTGTGCGGTTCCTCGTAGACGTGGGCGGCGACGCCACGGAGGATGCGATCGGTCAGCTCGCGATCGGGGTGCGTCACGGCCAGGGTGCCGAAGTCCTGGTCCTGAAGGCCGATCACCCCGCCCCGGCGCGTCACGCGCACCATCTCGTTCACCATCGCCAGCGGATCGGCGACGTGGAGCACGACGGTGACGGCGATCGCCGCATCGAACCGTGCCGACTGGAACGGCAGGCGGGCGGCGTCGCCGACACGGAGGGTGATCGTCGGATGCGCGCGGCACAGCTCCCGCGCCGCGGCGATGACGCGGCGACTCCGATCGACGCCGACGACCCGACCGCGCGGGCCCACGAGCGTCGTCAGGTCGCGGAGCACGACGCCGGTGCCGCAGCCGACCTCGAGCACGCGGCCGGCCTTCGGGATTCCCGCGAACCGGAGAAAGCGTCGCCGGAGCCTCGCCTGCGCGCGCGTGCGTCCGCGCTCCTCGAGTGACTGGATCATCCGCGCGACGTCCGGCTGCGCGTCGACGTTCCGGTAGGGGTCGGGATGGGAAGACGCCGCTGGCCCCACGCCGCCGGCGCGCGCGGTCAGCTGCGGGAGCCGGCGGCGTACCGCTGCGCGCATTCGACGCTGCAGAAGAACGGCGGACCGCTCGCGGAGGCGCCGGTGACCGCGCGCGACCGTACGACGTACGTCTGGCACACCGGGTCCTTCACGAGCTCGTCGGGAATCATCGGACGCGGAGGCGCGGGCACGCGCCGTCGTTTCACGAGCGACAACACGATCAGGGCGACGAAGACCGCGAGCACGACGACCTGCAGGGCGCGCACGGGACCTACCGATCGGGCTTGATCGAGAGCGCTCTCAGGAACTCCTTGTCCTGGGACGTGAGCTCGGGCGAGAACGCCCCGCGCGGCTTCACCCCGGCGAAAAAAATGCCGGTGTCGGCGCCGCGCTTCAGGATCTCCTGGAGCGCCTCGCGCGCGGCCTCGGTCGCGGTGAGCGAGGCCTCGATCGCCTGGACGAGCTTCTTCATGAGCTGATCGACGTGGCGTTCCCGAGCCATCGCGCGTCTACGATATCACAGCGCACGCGAACCCTTCCGTCTGGCCGCGCCGGTCCGCCGACGATGTCGCGACGGGCGCGTGTCAGAGCTCGGCGGCGACGCGGCTCCGCTCTTTCGCCGCGGCGTTCCACCGGAGCCAGTCGGCGATGTCGGCCAGGAGGCCTTCGGCCTCTCGTTCGAGCGCGGCGAGCACCTCGGCCGCGTCGTGCAGTCGGCTCTCGCGTCCCAGCATCTCGAGACGTTCCGTCAGCGCCGCGCCGGCCGTGGCTCCGACGACTCGCAGAGCGCCTTTCAGAGCGTGCGCTGCGGGAACGAGCTCGGTGCCGTTCCGGCGAGCGGCCGCTCGGCGCACCACGCCGAGCCGCTCCGGCCATTCGCTCGTGAAGACCGTGAGCAGCTCGCGCAACAGCTCCTCGTCGCCATCCAGCGCCTGGAGCGCGGACGCGAGATCCGCCGCCGGCCTGCGGGTCGTCTGCTCCGCGACGATCTCGGCGCCGGCCGCTCTGACGAACAGCCGATCCAGGACTCGCGCGAGATCCGTCTGCTTCACGGGCTTGGAGAGATAGTCGTCCATCCCCGCCGCCAGGCATCTCTCGCGATCGCCGCGCATGGCGTGGGCCGTCAGCGCAACGATCGGGACGCGCGCCCCGCCGCGCCGAGTTTCGCCCTCGCGGATCCGTGCGGTGGCCGCCAGACCGTCCATGTCCGGCATCTGCACGTCCATCAGGACGAGATCGAACGGGCTCTGCTCCGCCGCGGCCACCGCCTCCAGTCCGTTCCCCACCACCACGGCGCGATAGCCGAGCTTTTCCAGCAACCGCGCGGCGAGCGTCTGGTTCACCGTGTTGTCCTCGGCCACCAGGACGCGGCGCCCGCCCGCGGCGCCGGCGCTTCTCGCGGAGGAATGGATGGGCGTCCCCCGGGAGGCGCCGAGCGCGAACAGGATCGCGTCGAGGAGCTCCGACGGCGTCACCGGCTTCGTCAGGATGCGCTTGATGCCGAGCGTGCGACAGCGCGCGACGTCACCGGCCTGACGGTCGGAATTCAGCATCATCACCGTGACCGCGGCGAGCCCGGGATCCCGATGGATCCGCTCCGCCACCGCGAACCCGTCGACGTCCGGCATGTGGCCGTCGAGAATCGCGAGCTGGAAGGCGCGGCCGGCGACGCGCGCCGACTCGAGCGCGGCGACCGCGGCGTGGCCGCCGTCGACGACTCTCGTCTCGGCGCCCCACGTGCTGAGGAGCGTCCGCAGGAGCCGGCGGTTCGTCGCATGGTCGTCCACGGCCAGCACGCGCAGCTGGCCGAGCGAGCCATGCCAGGCGCCCGCAGGTGTGGCCACCGGTTGTCGCGAACGCTCGAGCTGCGCCGTGAAATGGAAGGTGCTGCCCAGGCCCACCGTGCTCTCCACCCAGATGCGTCCCCCCATCAGCTCGGCGAGCTGGCGACAGATCGCAAGACCGAGGCCCGTCCCGCCGTACCGTCGCGCCGTGGAGCTGTCGGCCTGGGTGAATGGCTCGAAGACGTGCGCGAGCTTCTCGTCGGTGATCCCGATCCCCGTGTCGGCGACGGAGACGTGCACGGTGACGCCGGCCGCCGTTTCTCCGAGCACGTCCACGGACGCGATCACCTCGCCATGCCCCGTGAACTTGATGGCGTTGCCGACCAGGTTCAGGATCACCTGCCCGAAACGTCCGGGGTCCCCGATCACGGCGTCGGGAACGGCGGCATCGACGTCGTACGCCAGCTCGAGGCCCTTGCGATGGGCGAGCGGCGCCAGGATCTTCATCGCTTCGGCGACCGTGTCGCGCAACCCGAACGGCAACGGCTCGATCTCGAGGAGGCCGGCCTCGACCTTCGAGAAGTCGAGAATGTCGTTGATGATCGCGAGCAGGGCGTCGCCGGAGTGGCGGATCGTCTCGGCGTACTCGCGTTGCTCTGGCGTGAGCTCGCTGTCGAGCAAGAGCGCCGTCATGCCGATCACGCCGTTCATCGGGGTCCGGATCTCGTGGCTCATGGTCGCCAGGAATTCGGACTTCGCCTGGCTGGCTTCCTCGGCCGCCTCGCGCGCGCCCTCGAGCTCGGCCGTCGCGCGGGCGCGCTCCGCCGCGCAACTCGAGCACGGCGACCACCTCGCTCCTCGACACGACGGGCACGCCGAACGACGCGCGGAGCCCGGCGCCGCGCGCGGCCGCCGCGAGCGGGAAGCTCGGATCGCGCGTGATGTCCACGATCCACTCCGGCTTGCCGGTCGCGAGCACGCGACCCGCTAATCCCACGCCGGCCGGCAACGGTGCGGCCTCGCTGGCCGCCCGAAACGCTTCGAAGGACTCGGGACGGTCGAATTGCCAGATCCTCGCCGACACGAGCTGCCGGTCCGGGGTGGTCGCCAGGCGGTACGCATGGCCCACCGGCCACCGTGTGTACGCGCAGATCAGGTCGAGACACGTCGCGATGGCGTCGTCCAGCGTCGGCGCCTCGTTGACGGTGATGGCGACTTCGCGGGCCAGCTGGGCACGGGCCTGCGCGGATTCGCTCAAGCGCCAGACGATCACGCTGACCACGCTCAGCGCGGAGAGGAACGCGGCGTGGATCGCGGCCCAGCTCCACGGGTTCGCCCACGCGGCGGGATGGTTGTACACGCCGCGCGGGTCGAGCACGCCGACCACGCCGTGATGCACGGCGACGTACACGATGGCCAGGAGGAACGGGATCCAGTCCTGATAGAGCGCGATCAGTCCCACCATCACGAAGAAGTGGAAGTGGAACTCGATGTAGCCGCCGGAGAGATGGACGAGCACGGCCGATGCGGTGACGAGACCGAGGCACGCCGTGACGGCGGCGATCCGGCGATGACCGGCGACGAGTCCGGCGGTGAGCGCGGCCGCGCCGACCACGCCCCCCTCGAAGAGGCTGTGCGCGAAGCCGAAGCCCATCAGCAATGAGGCGGCGAAGATCGCGATGGCGTGAAGCCAGAGCAACACGAGAATGCCGCGATGCCGGCGCCGGAAGATCTCGTCGGGCAACCACCGGCCGCCGGGGAGCCAGGTCACCGCCCGGTTCGTGAGCGAGTCGAGGGCCACGCGGAGGCCGGTCATGCTCATCTCGATACCTTCAGGACGCGCTGGTTGGCATCGCATCGTGGCTCGGAGAGCAGAACGCATGCCAAGCCGCGCTCTCTCACGGACACCGTCTTTTCAAGGATTTTTGAACGGGGAACGAAGATGACGGCCAGCGGATGGCGCAGCATGGCACGAGCTCCGGATTCATGACGGCATTCCACCGTCAGCCGGAGTCTGCTCAGTCGAGCGCCTGCGCGAGGTCCTCGATCAGGTCGTCGGGATGCTCCAGCCCCACCGACAGTCGCAACAGATTGTCGGGCGTCCGGGTGTCCGGCCCCTCGATCGACGCCCGGTGCTCGATCAGGCTCTCGTTCCCGCCGAAGCTGGTGGCGCGCGTGATGATGCGGAGCCGGGCGGCGACATCCATCGCCGCGTCGCGATCGCCCTGAACCTGGAACGAGAGCATCCCGCCGAACGCCGACATCTGGTGTTGCGCGAGAACGTGACCCGCGTGCGTCGTCAGCCCCGGGTAATGGACCGGCTCGACCCGCGGATGCCGCACCAGGAAGTCGGCGATGCGCATCGCCGAGTCGCTGTGCGCGCGCATGCGCCACGGCAGCGTCTCGATCCCGCGCAGCACCAGCCAGCAATCGAACGGCGACGGCACCGCGCCGGCGGCGGCCTGGACACGACGGATGCCCGCGAAGACCTCGTCCTCGACCCTTGCGACGACCGCGCCGCCCATCACGTCGCCGTGGCCGCCCAGGTACTTCGTGGTCGCATGCACGATCAGGTCGGCGCCGAGGGCGAACGGGCGCTGGAGCACGGGCGTCGCCGTCGTGTTGTCCACGACGCACCGCGCGCCGGCCGCTCGCGCGAGCGCGGCGACGGCCCGGACGTCGCTGATCTTCCACAGCGGGTTCGACGGTGTCTCGACCCACACGAGCCTCGTGGTCGGGCGCAGGGCCGCTTTGACCGCCGCGAGATCGGTCATGTCCACGAACGTCGCCGCGAGGCCCCACGGGATGAACGTGTCGCGCAAGAGCCGTTGCGTGCCGTGATAGGCGTCCGCCGGCGCGATGACGTGGGCTCCGGGCAGGAGCGTCTGGAAGATCGCCGCGGTCGCCGCCGAACCGGAGCCGAACGCCGCCGCCGCGGCGCCGCCTTCCAGATCCCGCAGGCATTCTTCGAGCGCGGCGCGCGTCGGGTTGCTGTTCCGCGCGTAGAGATGGCCACGGGGAAACGTGCCGTCCGGGTCGCGCTCGAACGTCGTCGACAGATGGATCGGGGTTCCCACGGCGCCGGTCGCGGGATCCACACGGCGTCCGGCGTGGACGGCGAGCGTTTCGATCCTCATCACGTCAACACCTCTCTAACGCCAGGCCTGCGTGCGCCGGGTGATGCCCCGGAGCACGAGCCAGTAGACGAGACGGACGAGCAGGCCGACCGCCACGATGAGCACGGACATCGCTGCCGCCTGCGCCGTGTCGCCCGAGTCGTCCATCAGGAGCACCGCGACGGCGGCCAGCTCGGTCCCGGGCGCCACCAGGAAGACGACGGCCGACAGCGTCACCATCGCGTTCAGGAAGAAGTACATGCTGATCCCGACGATCGACGGCAACGCGATCGGGACGGTGACGCGCCAGAACGTCTTCCAGAACGGCACGCCCATCGACGCCGCGACGCTCTCGAACTCGGCGTCCATCTGCTTCAGCGACGTCGTGGCGGTGAGAAAGGGCACCGTGAAGTAGTGCACCAGGTTCGAGATGACCAGGATCGCGAGCGTGGCGTAGAGCCGGTTCAGCACGCTGCCGGGCGCGTTGAACGTGAAGATGTACGCGAGCCCGAGCACCATGCCGGGAATGGCGACGGGCACGACCGAGAGCACGTAGAGCGGCGCACTGGCCGCGGTCCGGGTCTTCTCGACGAGATACGCGCCCGTGAACGCGATGATCGTCCCGGCGACGGCAGTGAGCGCGGCGACCTCCAGGCTGTGAGGATGACCAGGTCGATGCCGACGATGAAGGCGGCGACGACCGCGCAGTAACCCAGCGAGAGCCGGCGGCCGAGGGCCCCATCGCCCGGCCGGAGCGGTCTCGCCGAGGCGCTGACGAGCGCGTACTGGCGGCGCTGGACGATCCAGTCGACCAGGAATGCGACGACGGCCGGCACGAGCAGGACGACCGACACCGTCGCGCCCATCGTGAAGTTCTGCTGCCCGATCACCTGGTTGTAGATTTCCGTCGCCATCACCGAGTACTTGCCGCCGATCACCTTCGGCGCGCCGAAGTCCGTGATGACCAGCGTGAAGACGACGAAGCAGGCGCTCATCAGCCCGTACTTGACCCCCGGCAGCGTGACCGTCAAGAACGTCTTCGTTCGCGACGCGCCGAGCGCGGCCGCCGCGTCGTAGAGACGCGCATCGGCGGCCGAGAGCGCCGCGACCAGAATCAGGAGCGCGTGGGGAAAGCAGGAGAACACCTCGGCGAGCACGATGCCGCGGACGCCGTAAATGCCCACGTTGATGCCGGTCTGGCGGGTCAGGATGCCGTTGTTTCCGAAGACGTAGACGAGCGCAATGGCCTGCACCAGCGACGGCGCAAAGAGCGGCAGCATCGCCACCACACGAAAGAACCCCCGCCCCGGCATGCGCGTCCGCGTGAGCCCGTACGCGTAGATGAAGGCCAGCAGGACGGTGAGGACCATCGCGACCGTCGAGACCCACAGACTGTTGGTGATCGACGCCGCGATCGCCGGCGTGCGGAAGTACCGGAGGTAGTTCGCGAGCCCGACGAAGCGCCCGTCGCCGTCGAGCACGCTCCGCCAGAGCACCTGCAGCATCGGATAGAGCACGAACAGGTAGAGCAACGCGCCGAACAGCGCGATGAGGACGAGGCGCACGACGCGCTCGACGTCCAGCCGACGGCGGGCCGTCCGGTCCGGCATCGTCGCGCCGGCGGCCGCGAGCATCAGGTCGGTCGGTCGAACACGCGCACCCTGTCCGGGGGAAGCGCGAGCGGCAGCTCCATGCCCTCCTTGATCCCGGCGTCGGCGAACGCGCTGACCGACAGATCGCACTGCAAGAGTGGCAGGCTCGCGTCGGCCGCGGTCACCGCGACGCGCGTGAAGGCGCCGAGGAACTGGACGCTCGACACGCGGCCCACGATGCGGTTCTCGACGTTTCGGACCGAGCCGATCTCGATCTCCTCCGGTCGGATGCCGAGCGTTACCGGCATCCCCGCCGCTCTCGAGATCGTCGGGCGGCAGCGCAGCGCGACCGCGCCGACGCGCGCCCAGCCCGGCCGGCTCTCGGTCGTGGCGGCGAGGACGTTCATCTGCCCGACGAAGCGGGCGACGAAGAGCGACGTCGGCTCGGTGTAGATCTCGGCCGGCGCGCCGATCTGCTCCACCACGCCGTGGTTCATCACGACGATGCGGTCCGCCATGGTGAGCGCTTCTTCCTGGTCGTGCGTCACCATGATGGTCGCGATGCCGAGCCGGCGCTGCAGCTGCTTGATCTCGGTTCGGAGGCCGTGTCGCACGCGCGCGTCCAACGCCGAGAGCGGCTCGTCGAGCAAGAGCAACGACGGCGACGGCGCCAGCGCCCGCGCCAGCGCCACGCGTTGCTGCTCGCCACCCGAAAGCTGGGCCGGATAACGATCGCGATGCGTACGGAGCCCGACCAGCTCGAGCAGCTCGTCCACGCGATGCGACACATCGCGCCGCGCCGCTCGGCGCGCCTCCAGGCCGTACGCGACGTTCCTCGCGGCGGTCAGGTTCGGAAACAGCGCGTAGGACTGGAACACGATCCCGTAGTTGCGCTGGCTCGGCGGCAAGGACGACACGTCGCGGCCGAGCATGCGCACGGCGCCGGCGTTCTGTCGCTCGAGCCCGGCGATGATGCGGAGCAGCGTCGTCTTGCCGCAGCCCGAGGGGCCGAGGAAGCAGACGAATTCGCCGTCGGCGACGGTCAGGGACACTCCGCGCAGGGCGACGACCTGACCGAAGGTCTTGGTGACGCCCTCGAGCGCGACCGCGGGCGGGCGGGCGCCCGCTACTTCTGGTACCGTTTCTGCCACTCGGCCAGGATCCGGTCGCGATTCTTCGCCGACCAGTCGAAGTCGTTCGGGTACACGACCTTCGAGATGTCCTTCGGCAGGCCCTCGGGCACCGGGAATCCCGCCACCGACACGGCGGCGAAGTATTTCGAGTAGAGCGCCATCGCTTCGTCGGTGATGGCCCAGTCGAGGAACTGCTTCGCCGCAGGATTCGACTTGCCCTTGCGCGTCAGCGCGTTCGCCTCGATCTCGTAGCCCGAGCCTTCCTTCGGCAGCACCATCTCGACCGGCGCGCCGTCCTTCTTCATCTTCATCGCGACGTACTCGAACGAGACGCCGATCGCCCGCTCGCCGGCGGCCGCGTCCTTGCACGGCTTCGAGCCGGACTTCGTGTACTCCGCCATGTTCTTGTCGAGCGCGTCGAGGTACGTCCATCCTTCCGGCTCTTTCATCCGTTGCAGGATCGACGCGACCGACAGATACCCGGTTCCCGAGCTGGCGGGATTCGGCATCACGACTTCGCCCTTGTAGACCGGCTTCGTCAGATCGGCCCACGACTCCGGCTTCGGAAGATTTTTCTTCTTCGCGACGTCGGTGTTGAAGCAGAAGGCGGACATGTAGATGTCGATGCCGACCCAGCCCGGCGGGTTCGCCTTGTCGCGGAAGAGCGGCTGCACGCGGTCGAGTCCCTTCGGGGCGTAGGGTTCGAGCAGGCCGGCGTTCTTGAACACGAGCATGTTGGTGGCCGCGACGCCCCACACGAGGTCGGCCTGCATGTTGTCCTTCTCGGCCATGAACCGGGCGGAGATGTCCCCCGTCGACAGCCGGAGCATCTTGACGTCGAGGTTCGGCAGAGACTTGTTCACGGCCTTCATGTAGTCCGTGATCTGCTCGGGCTCGAGCGCCGTGTAGATCACGACCGTATCCTTCGCGAAGGCCGGCCCGGTCAGCAGCATCGCACCCAGCAGCACGAGCGTCAGTCGTCGCATCAAGAATCTCCTTGTGTGGGCTCAGCCCGCCGTGAAGCCGCCGTCCACCACGAGCTCGGCGCCGGTCATGTACGACGACTCCTCGCTCGCGAGAAACAGCGCCACGTTCGCGATCTCGCGCGGCCGGGCGATCCGGCCGATCGGAATGCCGGTCTCGAACTCCTTGCGGAGCTGGTCGGTGAGATACGGCGCCTGGAGCGGTGTATCGACGATGCCAGGATGAATAATGTTGCAGCGGATCCGGTCCTTCGCGAACTGGATCGCGAGCGACTTCGTGAGCGAGATCAGGGCTCCCTTCGCGCACGTGTAAGCGTCCTGGGCGCGGGTGAACCCGACGAGCGCCGACACCGACCCCATGAGCACGATCGAGCCGCCGCCCGCGCGCTGGAGATGCGGGATGCCGTGCTTGGTGACCCAGAACACGGATTTCAAGTTGATCGCCATCACGCGGTCCCACCACGCCGGATCCGTCTCGAGCACCGAGCGGTCGCGGTCCTTCCAGAGCACGCCGGCGTTGTTGTAAAGCACGTGCAATCCGCCCAAGCGCGCGACGCCCTCGGCGACCATGCGCTCGACGTCGCTCTCCATTGCGACGTCGCCGACGACGGCCAGCGCCTCGCCGCCGGCGGCCTCGATCCGGCTCACCGTCTCCTTCGCGGCCTTCGCGTCGATGTCCGCAACGACCACCCTGGCGCCTTCGGCGGCGAAGAGCTGCGCCGCCTCGCGCCCGATCCCCATGCCGGCGCCGGTGATGAGCGCCGTCTTTCCTCTGAGCCGATCTCCCATGTGGTTTCTCTCACCCGGTCGCCACGATGCTCACCGTCATATCCATGATGCCGAGCCGATCGCGATCGTCGCCGTGGCACGCCGACCCGAGTGGGGTGATGTCGGGAGTGGACGCATCATCCCGCGACGTCGGTCGTGCGAAGGAGAAACACCCGCGGCCATGGCGCGGATATTAGCGCAACTGGCTGACGAGGCGCGTTGCGTTCCTGTGAAGGATCTGGCCCCTGCCCACCAGCAGGGGGCTGAGAAAGGTCCAGATGCGAGGCGGCGCCCGAGAGGCGCATCGAATGCGCCTGAGCCCGCACGCGAGACGTACTCCCTGTACGTTGAGCGTGCGGCCGAGGGGTGCGAGGACGCACCCGTGGGCGCCAACGAAGCAGATGGGCCTTTATCAGCCGCCTGCGCTAGCCGATCGGAATCGGGGGGACGAGGAGGACGAGCAGCACCAGGGCCAGGATGCCCGTCAGCCGACGGCCGGGGCTCAACGGCGTCAGGTCGTCCAGCGGCGGACTGTGGTGGAAGCCCACCATGAAGAACAGGAGCGCGGCCCACACGAACCAGTTCACCGCGCCGGTCACGGCCCCGAGCCCGAGCAACGCTGCAAACGTGGCGATGCCGACGGCGCGGTGACGCCGGCCGAAGAGCGCATACGCGATGCGGCCGCCGTCGAGCTGCCCGACCGGAAAGAGGTTCAGCGCGGTCACCAGGAACCCGGCCCAGGCCGCGTCGGCCATCGGATGCGTGTAGACCATCATCCCGGCGGGGATCGCGCCGAATTTCAGGTGGACCAGCAGGCTCCAGAGCAGCGACTCGCCGAACACGGTGAAGTGACCGTTGGCCGGCGCGACATTCGACCACGCGAGTCCGAAGATCGCGGTCGGGATTGCGATCGCGAGGCCGGCGAGCGGCCCGGCCACGGCGATGTCGAAGAGTGAATTGCGGTCTCGCGCGGGCGATCGCATCCGGATGATGGCCCCGAACGTCCCGAACAGGAACGGCGGCGGCGCCGGGATGAAATACGGCAGGCTGACGGACGCCTTGTAGTGCCGCGCCGTGAAGTAATGCCCGAACTCGTGCGTGCCGAGGATGCCGATCAGCGTGGCGGCGAACGGGACGCCGGCAAGAAATCGGAGCGGCAGCGGCCACTCGGCCGAGCGGAACGCGTCGAACGTCGGCGACCCGACGAAGAAGAACGCGCCCGCCATCAAGGTCGAAAGACAGGTCAGGATGAACAGGGCGACGTTGAGGCGGATGCGCTGACGTTCGACCGTCTGCGCCAGTGGCCAGGCCTCCACCACGACCGCATCGCCGTCGGCGCGCAGAAACGGCGTGTAGCCGAAACGGCGAAACCGCTCGAGCAGGATGTCGAGCGCGCGCGCGGGCGGCATCAGCAGATTGCCCCGGAAGACGACGATGCTGCCGAGAAACTCGCGCTCGCGCACGAGGAGAACGTCTTCGACGTTCCGTCGCAAGACGTCCTCGGTGATCAGCAGGTCGTCGGACGTGATCGTGCCGGACGGCGACTGCCGTCGGGCGGGCCACAGGCGCATGAAGTCAGCGTATCACGCCGCCGACGCGCCGTTTCCCCAGCCGGCGAGTCGCGCGATCGCCATGCGGGCGCCTTCGAGCCCGGCCTCGAGATAGACGACGCCGAGCACGGCCTCGAGCGTCGTCGCGAGAATCGACGCGCGCGTGCGACCGCCCGTCTGCTCTTCGCCGCGGCCGAGACGGAGCGCCTCACCGAGTTCCACCGCCGCCGCCCACCGCGCGAGGTTGGCGCCGGAGACGACCTCCGCGCGTCGTGACGTGAGGTCACCGACGCCAGCGTCCGGATCGACGCCGTAGAGATGCTCGGCGACGACCAGCGACAGCACGGCGTCACCGAGCAACGCGAGCTTTTCGTGGTGGGAGCCCGGCGGATGTTCGTTGGCGAACGAGGAGTGGGTCAGCGCGCGGATGAGCAGCGCGCGATCACGAAACCGATAGCCGAGCGTCTCCTCGAGCCGGCCGAGCCGCTCGGCCTCCAGATCAGGCGCCGCGATACTTCCTGAACGCCAGCGTCGCGTTCGTCCCGCCGAAGCCGAAGGCGTTCGACAGGGCGACCTCGACGTCCTGCTTGCGCGCGTGGTTCGGAACGTAATCGAGATCGCAGTCCGGATCCGGCGTCTCGTAGTTGATCGTCGGCGGCAGGATGCCGTGGTGGAGCGCCAGCACAGTTGCGATCGCCTCGATGCCGCCGGCCGCGCCGAGCAGATGCCCCGTCATGGACTTCGTGGACGACACGGCGAGGCGGCGCGCGTGATCCCCGAACGCGCGCTTGATCGCCAGCGTCTCGAACTTGTCGTTGTAGGGCGTCGAGGTCCCGTGCGCGTTGACGTAGCCGACGTCTTCGGGCGCGAGCCCGCCGTCGGCCAGCGCCGCCCGCATCGCCCGGTAGGCGCCGTCGCCATCCGGGTCCGGCGCGGTCATGTGGTGCGCGTCGCCCGTCATGCCGTACCCGACGACCTCGGCGTACACGCGCGCGTCGCGCGCTCGAGCGTGGTCGAGCGCTTCCACCAGCACGACGCCGGCGCCCTCGCCGCACACGAACCCGTCACGGTCGAGATCGAACGGGCGCGAGGCCTTCTCGGGCTCCTCGTTGCGAGTCGACATCGCCTTCATCGAGCAGAAGCCGGCGATGGTGAGCGGCACGATGATCGCCTCGGCGCCGCCAGCCAGCATCACGTCGGCGGCGCCGCGCTGGATGATCTTGAAGGCGTCGCCGATCGCGTGGTTGCCGGTGGCGCACGCGGTGACCACGGACGAGTTCGGGCCTTTCGCGCCGAACCGCATCGAGACGAGCCCGGACGCCATGTTGATGATCAGCATCGGAATGAAGAACGGCGAGACGCGATCGGGGCCTTTCGTCAGCATGTTCTGGTGCGCGTCGAGCAGCGTCGTGATCCCGCCGATCCCGGACCCGATCATCACGCCGAACCGGGTCGGATCCGTCTTCGCGGCGTCGAGACCCGAGTCCTCCACGGCCATGATCGCCGCGGCCATCGCATACATCAGATACGGGTCGAGACGCCGCGCGTCCTTCCGGTCGACGTACTTCAGCGGATCGAAGTCGCGGACCTCGCCCGCGATGCGCGTCGGAAAGCCGGTGGCGTCGAACTTGGTGATGGGCCCGATGCCCGACCGCCCGTCGCGCAGGCCGGCCCAGAACTCGTCGGTGGTGTTGCCGAGCGGGGTCAGCGCGCCGAGCCCGGTGACGACGACGCGGCGGCTCACGGGGCGTTCCTCACGAGACCCTCACGGACCCGGATCGCTCAGGAGTTGTCCTTGATGTACTGGATCGCGTCCCCCACCGTCACGATCTTCTCCGCGTCCTCGTCCGGGATCTGGATGTCGAAATGCTCCTCGAGCGCCATGACGAGCTCGACGGTGTCCAGCGAGTCCGCACCGAGATCCTCGATGAACTTCGCGTTCGGGGTGACGTCGTCTTCGTCGACGCCGAGTTGCTCGACGATGATCTCCTTCACCCGCTCCTCCACTGACTTCGCCATGAGCCCGTCACCTCCCAGAAGAACGTTGATGAACGGCGATGCAGTTCGTGGAGACCATCGTCCGTCGTACGGGCGATGGTTTCACGAACTCTACATGTACAGGCCGCCATTGACGTGGAACACCTGCCCGGTGATGTAGCCCGCCGCGTCTCCGGCGAGGAATCCTACCATCTCGGCGACGTCGCGCGCGGTCCCGATCCGGCCCAGCGGCACCTGCGCGAGCAGCGCCTGGCGGGCGGCGGCCGGAAGCGCGGCGGTCATGTCGGTGTCGATCAGCCCCGGGGCGACCGCGTTGACCAGAATGGACCAGTGCGCGAGCTCGCGCGCGGCCGACTTGGTGAGGCCGATCAGCCCGGCCTTCGCCGCCGAGTAATTGGCCTGGCCGGGGTTGCCCATGGCACCGGCGGCCGACGTGACGTTGATCACGCGACCGCTTTTCTGCCGCACCATCGTGCGCGCGGCGGCGCGCGTCATCAGGAACGCGCCGCGGAGATTCACGTCGAGGACCTGGTCCCAGTCGTCGTCTTTCATCCGGATGAGCAAGGCGTCGCGGGTGATGCCGGCGTTGTTGACGAGGACATCGATGCGACCGAACCGACTCTTCGCCGTCTCGCACACGCGATCCGCGTCCTCCCGGGTCGCCACGTCGGCCGTGATGCCGAGCACCGGGCCGCCGAGAGCTTCGAGATCCTTCACCGCGCCTTCGAGCCGGGCGGCGTCGCGGCCCGAGACTACCACGGCGGCTCCGTCCTCCGCCAACCGTGTGGCGATCGCGAGGCCGATGCCCCGAGTCCCACCGGTGACGATCGCCACCCGTTCCGCGAGCGGGGTTTCCCCACCCGTCATCGCGCGACCGCGAGCGCGGACAGCGTCTTGTCGAGCGTGAGGGGATCCTCGATCGAGTGGCCACGCGCGCCGTCGACGATCCGCCGGAGCAAGCCCGTCAGCACGCGCCCGGGACCGACCTCGACGAAGGTGGTGGCGCCTTCGTGCGCGAGACGCTCCACGCACGCCGTCCAGCGCACCGGGCTCGCCACCTGCCGCAAGAGGGAGGGCGTGACGTCGGCGGCGCGACGCACGAACTCGCCGTCCACGTTGCGGGCGATCGGAATCGCGGGATCGAGCACGGGCACGCTCTCGAGCTCGCGCGCCAGGCGGTCGGCGGCTCCCGTCATGAGCGACGTGTGGAACGGCGCGCTCACCGGCAGCATCACGCTCTTGCGCCCGCCGCGGCCGGTGGCGAGCGCGAGCGCCCGCTCGACCGCCGCGCGATGCCCCGCGATCACGATCTGGCCCTCGGAGTTGACGTTGGCGACCTCCACGACCTCGCCATCCGCCGCCTCACGACACACTTCGTCGACCTTGTCGAGCTCCATGCCCATGAGCGCGGCCATCGCGCCGGTGCCGATCGGCACGGCCTCCTGCATGAACTCGCCGCGCTTCCTGACCGTGCGCACCGCGTCCGGGAACGCGAGCGCGCCGGCGACGACGAACGCCGAGTACTCGCCCAGGCTGTGCCCGGCGGCCAGGCCCGGTCGGAGCCCGCGCTCGGCGCACGCGGCGGCGGCGGCGACGCTCGCCGTGAGGACGGCCGGTTGCGTGTTCGCCGTCAGGACGAGCTCCGCCTCCGGCCCTTCGAACATGAGCCGCCGCAGGTCGAAGCCGAGGACGTCGTTCGCCTCGTCGACGACGCGACGGGCCGCCGGCGAGTTCTCGTAGAACGCGCGCGCCATGCCGATGGCTTGTGACCCCTGACCGGGGAACAGAAACGCGATCATCGCGACGCGAGACCTACCAGCGCAGCAGCGCGGCGCCCCACGTGACCCCGCCGCCAAAGGCCGCCAACAAGATCAGGTCGCCCGCGCGGACGCGGCCGGCGGCGACGGCCTCCTCCAGCGCGACGTAGACCGACGCGGCGCCCGTGTTGCCGTAGCGGTCGACGTTCACGAAGACCCGGTCCATCGGCATGTCGAGTCTCTTCGCGGCCGCCTCGATGATGCGGAGGTTCGCCTGGTGCGGGACGAACAGATCGATGTCGCTCACCTTCAGGCCGTGGCGCTCGAGCAGCGTCGACGCGCACTCGACGAACATGCGGACGGCGACCTTGAACAGCTCGTTGCCCCGCATCTTGGCGAAGTGCATGCGCTGGTCCACGGTCTCGTGCGACGCCGGATACTGGGCGCCGCCGCCCGGCATGTAGAGCAATTCCCAGTGCCGAGCGTCGGAGTAGAGATCGGCGTCGATCACGCCGCGGCCGTCCTCGCACGCTTCGAGGACGACGGCGCCGGCGGCGTCGGCGAGCAGCACGCACGTCGAGCGGTCGGTCCAGTCGGTGATCCGCGAGAGCGCTTCGGCGCCGATCACCAGCACGCGACGGTATTTCCCCGTCTGCACGAACTGCGAGCCGACGGCGAGCCCGTAGATCGATCCGGTGCACGCGGCCCATACGTCGACCGAGCCGATCCGCCGGCAGCCCAGCTTCCCCTGGACGAAATTCGCGGTCGAGGGGAACTGCATATCGGCGGTCGTCGTGCCGACCACGATGAAATCGACGTCGTCCGGTGTGAGGTTCGCGCGCTCGAGGGCCTGCTGCGCGGCGCGCACGGCGAGATCCGACGTCGTCTCGCCCTCCTCGATAACGTGGCGCTGGCGGATGCCGCTCCGCTGGACGATCCACTCGTCGCTCGTCGCGACCATCCGCTCGAGGTCGTGATTGGTCAGGATGCGCTTGGGCGCGTAGGCGCCGATGCCGACGATCTTGCCCCGGATCATTCGCGATTCCCCTCTCGACTGCCGTGGGTCATCTCGGCCTCGAGCGCGGCCTTGATGTGCTCGTTCAGGCCGGCTCGCGCCCATTCGGCGGCGACTCGTACCGCATTCTTGATGGCCTTCGACGGTGAAGAGCCGTGACAGACGATGGCCGCGCCGTCGATGCCGAGCAGTGGCGCGCCACCCATCTCGGTGTAGTCGACGCGCCGGCGGAAGCGCTGGAACGCGGGCATCGCCAGCTTCGCGCCGACCTTGGACCGCACGTCCCGATGGAGCTCTTCCTTGATCATCGCGCCGAGCATCTCGGCGAGGCTCTCGGAGATCTTCAGCGCGACGTTCCCGGTGAACCCGTCGGTCACGACGACGTCGCAGTGCCCGTTGTAGATGTCGCGCCCTTCGACGTTGCCGACGAAGTTCAGCGACGATTCCTTCAGCTGGTCGTAGGCTTCTTTCGTCAGCTCGTTCCCCTTGCCCTCCTCCGCGCCGACCGACAGGAGCCCGACGCGCGGCGTGTCGATCCCGAGGATGTCGCGCGCGTAGACGTTGCCCATCACGGCGAACTGGAACATGTGCCACGGCTTCGGATCGACGTTCGCGCCGACGTCGAGCAGCACCGTGAACTTCTTCAGATTCGGCAGCACCGCGGCGATCGCCGGTCGATCGACGCCCCGCAGCACACCGATCACGAACATCGAGATCGCCATCGCGGCGCCGGTATTGCCGGCGGACACGAACGCCGACGCCTTGCCGTCGCGAACGAGCTCGGCCGCGATGCGCAGCGAGGAATCTCTTTTGCGGCGCAGGGCGTGAGACGGGCTCTCGGCCATGCTGACGACCTGGGAGGCGTGGCGCACGTCCACGCCGGCGTCCGCGGGGCCGAGCCGGGCCAGTTCCTGCTCGATCGCGGCGCTGTCGCCGACCAGGATGACGGAGGCGCCGAGCTCGCGCACGGCGGCGACGGCGCCTTCGACCACGACCGCCGGGGCGTTGTCGCCGCCCATCGCGTCAACCGCGATCTTCATCTGCAATTGTGCCGGGGGCGCTCGACTGCGGCCTCAGGTCCCTTCGACGGCGACGATCTCCCGGCCCCGGTAGTACCCGCATTTCGGGCACACGCGATGCGGCAGCTTCACCTCGCGACACTGCGGGCACACCGAGCGGGTCGGTGCGGCGAGCTTGTAGTGCGTGCGACGCTTGCGCCCGCGCGTCTTCGAGTGACGGCGTTTCGGCAGCGGCATGGTTCGATGCTCCTCGCTCAGCCTTTGCGGCGCGCGGACCACTGCGAGAGAACCGCCAGCCGGGGATCGGGCTTCTGCTCCCGGCACTCGCAGGGCGTCAGGTTACGGTTCATACCACAGGCCGGGCAAAGACCCCGGCAGTCTTCTCGGCACAAGGGCTTCATCGGCAGCGCGAGCGTCGTCTCGGTCTGGATCAGCGCGCCGAGATCGAGCTCGTCGTTCGCGTAGAAGTCCGTGTCGAGGTCGTCAGCGCCGAGCTCCAGGTCGTCTCGGGCCGCAGGACGGGGCGTCAGGCGAACGTCGACCAGCACATTGACGTGCGTCGGCAGGGACTCGAGACACCGGCCGCACGCCAGCGGAACGGTCGCCTCTATGGTGCCCTGCACGGTCACGTCGTCGCCATCCGGCTGCACGTGGAGGTCCACCCCGTCGAGCCGCCACTCGGGATCCGTGAACGCGGGCGTCGAGAACTGTCTCGCGTCCCGAACGTCGAGACCTTCGGGTGAAAGTTCCGAGACCCTGATGATCATGTAAGTCTCTGTCAGCAAAGAAGTTTTGGTTAAACCCGGCCAGTATATGGGCCGCCCGCCCTCAAGTCAAGGCGTTTGGGCTGCCGACCTCGCCCTGTGCTACGCTCTCAGCATGTCCAACGTCTTCAAGACCGGCCTCCTCCTTGCCGTGCTGACCGCGATGCTGGTGCTTCTCGGAGGCGCTTTCGGGGGGCGTCAGGGCATGCTGGTGGCGTTCGTTCTGGCCATCGCCATGAACTTTTTCAGCTACTGGTTCTCGGACAAGATGGTGCTCGCGATGTACCGGGCCCAGCCGCTCGACGAGTCGCAGGCGCCAGGGCTCTTCGCGATCGTGCGGCGGCTGGCGACCCGGGCCGGCATCCCGATGCCGCCCATCTACCTGATCCCCGACGACTCGCCGAATGCGTTCGCGACCGGCCGGAACCCGGAGCACGCGGCGGTCGCCGTCACGGAAGGCATCTTGCGGATCATGAACGAGGACGAGCTCGAGGGCGTCCTCGCGCACGAGCTGTCTCACGTGAAGAACCGCGACGTCCTGATCTCGACGCTCGCGGCCACGCTCGCCGGAGCGATCACCTATCTCGCGCACATGGCGCAGTGGGCGGCGATGTTCGGCGGGGGCCGGAGCGACGACGAGGAACGCGGAAGCAATCCGATCGCGCTCGTCCTGATGGCCGTCCTCGCGCCGATCGCGGCGATGCTCGTGCAGCTCGCGGTCTCGCGCGCGCGGGAGTTCCAGGCCGACGCCACGGGCGCGCGTCTGGCCGGTCGTAGCTGGGGACTGGCGCAAGCTCTCGGCAAGCTGGAGGTCGCCTCGCAATCCGTACCGATGCAGGCCAATCCGGCCACCGCGCATCTCTTCATCGTGAATCCCCTGAGCGGGCAGGCGCTGATGCGGCTCTTCTCCACGCATCCCCCGATCGAGGAGCGGATCGCGCGCCTGCGCGCCATGCGGATTTGATCGACATCGGGGGGAGCGTTCCGCCGCTCCTCCCCGATACCCCCCACCGGCTCGAAGCGATCGTTGCGCGGGCCAACCCCGCGCTCGGAGCGGCCAACCGAGCTCGTGATCCTGCCTGGCGTTCCTTGACCGGGGTTCAGTGGTAAGGGAAAATTATGCGATTGGATGATCGCTGACCCTATCGTTCGCGTGTCCGGTCTCCGCAAAGTTTTCGGCAGGACGCTCGTGCTCGACGGTGTGACGCTCGATGTGCGTCCCGGAGAAGCGGTCGCGCTGCTCGGGCCAAACGGCGCGGGCAAGACGACGCTCCTCAAGATCGTCGCGACGCTCACCCGGCCGACGCGCGGGACGGTCACCGTTGCCGGTGCCGACACCGTCAAGGACGCGGAGGCCGTGCGCAGACTGGTCGGCCTCGTCGCCCACGGCGCGTACGTCTACGACGATCTGACGGCGCTCGAGAACCTCCGCTTCTGGACGACGTTCGGTGGCCGTCGCCTGGCGGAAAGAGACCTGCGATCGGCGCTCGGGGATGTGGAGCTGGAAAGCTCGGCCGACGAGCGGGTGCGCACCTTCTCGCACGGGATGAAGCGCCGGCTCGGGCTCGCGCGGCTCGCGCTCACCGAGCCGCGCGTCGTTCTCCTCGACGAACCGTTCGCCGCGCTGGATGAGCGCGCGCGCAAGTGGCTGGAGGAGTACCTCCGCACGGTGAAGGCACGGGGCGGCGCCGCGGTGATGGCGACGCACGGGTTCGGCCGCGACCTCGACGTCGCCGACCGCATCGCCGTCCTCGCGAGCGGCCGGATCGCGCTCGACCGGCCTCGCGACGGCCTGGCGCTCGAGGAGCTCGGGCGCCTCTACGCGCTCGCCACGGAAGAGGCGTCGTGACGTTCGCGCGCCGCGCGTGGGCGGTCGCCTGGAAGGACGTGCTGGTGGAGCGCCGCTCGAAGGAGACCGTCAACGCGCTCCTCTTCTTCGCGCTGCTCCTGCTCTTCGTGTTCCAGTTCGCGCTGGGGCCGGATCGCGAGCGCCTCGGACAGGTGCTGCCGGGCCTCCTGTGGCTCGGGTTCATCCTGAGCGGCTTGCTCGCCCTCGGCCGAACGTTCCTGGTCGAGCGCGAGAATGACTGCTGGGAAGCGCTCGTCTCGACGCCCGGCGACAAGTCGGCGATCTATGTGGGCAAGCTCCTCGGCAATCTCCTGCTGATCTTCTCGGTCGAAGCGCTCGTGCTCCTGCTGTTCGTCGTCTTCTTCGACGTGGACATCACGCACGCGCTGCCCGCGCTCACGCTGGTGATCGCGCTCGGGACGCTCGGCCTCAGCGCCGTCGGCACGCTGTTCGCGGCGATGACCGCCGGCGTGCGCGCGCGCGAGCTGCTCTTTCCGGTCTTGCTGTTGCCGGTCCAGGTGCCGGTCTTGCTGGGAGCCGTGAAAGCGACGGAGGCCGCGCTCGCCGGCGAGCCGCTCTCGGCCGTGGCCCAGTGGATCAAGCTGCTCGTCTCGGCCGACGTCGTCTACGTGGTCATCGGCATCCTGACGTTCGACTTCGTGCTCGAAGGATGACGGCGACACGAGCCCTCGGCTGGCTCTCGCTCGCCGCCCTCGCGATCGGCATCGGCTGGGGTCTCGGTCTGGCGCCTCGCGAGGAGACCCAGGGGAACGTTCAGCGCATCATGTACGTGCACGTCCCCAGCGCGATCGTCGCCGAGTACATCGCGTGTCCCCTCATCTTCTTCGCCTCGGTCGGCTACCTCTGGAAGCGCAGAGCCGAAGCCGATCGGCTCGCCCACGCGTCGGCGGAGGCCGGGGTGGTGTTCATGGCGCTCACGATCATCACCGGATCGATCTGGGGGAA
>QHRT01000253.1:4013-13048 GCA_003220195.1 Candidatus Rokuibacteriota bacterium | reverse complement strand
TCTCGCGAGTCCGGAAGCGCGCGCCGCGCTCGCGCGCGGCCAGGCGACGTTCTCGCGCCGCGTCGGACAGCGCAATCATTCGTGCGCGGACTGCCACACGCCGGACCGCGGAGCCGGGAAGTTCCTCGGCGGCCGCTGGCTCGTGGACTCGAGCGAGGGAATGACGCGCCACTTCCCGACCTGGCGCACGAGCCAGAACCAGATGTGGGATCTCCGCAAGCGCATGCAGTGGTGCATGGTGCCGCTCGGCATGAACATGCTCGCCGCGGACGCGATCGAGTACGCGGAGCTGGAGCTCTACCTCACGTCATTCGATCAGGGCAAGCCGCTCTCGGTGCCGGGAATCCGGCACTGAGTCAATCCCGGGAATCCGGCACCGAGTTGATCGCGGGAATCCGACTCCGATGGAGGTGAGCCGGCGCGATCTCGTGAAGATCGCGCTGGGAGGCCTGGCCGCGGGCCTCGACTTTCGTCAGCTCGTCGACGCTCACGCGGCGGCCGAGCGCGTGCTGGACTTCGAGCCGCTCGGCCAGGTCACGCTGCTGCACCTGACCGATCCCCACGCGCACCTCACGCCCGTGTTCTATCGAGAGCCGGACGCGCTGATCGGCGTCGGCGACGAGCGCGGCAAGCCGCCGTTCGTGACCGGCCCCGCGCTGCTCCGCGCGTATGGCATCGCGCCGGGCAGCGCCGATGCCTACGCCGTGAGCCATCTCGATTTCACGGCGCTCGCCGCGCGCTACGGCCGGCTCGGCGGCTACGCCCATCTCGCCACGCTCGTGAAGCGCATCCGCGCCGAGCGGCCGGGCCGGACGCTGCTGCTCGACGGCGGTGACACCATCCAGGGCTCGGCCACCGCGCTGTGGAGCCGCGGCGAGGACATGGTGCGCGCGTCCAACCTGCTCGGCGTGGAGGTGCTGACGCCGCACTGGGAGTTCACGTACGGGCTCGATCGCGTCCGCGAGCTGTTCGGCGACCGCGAGCGACGCGGTCTCTTCCAGGGCGACTTCGTCGCGCACAACGTGTCGGAGGCGGGGTGGGGCGATCCGATCTTCCATCCCTCTACGGTGCGCGAGGTGGGCGGCCTTCGCGTCGGCGTGATCGGGCAGGCGTTTCCCTACACGCCGGTCGCTCATCCGCGCCGCTTCGTGCCGGACCTGACGTTCGGCATCCGCGAGGACGACGTCGCGACGCTGGTGCGAGAGCTGAGAGACCAGAAGAAGGTCGACCTGGTGGTCATCCTGAGCCACATGGGCGTCACGGTCGACCTGAAGCTCGCGTCGCGCGTCGGGGGCATCGACGTGATCCTCGGCGGCCACACGCACGACGCGCTGCCCGCGCCGATCGAGGTCGGCAAGACGCTCGTCGTGAATTCCGGATCGCACGGCAAGTTCCTCTCCCGCCTGGATCTCGACGTCCGCAATCACGCCGTGGCCGGCTATCGCTACCGCTTGCTTCCCGTCCTTGCGCGCGACGTGCCCGAGGATCCGGAGATGAAACGCTTCATCGCCGGAGTGCGCGCGCCGCACCAGGCGAAGCTCGCCGAGCCGCTCGCGGTGTCCGAGTCGCTCCTGTGGCGTCGCGGGAACTTCAACGGGACGTTCGACGAGGTGATCCTGGACGCGCTCCTCACCCGTGCGGATGCCGAGGTCGCGTTCTCGCCGGGCTTTCGCTGGGGCGTGACGGTCGTGCCCGGCCAGACGATCACCGCCGAGGACGTGCTGAGCCACACCGCGCTGACGTACGCGAACACCTGGATCCGCGAGATGACAGGCGCCGAGATCCTGCGCGTCATGGAAGACGTCGCCGACAATCTGTTTCATCGTGACCCGTACTACCGCCAGGGCGGGGACATGGTGCGGCTGGGAGGCCTGACCTACGCTATCGATCCGTCCGCGACGCTCGGGCGCCGGATTCGCGACGTGCGGGTGGGCGGAAAAGCCCTCGAGCCCGCCCGACGGTACAGGGCGACGGGCTGGGCCAGTCTCGGCGAGGCGAGCGGCCCGCCCGCGTGGGACGTCGTGGCCGATCATCTTCGCGCCGTCAAGAGAATCAAGCTCGACCCACGGCCGCGCGTGCGCGTGCTGTCCTGACGCCGTTCGCTCCGACGGATCGCACGCGACAATCTATGATCTGAAGACGAAGGACGGGTCGTCGCGATCGACATGTCGAATCGCGTTCGAAGGCCGGCGAGGGGTCGGCAAGATCGCGCGTGAATCTCCCGGAAGCTCCGAAGCAACGGAGGCGACATGACCGCGACAGGAATTCCGAGGACGAGTGCTCTGGCGATTCTCACGATGACGATGCTCGTCGCGGCGGCGCACGCGGCCGACATCGATCGCACCGCGGTGGACTTCAAGACGCCGGCGGACATCAAGTGGGTCCGGAACGCCGCCGGCACCAACGAGTCGGCGGTGCTCTTCGGCGACCCGAGCAAGCCGGGGCCATACGTCGTGCGCGTCAAGTGGTTTCCCGGCACCATGAGCCGCCCGCACTTCCATCCGAACGACCGGTTCTTCGCCGTGCTCTCCGGGACGTGGTGGATGGGCGCCGGCGAGACGTTCGATCCGGACAAGACGGTCCCGGCGCCGGCGGGAAGCTACGTCATCCATTACGGCGGCAAGGTGCACTACGACGGCGCGAAGGACGAGGAGGCGATCATCCAGGTCTGGGGCATGGGACCGGCGACGTCGACGCCGGCCGAGAAACGCTGAACCGCGGCGCCGGCCGCGTCTGGTAGGATCGGACAGGCACGCCGAAGGGAGGCAGATCATGGCGAACAAGGGGTTCTCCCACATCGGGCTCTCGACCCACGACCTCGACAAGACCCGCGACTTCTACGAGAACACGCTCGGCTTCAAGGCCGTCCGGTGCGACGTCATCAAGGTGAAGGAGGGCGGACAGATCCGCCACATCTTCTTCGACACCGGCCGGGACCAGCTCATCGCGTTCATGGAAGCGCACGGAGTGCCCGGCGTGCCGTCGAGCTACGACGCGGGCATCACCCGCGGCCTCGGCGTGCCGAGCGCGTTCTATCACTTCGCGTTCGAGACGGGCTCCGAGGCGGGGCTCGTGGAGAAGCGCAACGAGCTCATCGCGAAGGGCATCGAGGTCACCGAGGTGGTGGACCACGACTGGGCGAAGTCGATCTACTTCAAGGACCCGAATGGCCTCCAGCTCGAGTTCTGCTGCTTCACGCGCAACCTCAACGCGAACGACGCGCGGATGCAGGATCGCTTCGAGATGTCGGTGAAGAGGCTCGGGCTCGACGATCCGAACGAGGTCCAGAAGCTGAAGCACCTTGGCGCCGCAGCGACTGCGGAGACCGCGGCCCCGGCGCGCTGATCAGTCCGCCGATCGACGTCCGGCCGGGCGCGCCTTCGCGAAGGTGCGCCCGAAGCCGGGCAGCGCGCGCACGATCGTCTCTCGCTCGACGGTGAGCGAGATCCGGATGTGGCCGGGCATGCCGAAGCCCGAGCCCGGCACGGTGAGCACCCCTTCCTCCGCGAGCCACCGCACGAACGCGACGTCGTCGTCGATCGGCGTCCGCGGGAACACGTAGAACGCGCCCTGCGGCTTCACGCACTCGTAGCCGATGCGGCGGAGCCCCTCGTACATCAGGTCTCGCTTTTCACGGTACGGCCCGACGTCGATCACCTGATCGCCGACCTCGGCGACGACCCACTGCCAGAGCGCCGGCGCGTTCACGAAGCCGAGCACCCGGCTGGTGAAGGTGCACGCCTCGAAGAGCTCGGCCGCTTCCGCCATGCGCGGCGAGAACGCGAGATAGCCGATGCGCTCGCCCGCAAGAGCCAGCGACTTGGACCACGACGTCGCGATGATCGAGCGGGTCACCAGCGGCGGGACCTCGGGCGGGATCACGTCGTCGAACACGAGCGCGCGGTACGGCTCGTCGCTGATCAGGACGATCGGCTGCTCGGCGCGCGTCAGCAGCTCCTCGATCTCGACGAAGGACGACGCCGGGTAGATCACGCCGCTGGGATTGTTCGGGGAGTTCACGAGGATCGCGCGGGTCCGCGGCGTGATCGCCGCGGCGATCCTGGCGATGTCGGGCGTCAGGTCCTGCTTCGGCGGGACCACCACCAGACGCCCGCCGTGGTTTTGCGCGTAGAACGTGTACTCCGCGAAGAAGGGCGCGACCGTGATGACCTCGTCCCCGGGGTCCAGGATCGCCTTCAGCACCGTGTTGAGCGCGGCGCCCGCGCCGACGGTCATGATCACGTGATTCGCCGTGTAGTCGAGTCCGGTCGCGGCGCGAAGGCGCGCGGCCACCGCGTCGCGGACGCGGACGTGGCCGGCGTTGGGCATGTAGGCGTGCAGGTGCGGGGTCTTGCTCGCGAGCACGCGCTGCGCGGCCGCGAGCACGGCCGGCGGCGGCTCGATCTCGGGATTGCCGAGCGTGAAGTCGAAGACCTTGTCGGCACCGCGCTCCTCCTTGAGCCGGGCGCCTTCCTCGAACATGCGTCGGATCCACGACGCTCTCGTAAGATTGTCGGCGACGGCGCGCGAGACGATCACGCGGGGAGTATAGCGCCGAGTCTCAGCGCTCCGGACGATACGGCGCCTTCGCGAAGCTGCCGACGAACATCGGCAGCTTCGTGTGCCCGAGCAGCTGTCTCACCGCCTGCGATTCGCCGAGGTGAAACCAGTAGTGATACGTCGTCCGGTGCAGCTTGGTGCCCGGCGTCTCGTTGAACGTCTCGCGCTTCCAGAGTCGCGTGAGCTCTCTCCCGGCGAGGGTGTCGAGATAGGGATCGGCGGCGCTGGTCACGGCGCGCCACCACCTCCACGCCTCATCGAGCGGCGGCACGCTGAGTGGTTTGCCGTAGCCGAACTGCTTCACCTCGGGCACCGCCGTCGTGCCCTGTGCACGCTCCAGCCAGTAGAGCTGCTCCTGCCACGCCAGGTGGCCGATCATCCACGCGATCGGATTGATCGGACCGAAGCGCCGCGTGGAGTCCTCGGGCGTCACGGCCTTGAGCCCGCGAACGAATTCGCGGCGGCTGAAGCGCAGCTGGGTCACGAGCGGATGAGGGTCGCGCTCCTTCCGGATCGACGCCATGTCGTGGTCCCCCCGGCCGTCATTCTGGGGACCACGCCTCGAGACGGGCTTGGAGAATCTTGCGATCGCCTCCGGCCGCCCGCCGAAATCGCCCGGGCGAGACGCCGGCCGCGCGGTGGAACGTGCGGACGAAGTTCGACAAATCGCCGAACCCGACGTCGAGCGCGACGTCGGTGACCGACGCGGCGCCGTCGGCCAGGAGCCGTCCGAGCACGCTCGTGAAGATTCTGAGGAAATGAAACGGGCTCAGGCCTGTCTCGCGCGCGGCCCGATCGAGATCGATCGGTTCGTCCGAATGCTCGCCCATCCACAGTGCGGCCTGCACGGCGCGGCGGCGATCGCGGGGCGGCGCTGTGCGGGCCGACCGCGGGCGCCTCGAGATCAGCTCGACGAATCGCGCGGCGATCAGCATCCCGACCTCGTCGAGGCCGAGGGCGCTCCTGCCGTTGGCCGCGGCCTGCGCGAGGCCGGCGAGGATCATCAGATCGGGCCGAGGCGGGACGACACCTCGCCGCCAGATCGCCGGATCACCGCCGAGCGTGTCGACGAGTGCGGGCGACAGGTGAAACGAGAGACATTCGTCGCCGCCGGCGTGATCGTGCGTGCACACGTACTCGTCGTCGGGCCATCCCACGATGACCGAACCGGCGACCACCTCGAACGCTTCGCCGCGGGCGCGATACCCGAAGCTGCCGCGCCGCACGAAGGAGAGCGAGAAGTTCCGGTGTCGCTCGACGAACGGTCGGTCTCCGGCCGCAACGCGACAGCGATAGTCGAACACCTCCATCGAGGCGTGGCTCGCCAGCGTCGTGACCGTCGCCGTCGTCATTCGAGCCTGAACACGCGCGCCGCGTTCAGGTAGAGCCACTTCTCCTTGACGGAGTCTTTCAGCGGGAGCGCCAGGTATTCCTGGATCAACGTTTCGTGCGGCTGGCCGACCAGGCCGGCCGAGAGGCCGACGAGCACCTTGTCCTGGATCAGCGTGTTGCCGAACTGCATCAGCATCTCCCAGCCCGAGCCGCGCTGGCCGAGGTACTTCGCGCGGTGCGCCGACGTGTCGAGGTAGAGCCGGGGATGGCGGCGCACGAGCGCGACCATCTCGTTCACCCACGGCCAGCCGCCGAGCCCGCCGATGATCGTCAGCTCCGGGAAGTCGATGGCGACCTGGTCCAGATGTCGCGGATGGCCGAGATCGTAGGGCCGATCCGTGGCGTAGTTCATCGACGAGTAGATGCGCACGGGAATGTCGAGCTCGACGGCCGTCGCGTAGAGCGGGTAGTAGCGGCGATCGCTGGCCGGGATGCCGTCGACGAGCGCCGACACGTCCAGGGCCTGGAACTGTTCTTCCCGGACGCGTCGCTCGAGCTCCCGGACGCCCCGCATGCCGTGAAGGCCGCTGATGCGGGCCAGGGCGATGAAGCAACCAGGATAGTCGTGCAGCAGCTCTGCCGCCTCGTCGTTCGACGTGCCGAACGGCACCGCGCGCACGACGCCGACCTCGGCCAGCCTCTTCACGTACGCGTCGAGCTCCCCCGTCGGCCGCGCGTCGCCGCCGTCACGGCGCGAGCGAAAGATCCGCTCGTAGTTGGCCATGCCATACCCGGCCGGTCGCTCGGCCGCTGGCGCGGGCGTTGTCGATGCCGGCGCACCGGAAGTTTCTTCCTGACCGGACGCACGCTTCGGGACGCTACATTCCATGTCGATCACACGCATCGATTCCTGTCTCCTCCGCGACTCCGAAACCGCGGCAGTACGAGTGACGAGACCTCAAAGCTCGCCGGCCATCCGATGATGCTCGCTGCAGCGCGAACGACGGGCAGCAACGCCATCAGTCTATCTCGGGATCTCCGGGGAACCCTCGGCAGGCACTTCCGGGACACGGGCATCTGCATCGTACGCTCGCGCCGTCGAATGTTGACTCGCGCAAGACCGACTCGCTATCGTGAGCAGCGGATGAGGCGCGAGGAACGGTCGTCGTTCGCCCTGATCGTGGTCGTCATCGGCGTTCTCTGCGCGTCCGGCTGCGCCTCGCGTGCGACGCGCGGCGAAGGCCCCGAAGTCCTGCCGGTGGTGGCCGTCACGACGTTCGAGAACAAATCGGGATTCGCCGGCCAGTGGCAGCTCGGAAGCGACATGGCCGATCTGCTCGTGTCCGAGCTGGTCCGCTCGTCCCGGTTCGTGGTGGTGGAGCGGCAGCATTTCCAGGGACTGGTGAACGAGATCGCGCGTCAACAACAGACGCTCTTCCGGCCGGAAGGTCGGATCGCGTCGGGCCGGATGAAGGGCGCCCAGTACATGATCCGCGGCGTCATCAACGATTTCTCCCAGAGCGGCGGCGGCTCGTTGAGCGTGCTCGCGAAAAGGATCGCCTTCCTCGGGCGCGGACACGTCGCCAGGGTGTCGCTCACACTGACCCTTGTCGCCATCGAGACCGGAGAGATCGCGAGTTCGGTGCAAAGCGAAGGCGCCGTGCGAACCGGCGAAGCGTACGTGGCGGCCAGGTACAAAGGTGTCGCCTTCGGCGGAGAGCTGTTCTTCAAGACGCCGCTCGGCGCGGCGACCCGGGAGGCGATCGAGTCCGGCGTGCGGCAGATCCACGAGGCCCTCCCGACGACGCCGTGGCGGCCCATGATCGCCGAGATCGCGGACGGCAAGATCATCGTGAACGGCGGAGCGAACCATGGCTTCCGCGAGGGGACGCTGTTCAGCGTCCGTCGTTCGGCGCGGCCGATCACGGATCCCGCGACCGGCGACGTCATCTCCGTCCTGCCCGGCACGCGGGTCGGCACGATCCGCATCGACCACGTGCGAGAGAAGATCGCGTTGGCGAGTATCGTGGACGGCGAAGGTTTCGAGAGGGGACAATGGCTCAGCCGGGAGGAGCCGGAGTCCCCGACGCGACGCTGACCACGGAGGCCGCGATGCCCACACGCGAGGAATACGCGCAGCTTCCCCTCGAGAACGCCTCGCGCGCATGAGCCGCACGCCGGACGACCTCGCCGCCGCGATCCGCGGGCAGAAGGACCAGATACTCGCGCGTCGTCCGGACGAGAAGAACTGGGCCGCGACGGAAGTCATCTGCCACCTGCGGGACATCGAAGACGTCTTCCAGACACGGCTCGAATCGATGCTCCTGAACGACGAGCTCAGGGTGTATTCCAATCCCGCAAGAGTCGAGCGGTGGGTCGTGGACCGGCAGTATCTGAGGAACGACGCCGGCGCGGCGCTCGAGGCGTTCCGCCGGTTGCGCGAGGACACGGTCACGTTCATGCGCCAGCGAACGCCGGCGGACCTCGCACGCGCCTCGGTCCACCCGAGGGCAGGCCGCATGACCATGGGCGACTTCATCTCGCTGCTGGCCGCCCACGACGACAACCATCTCGACCAGCTCCGACGGGCGATCGAGGGCCGCGCGTAGATCAGTCGAGCAGCTCGTCGTCCAGCTGGCCCGGGTCCAGGCGGCGGAGGAGCGCTATCATGCGAGCCGTGGACGTCATCGCGCTGCATGCGCAGGCCAGGCCGTCGGGCGTCGCGCTGATCGAAGGGGAAAGGCGGCTCGCGTGGGCCGAGCTCTTCGAGCGCCGCAACCGTCTCGCCAGCTCGCTCACTCGACTCGGCGTGGCTCAGGGCGCGCACGCCGTCATCGACTCCCGGAACTCGCTCGAGTTCCTGCTGGTGGCGAGCGCGCTCCGCGCGATCGGCGTGATCCCCGTCCCCATGAATCACCGGCTCGTCGCGGACGAAGTCGCGTACATCCTCGATCATTCGGACGCGCCCGTCGTCTTCGTCGACGACACGTTCCTGCCCCTGATCGATCAGGTGCGCACTGGCGCGACGAAGGTCCGACACTGGATCGTCCTCGGTACCGCGCGCCCGGCATGGGCCGAGTCGCTCGATCGGTTGATCGCGTCGGGCTCGCCCGACCCGCCACCGGATTCCGCATCGGGCCTGG
>QHRT01000253.1:0-3901 GCA_003220195.1 Candidatus Rokuibacteriota bacterium | reverse complement strand
TGCGGTCTCCGCGCACGCCTTCGGGGCGCCGGTGGTCGTCATGCCGAAATTCGATCCGGTCGAGGCGCTGATCGCGATCGACCGCCATCGCGTGACCAGCACGTTCATGGCGCCGACGCTGGTCAAGCGCATCGTCGATCTCCCCGACGAGATCAAGACGCGCTACGACGTCTCGTCGATGCGAGTCCTGGTTGTCGCCGGTGCGCCGTGTCCCGTGCGGGTCAAGGAAGACGCGCTGCGGTTCTTCGGGCCGGTGCTCTACGAGTTCTACGGCTCGACCGAGCTCGGCCTCAACACGATCCTCCGACCGGAAGATATCCTGACAAAAGCGGGATCCTGCGGCCGCGCGGCGCCCGGCATCGAGATCGCGCTGCTCGACGACGACGGCCGCCCGGTGAACGGTGGCGAGCCGGGGGAGCTCTACGTCCGGCGTGCCGACGGCATGTTCGACGGCTACTACAAGGACGAGTCCGCGACGCGCGCGACCGCGCGCGGAGACTGGCTCACCGTCGGCGACGTGGCGTGGATGGACGACGACGGGTTCTACTACATCTGCGATCGCAAGCGCGACATGATCATCTCGGCGGGCGTGAACATCTATCCGGCCGAGATTGAGGACGTGCTCCATCGCCATCCGGCGATCGAAGACGTCGCGGTGTTCGGCGTCCCCGACGACGACTGGGGCGAGCGCGTGCATGCGGCGGTGCAGCTCAGATCGGGACAGCGTCTCGACGCCGCCGCGTTGCGCGCGTGGGCGCGCGAGCGAATGGCCGACTACAAGGTGCCGCGCGAGGTGAGCTTTCACGCCGACTTGCCCCGGGACACCGCGGGGAAGCTGATCAAACGCCACCTGCGCGAGAGCCACTGGGCCGGACGCGGCACGAAGGTCTGAACGCCACGTCCTGAGCCGACGCGATGAACGTTCGATTCTGGGGCACCCGCGGTTCGCTGGCCAAGCCGGGCCCGACGACGCTACGCTACGGCGGCAACACGCCCTGCGTCGAAGTGCGCGGGGCCGACGGCACGCTGATCGTCCTCGATTGCGGCACCGGCGCTCACGGCCTCGGCCAGTTCCTGATCTCCAGCGCCACGTCACCGCGCAACGGTCACCTGATGATCACCCACACCCACTGGGATCACATCCAGGGGGTTCCGTTCTTCGCGCCGCTCTTCGTCGCCGGCAACACCTGGGACATCTATGCGCCGAGCGCCCTTGGCCAGGAGCTGGAGCGCACGCTGGCCGGACAGATGGAGTACGAGTACTTTCCCGTCACGCTGGCGCAGCTCGCCGCGACGACGCGCTATCACGACCTCCGCGAGGGCCGCTTCGCCGTGGGCGCCGTGCGTGTGATCACGCAGTACCTGAACCATCCGGCGCTCGCGCTCGGCTATCGTCTGGAGTCCGGCGGCGCGGTGATCGTGTACGCGACGGATCACGAGCCTCACGCTCCGAATCCGGCGGCGCGGCGCGACGGCGAGCCCCCCATGCACAGCGAAGATCGACGTCACGTCGAGTTCCTCTCCGGTGCAGACTTGATAATCCACGACGCGCAGTACACGCTCGAGGAGTATCCGCAGAAGACGGGCTGGGGGCATTCGCCGGCCGAGTGGGTCGTCGACTACGCGGTGGCCGCGCGCGCCCGGCGGCTCGCGCTGTTCCACCACGATCCTCTCCGCAGCGACGACGCGCTCGATCGCCTGGTCGAGCGTTGCCGCGAGCGTTCGCGCGCCGCCGGCAGCCAACTCCAGATTTTCGCCGCCACCGAGGGCGAAGAAGTGTGTCTGCTCGAGCGCGACGCCGACAGGCCCGGCGCGGAGAAGCCTCCCGGCCGGGCGGTCACGACGGGCCCGCTGACCATCCTGGTTGCGGACGACGAGCCCGCGATCGTGCAGGTCCTGGCGGCCACGCTCCAGCGAGACGGCTTCCGGGTGGTGACGGCGAACGACGGCACGACGGCGCTCGATCGCGCCCGGAGCGAGCGGCCGGCGCTGATCCTGCTCGACTGGCACATGCCCGGCGCGAACGGCATCGAGGTGACGCAGGCCCTTCGTCGTGACTCCGACCCCGTCGTTCGCGACGTGCCCGTGGTGCTGATCACCGCCGAAACGGGGGCCGAGCACACGGCCGCAGGTTTTCGCGCGGGGGTCACGGACTATCTGACCAAGCCGTTCCGGCCCGCGCACGTCCGGGCGCGCGTTCAGGCCTGGCTGCAGCGGCGTCGAAACGAAGCCTCTCCGAGGCCATGAGCGCAGGCGCTCGCACCGCGCGGACGCAGCAGCCGCCCGTGCTTCGCATCCTGGTCGCCGAGGACAACGAGGTCAACCAGACGGTCGCGCTCCGCTTGCTCGAGCGGCTCGGTCACCGGGCGGACGTCGTGAGCACAGGCCGTGAGGCTCTGGCGCGGCTCGAGCACGCGGCCTACGACGTCGTCCTGATGGACGTCCAGATGCCGGACCTGGACGGGCTCGAGACGAGCCGTGCGCTCTGCGCACGCTGGCCGGCGAATCAGCGCCCGCGCATCGTCGCGATGACGGCCGAAGCCCTGCCGGGAGATCGCGAGAAGTGCCTGGCCGCGGGCATGGACGATTACATCGTCAAGCCGGTGATGCTGTCCCAGCTCGAGGAAGCCCTCGCCAGGTGCGCGCCGTCCGGTCGCGCGCCAGCCCAGGCCGCTCCCGAGCCGGTCGTCGAAGATCGTGAAGGTGTCGCCGCGGCGGTGCTGGATCGCCGGGTGCTCGAGCAGCTCGTGAAGGACCTCGGCGGAGCGGCGCCGCTCGAGAACGTTATCGCGACGTTCCTCGAGAAGACGCCGTCGGTCCTCGTCACGCTGCGTGACGCGGCGGCGCGCGCCGACGCCGCTCAGATCCGGGAAGCCGCGCACCGGATCAAGGGCGCGAGCGCCATGCTGGGCGCGCGCACGCTCGCCGGACAGTGCGCGGAGCTGGAACAGCTCGTTCGCCGCGGCCACGTGGTGGATGCCGCCGACCGGGTCGCGGCGATCGAGGCGGCGTACCGGAAGGTCGAAGCCGCGCTCACGCCTCCCAGGTGAGCATGGGGTGCGCCGCGGGGTCGCCGACCACGGCCTCGGTGAGCCGGCGCAGGCGCTCGGCGAGCACGCGAGCCAGGTTGCGGAACAGCTTGGCGCCGGTGTAGGGGAAGCGCCGCCGGATCCGTTCGAATGCCGCGAAGTCGAGACGGAGCACCACGGAGTCTTCCTCGGCCACGACGTTCGCGCTGCGCACCTCGCGACTGACGAGGGCCATCTCGCCGACCGTCGCGCCCGGCCCCAGCACGGCCAGCACGCGCTCGCCGTCGAAGACGCGCAGGCGGCCGGAGACGATGAGGAACATGTCGGTCGCCGTCTCGCCTTTGCGGATCATCATCGACCCGGCCGGGACCGTTCCCAGGTTGGCGAGCAGGACCACCTTGCGCGCTTCCCACCGCGAGAGCCCGGCGAAGAGCGGCGCCTGGCGGACCAGCTCCGGGTTCAGCTTCACCAGGAGGATGTCCCAGAGCGTCACGAGCCGCGCCGAGTACATCACCACCGGGGCCAGCGTCAGCTCCGCGACCAGCGCCATCAGCATCACGAAGGCGGCCAGGTAACCGAATTCGACGAGGCTCGCCAGGCTGGCGAAGATCGAGCTGAGAAACCCGGCGACGAGAGCCAGCGATACGTAGATGATCGGCCGGCCCTGCATCTGCAGGGTCTTGAACATCGCGATGCGCTCGTCCCCGCGCTCGCGGAGCTGGCGGCTGTACGTCACCATGTGATGCACGGTGTCGTCGACCGCGATCCCGATGGCGATCGTGGCGATGAGCGCGGTCGAGATGTTGAGCGGAATCCCGAGCGCGCCCATGAGGCCGTACACCGTGAGCGCGGGGATGACGTTCGGGATCATC
>QHRT01000252.1:5376-5544 GCA_003220195.1 Candidatus Rokuibacteriota bacterium | reverse complement strand
GACAACGAGAGCGCGCCTCACCATACGGGCGCCGGGCGCGGGCGTCAACCGCGGCGCCAACACTCGCTGTCGCCCCCGGCGCCCGGCCCGGTTGCGCACCCCGGCAGGTGGTCTAAAATGGCCGACGCAGCGGTTCCTCATCCAGGCATCGACCGTACGCGCTCACCC
>QHRT01000252.1:0-5337 GCA_003220195.1 Candidatus Rokuibacteriota bacterium | reverse complement strand
AGGTCCACCATGGCGATCCGCATTGGCGACGAGGCCCCAGACTTCACGGTCGACACCACGGAGGGCAAGATCCGCTTCCACGAGTGGATCGGCGACCACTGGGCGATCCTCTTCTCGCACCCCAAGGACTTCACGCCGGTCTGCACGACCGAGCTCGGCTACATGGCGGGGCTGAAGCCGGAGTTCGACAAGCGCCACACCAAGATCATCGGGCTCAGCGCCGACCCGGTCACGGACCACAAGAACTGGGTCAAGGACATCCAGGAGACGCAGGGGCACGCCATCAACTACCCGCTGATCGGCGACGCCGACCTGACCGTGGCGAAGCTGTACGACATGATCCATCCGAACGCTGTCGCCGGCGCGCGGACCGCGATCGACAACATGACGGTGCGCTCGGTGTTCGTCGTCGGCCCGGACAAGAAGGTCAAGGCGACGCTGACGTATCCGATGAGCACCGGCCGCAACTTCGACGAGGTGCTGCGGCTCCTCGACTCCTGCCAGCTCACCTCGAAGCACGCGGTCGCCACGCCGGTGAACTGGAAGCCCGGCCAGGACGTCATCATCCCGGCGAATGTGTCCGACGAGGACGCGAAGAAGAAGTACCCGCAGGGCTTCAAGACGCACAAGCCGTATCTCCGGACGGTGGCCCAGCCGAAGTAGGCTCGGTCGACTCCGTCGTTGGCGATTCACGGCTCGCGGTCCAGCGGTCCGGAGCGCGCGTGGCGCGCCCCGGCCGCTGACCGCGAGCGCGCCCGGCGTCATCGCGCCGGGCGCTGCTGACAGGCTCACTGCCCGCCGCGGTCCGAAGGAGATCCATGCATGGCTCGCATCACTGCATCGCCGCCGCTTCAAGACGCATACACCGATGCGCTTCCCGCCTCGCACGCGCTCTTCGACCGCGCGCGACGGGTGTTCCCGGACGCCGTCACGCACGACAACCGCCGGATGCAGCCCTTCCCGCTCTACGTCGAGCGCGCGGACGGTGCGTGCAAGTGGGACGTCGACGGACGCCAGTACATCGACTACTGGATGGGCCACGGCGCGCTGCTGCTCGGCCACAATCCGCCCGCAGTGCGCGAGGCCGTGCGCGAGCAGGCCATGCGCGGCACGCACTACGGCGCGTGTCACGAGAAGGAAGTGGAATGGGGCGAGTGGGTGTGCCGGCTCGTGCCGAGCGCCGAGCGCATCCGCTTCACGGCGTCGGGCACCGAGGCGACGCACATGGCAGTGCGGCTCGCGCGCGCGTTCACGGGCAAGAGCCACATCGTGAAGTTCGCGGGCCACTTTCACGGGTGGCACGAGGGCCTCGAGATCGGCGTGCGCGCACCGTACGAGGCGGAGCCCGAGGCCGGTCAGCTGCGCGAGGTCGTCGACCTGGTGTCGGTGCTGCCGCCCGACGACATCGCGGCGGTGCGAGAACGGCTCGCCAGACGCGACGTCGCCGCGGTGATCCTCGAGCCGACAGGCGGGCACTTCGGCACGATTCCGTTACCGGCGTCGTTCGCGCGCGCGTTGCGTGAGGAGACGCGGCGGGCCGACGCGCTCCTGATCTTCGACGAAGTCGTCACGGGATTCCGCGTCGCTCCCGGTGGCGCGCAGGAGCTCTTCGGCGTCACGCCGGATCTGACGACGCTCGCCAAGATCCTGGCTGGCGGGCTCCCCGGGGGCGCCGTCGCCGGGCGCGCCGACGTCCTGAGCTTTCTGAGCACCAAGGCCAGCGCGGAAGAGAACCGTCGCTCCAAGATCGCGCATCCCGGGACGTTCAACGCCAATCCGCTGTCCGCCGCGGCCGGGGTCGCCATGCTCGCGCAGGTGGCGGGCGGTGAAAAGATCCGCGTCGCGAACGCGCAGGCCGCGAAGCTCCGACATGGCCTGAACGAGATCCTCGCGCGAGAACGGATTGCGTGGAAGGTCTACGGCGAGTCGAGCGACTGGAAGATCTTCTTCGGCGCGGACGCGCCACCGCGCGATGGAGCGGATCAGTCCGTCGCGCAGATCGAGTGGCGGCGTCTCGACGGGAAATTCCCCGAGCAAAGCCGGGCGCTCCGCCAGGCGCTGATCCTGAACGGCGTCGACTTCAATGGCGCGCGCGCCCTGGTGGGCACCTGCCACACGGACGACGTGATCGCCGAGACGCTCGCCGCGTTCGAGACCGCGGTCCGCGCGGTGAAGGACGAGGGCCTCGCGTGAAGATCACGCGCGTCGAATCGATCGTGCTCCACATGCCGATGGTCTTCGACGGCGCGACGCCGATGCTCGGCGGCCGGCCGCGCACGAGCATCGACATGCTGCTGATCCGCGTCGAGACGGACGCGGGCATCACGGGCTGGGGCGAAGCGTTCGGCCACCGCATCTTCCCCGCGACCCGCGCGGTGATCGACACGGTGCTCGCTCCGATGTGCGTCGGCCGGGACGCGACCCAGATCGCCGCGCTGAACGACGACGTCCAGCGCATGCTGCACGGGATCGGACGCAACGGTCCGGCGATCTACGCGCTCTCCGGCATCGACATCGCGCTCTGGGACATCGCCGGCAAGGCCGCCGGCCTTCCGCTCTACCGGTTGCTCGGCGGCGCCCGTCGCGCCGATCTGCCGGCGTATGCGAGTCTCCTCCGCTACGGCGAGGCGAAGGCCGTCGCGCACTATGCCGCGCAGGCCTTCCAGCGCGGCTATCGTTATCTGAAGCTTCACGAGATCACCGTGCCGGAGGTCAAGGCTGCGCGAGACGTCGTGGGTCCCGACGTCCCGATCATGGTCGATACGAACTGCCCCTGGACGGTGGCGCAAGCGGTCGAGATGGCGCATCGGCTCGCGCCGTTCGATCTGCACTGGCTCGAAGAGCCGGTGTGGCCGCCGGAGAACGTCGCCGGGCTCGCCGAGGTCCGCGTCCGCGGAGGCATCCCGACGGCCGCCGGCGAGAACTACGGCACCGTCTGGGACTTTCGCCGCGCGTGCGAGGCGGGCGCCATCACGTACGCGCAGCCGAGCATCACGAAGATCGGCGGCGTCACGGAGATGCGGCGCGTGATGACGATCGCCGAGACGTTCGGCGTGCAGGTCGTTCCGCACTCTGCGTACTTCGGTCCGGGCTTGCTGGCGTCGATCCACTGCATCGCCGCCATGCCGAGCGAGTCGCTCGTCGAAAGGTTCTATTGCGACTTCGCCGAGAACCCGCTCGGCGAGGCGATCCAGCCGAAGCAAGGTCGCATCCAGGTTCCGCAGGGCCCGGGCCTCGGCGTCGACCCGGACCCGCGACTGCTCGAGAAGCTTCGCGCGAGCTGACGGCCAGTGCTTGACAGTCGATGGCCGCGGGGCGGATCATCGCGCGCATGAACCCACTGGAACGAGCCGAGGCCGCCGAGCGCGCGATGATGGAGGAGCTCGATCGAGTCGTCGTGAAGTCGGTCATCTACACGTCGGGCGAGAGAGACCCGAGGCAGCCGCTCGAGCGGCCGCCCGATACGGGCAAGCGCTACATGATGGGCCACGATCCGCGCTTGCCCCGCATGCCGGCGAAGCCGACGGTGATGGATTACTTCAACCTCCGCTTCGGCCCCACCCAGCACCTGATGCAGAGCGCCCGGCTCGCGCAGAAGAACGGCGCGAGCGAGAAGATCGTGCTGGCGTGCCTGCTGCACGACATCGCGACGACCGGGTTCATCCGCGGCGATCATGGCTACTGGAGCGCGCAGCTGGTCGAGCCCTACGTGGACCCCGAAGTGAGTTGGGCCATCCGCTATCACCAGGCGCTCCGCTTCTTCCCGGACGAGTCGGTCGGCTACAGCTATCCGCAGAGCTACATCAAGCTGTTCGGCGAGGACTACGTGCCCGAGCCGTACATCCAGCGCGACTACCAGTACGCGCGCGACCACAAGTGGTACATGAGCTCGCGGCTGATCTGCGTGAACGACCTCTACGCGTTCGATCAGAACGTGCGGGTCGAGCTCGAGGAGTTCACCGACGTCATCGGCCGCCACTTCAAGCAGCCGGAAGAAGGTCTCGGCTTCGACGCGAGCCCGTCGGCCCACATGTGGCGCACGATGATGTGGCCGACGAAATATCTGTAGTCGCGACGCGCGCTACAGCACCGAACGCACCAGGCCGCCGTCCACCAGGATCGTCGTCCCGGTGATGTAGCTCGCCTTCCCCGACGCGAGAAACGCCACCAGCGCCGCGAGCTCCTTCGGCTCGCCGATGCGGCCGACCGCGGTCTCGGCCGCGCGCTGCGCGAGCGCTTCGTCGACCGAGATTCCGAGCTCCTTCGCGCGCGCCGTCACGTTCGAGAGCATGCGCTCGCTCAGGATCGACCCCGGACACACGTTGTTGACCAGGATGCCGTCGCGGCCGACCTCGTCGGCCAGGCTCTTCATGTACGCCACCACGCCCATGCGCGTGGCGCCGGACAGCGCCAGGTTCGGGATCGGCTGATACACGGTGCTGGCGAGGATGTTGATGATGCGTCCGCCGCCCTGCTTCTTCAGATGCGGAATCGCCTCGCGCGACATTCGCGCGAAGAACAGCAGCGACCGCTCCACCGCCGTCGACCACTGCTCTTCCGTGGCGCTCTGTGCCCGGGCGAGCGGCGGGCCGCCGGAATTGTTCACCATGACGTCGAGCCGACCGAATCGCTCGACCGTCCTCGCGATCAGCGCCCGGATCGTCTCGTAACGATCCAGGTCGCCGGCAAAGGCGAAGGCCTCGGCGCCGGTCGCGTCGTGAATCTCCTTCGCGGCCTTGTCGAGGTCCGCCTCGGAGCGGCTGCACACGGCGACGCGCATCCCTTCCTCGGCCAGCGCCAGCGCGGAGGCTCGTCCGAGCCCCTTGCTGGCGCCGCCCACGATCGCGACTTTGCCCTTGAGCTCCAGGTCCATGGGAATCGGTCCTCCTTTGTGCCGGCCAGTTATCCCACGCTTTCTGCTACCCTCGATGGGAATTTCCCTGGGGGAGAACCTCATGCGCCCGTTCGAAGGCATCAAGATCCTCGATTGCACGCACGTGCTGGCGGGACCGTTCGCGGCCTACCAGCTGGCCGTCCTGGGAGCCGACGTGATCAAGATCGACGATCCGAACGAGCCGGACCAGAGCCGCGAGTCGGGCGCCGATCACGCGCTCAACGCTACGGGGCTCGGCACGGGCTTCCTGACGCAGGGCTCGAACAAGCGCGCGATCGCGCTGAATCTGAAAACCGAAGGCGGCCGTGAGGTGTTGACACGCCTGGTCGCCAGATGGGCCGACGTGCTCGTCGAGAACTATCGGCCGGGCGCGTTCAAGAAGCTCGGCCTCGGCTACGAGGATCTGCAGCGACTCAATCCGCAGCTCATCTACGCCTCGATGA
>QHRT01000251.1:5223-5645 GCA_003220195.1 Candidatus Rokuibacteriota bacterium | reverse complement strand
CGGTCCGGACACGCCAAGCCGCCAGGTGACGGCTTCCACGGCCATGCCATCGATCGTCCGCCCGAACAATCGCCGGTACGTCCGGCTGAAGGCGTCGAGCAGCGCGTCCCATCCGCGCGCGTCAGCCGGCAGCTCGATCGGCACCTCGAATCCCTGCCCCGCGTACCTCATGTCGACGCGACGGCGGAGCGTGACGTCTGTCGCCGGCACGCCGGCAGAGGCGAGGAAGGCGCGTCCGCTGGCGCCCATCTCGCCGAAGAGCCGCTCCACGACGTCCCAGCCGACGGCGTGCGCGCGCAGCGGATGGCTCTGGCTCAGCTCGACCGAGAGCGGCGCGACCAGGAGCCCGAGTGACGAGAAGACGCCGGCCAGCGGAGGCACAACCACGCGACCGACGCCGAGGCGGCGAGCGACGCCATACG
>QHRT01000251.1:0-5205 GCA_003220195.1 Candidatus Rokuibacteriota bacterium | reverse complement strand
GATGTGCACGCGAGCCGCCGACGCCATGTTCTCGTTGACGAGGTCGTGGATGCCCCAGGCGGCACGCGTCAGCGTGAGGTCACCCGCGCGCGCCACGTGCTGCTCGATCGCGTCTTTCGCTCGCTCCGGGTCGAGCCGCATCCGGCCGCCGAGGAAATAGCCGGGGTCGAGATACCCGAGCGCGAGATCGGCATCCGTGACCGTCGGCTGCGTGCTGCCGAGTCCGTAGCACGCCGGCCCCGGGCTCGCGCCGGAGCTCTCCGGACCGACCTGGAGCAGCCCGAGATGATTGATCCGCGCGAGGCTTCCGCCGCCCGCGCCGATCTCGATCATCTGCACCATGGGGAACTTCACCGGGAATCCGCTGCCGCGCTTGAAGCGATAGACCTGCGCGATCTCGGCGTCGCCGCCCAGCGCCGGCGCGCCGTCGCAGATCAGGCACAGCTTGGCCGTCGTGCCGCCCATGTCGAACGAGAGCATCCGCCGGCGTCCGAGCTGTCGCGCGACGTGCGCGGCGGCGAGCGCGCCCGCCGCCGGCCCGGATTCCATGAGCCTGACGGGAACGCGCGTCGCCGTGTCGATGTCGATCACGCCGCCGTGCGACGCCATTATGAAGAACGCGCCGGCGAAAAGGCGTTGCGCGAAGGTATCTTGGAGCCCCTGGACATAGCCGCGGATCGTCGGCTGGACATACGCGTTGATGACGACGGTCGACGCGCGCTCGTACTCGCGGATCTCGGGCGCGACATCCGACGAAACGCTGATGCAGAGTTTCGGAAAGCGTTCGCCAAGGATCCGCGCGACAGCGCGCTCGTGCTCCGGGCTGCGGTACGCGTGAAGCAGACACACGGCGACCGACGTGATCGTCGAGCGTTCGAGCCAGCGACAGAGCTTCTCGACGCTCGCGGGGTGAAGCTCCGTGAGAACGTCGCCGCTGGCGAGGACGCGCTCCTCCAGCTCGAACACCGCGCTCTGCGGGACGAGCGGCGGGATCCGATCGATCAGCAGATCGTAGAGGTCGTACCGGGTCTCGCGGCCGATCTCGAGGATGTCGCCATGCCCCGCGGTCGTGACCAGCGCCGCCGCGGCGCCCCGGCGCTCGATCACGCAATTCGAGACGAGGGTCGCCGACCCGAGGATCAGCGAGACCGGCGCCAGATCCTCGCCGCAGCACTCGGTGAGTCCCGTGAGCACGGCGGCGGCGGGACGCTCCGGCGTGCTGAGTCTCTTCCAGATCTGAATCTCGCCCTGCTCGTCTTGCAGGACGAAGTCGGTGAACGTCCCGCCGGTGTCGAACGCCGCGATCACCGGGAGGACCCGGACGGTCTCCTGACGAGCTTCGCGACGCGGTTCATCCGAACCTCGGCCATGTAGAGATTGCCCTTCGAGTCACCGTAGACTCCGTGCGCGCCGATCTCGACCGGCTTGCCCCTGGCCAGCACCTTTCCACTGGGCGCGTACATCGTGACGCGCGGGATCTGGTCCGTGACGTAGAGCGTGCCGCTCGCGTCGCCGTAGATGTCCATCGGATGGTAGAGATCGCCCCATTCGCCGTAGAAGTCGCCCTCGGGGCTGAAGATCTGCACGCGATTGTTCTCGCGGTCGGCGACGAAGATCCGATCGTTCGCGTCGACCCAGACGCCATGCGGCGTCGTGAACTGACCTCGCCCGGAGCCGGCCGCGCCCCACGAGAGCAGATGCTTGCCTTCGGCATTGAACCGGTGCACGGCAGAGTTGCCATAGCCGTCGGCGACGTAGATGTCGCCGTTCCGGGCGACCGCGACGTCCGCGGGATGGTTGAACGGCGCCTGCAGCGACGGCCGCCCGCGATGCCCGAGCGTGAGCACGATCTTGCCTTCCGGCGTCAGCTTGAGCACCTCGTGCTCGTCACGGTTGCAGAGATAGATGTGGCCGTCCGCACCCGAGTAGATGCCGTGCGCGTCGACGAGGCGCCCCTCGCCCCAGCTGTCGAGGAAATTGCCTTCGCTGTCGAACACGAGGATCGGAGGATTCTCGCGCTGGTAGAAGTACACGCGGTCCTTCGCATCCACGGCCACGTGGCTGATGTACCCGGTCGCGAATCCGCGGGGAGTTTTCCCGAAGGGGCGGATGACGTCGTACACGTAATCGCCCATGCCCACGACAAGGCCGGTCGCATTGCTGCTCGTGTCAGCCATCGCTCGTTCCTCCTTCAGGAGATGACGCCCTTCTCGCGGAGGCTTTTGACGTCGGCCGCGGTGTAGCCCGCGCGGCTCGTCAGGACTTCCTCCGTGTGCTCGCCGTAGAGCGGCGCCGGTCTCACCTCGGTCGGGGAATCGGAGAGGCGCAGCGGGCTGCCGACCATCGAGAACTTGCCGCGCGCCGGGTGCTCGAGGTCGAACACCATGCCGCGCTCTCTCAGATGCGGATCCGCCAGCACCTCGGTCGTGTCGAGCACGGCGCCGCACGGGATGCCACGTCCGGCAAACGCACGCATGACGTCGTGCTTCTCGCGCTTCATCGTCCACGCCTCGATGATCTCGGTCAGCTGCGCGGTGTGCGTGAAGCGCGCCGGCGGTGTCTTGAAGCGCTCGTCCGTGCGGAGGTCTTCGCGCCCGATGATCTCCGTCAGCGCGGTGAACGGCTCGGCGTTGTCCGGCGGCAGCATCATGTAGACGTAGTCGTTGGACCCGGCGCCGGCGCACCGCACGAGATCGGCATACGCGCCGCTCAGGGAGCGGTTGCCCGTTCGCTCGAGCGGCTTGCCGCTGCTGAGCGTCGGCGTGAACTTCACGCGCGTGATGTTGAGCACGGCCTCCTGCATCGCCACCTCGACGAGCTGACCGCGCCCCGTCGCCTGCCGCTGGACCAGCGCCGCGAGAATGGCGATGGTCAGATGCATGCCGGTCCCGGCGTCGCCGACGTTGACGCCGGTGACGACCGGCGGCCGATCGGGATAGCCGGTGACGCTCATGCCGCCCGACGTCGCCTGCGCGATCATCTCGAAGCACTTGAAGTCGCTGTAGGGACCGAACGAGCCGAAGCCTTTCACCGAGGCGTAGATCGCGCGCGGATTCAGCTTCTTCACGGCTTCGTAGCCGAGCCCCAGGCGCTCCATCACTCCGGGGCCGAGATTCTCGGCGACGACGTCGGCCTCGCGCACCAGACGTCGGGCGATCTCTTTTCCCTCTTCGGTCTTGAGGTCGACGACGATGCTGCGCTTGCTGCTGTTGAGCAGCAGGAAGAAGTAGCTGTCGAGATCGGCCTTGTCGCTGTACCAGAGCTTGCGCGCGCGGTCGCCTTTCGGCGGACGCTCGATCTTGATGACGTCGGCCCCGAGCCAGGCGAGCATCTGCGTGCAGGCCGGGCCGGCCTGGTCGTGCGTGAAGTCGATGACGCGGATTCCCTCGAGCGCCTTGCTCATGCTCTCCTCCTCACTCGATCAGTGCTGCTGCTGGAAATACGAGCTGAACCGCACCGTCTCCGACTTCGCCGCGGGATCGCAGATCACGTTGACGCAGGCCGGGACGCCGGACTTCGCGGCTCTCTCGAGCGCCGGTCGGATGTCCTGGGGACGCTCGACGCGTTCGCCATGGCCTCCGAACACCTCCACGATCCGCTCGTAGCTCGTGAAGGGCAAGTCGCGCCCGGGCTTTGGGGGATTGTCCGCCGTCCAGCCCCCGTTGTTGCAGATCACGGTGAGCACCGGCAGCTTCTCCCGAACGGCGGTCTCGATCTCGAAGCCGTTCATGCCAAACGAGCCGTCTCCGGTGAGCGCGATGACCTGCTTGCCGGGCTTCGCGACCTGTGCCCCGACCGCGTTGGGGACGGCGACACCCATGCATCCGTTCGGGCCGGCGTTGATCCGGTGGCCCGGCACGAATGTCGGGATCGACTGTCGGGCGAAGTTCAGCGTGTCGTGGCCATCGACGCAAAGGATCGCGTCGCGCTCCATGAATCGCCTGATCTCGTTGCAGAGCCGGAGTGGATGGATCGGCGTCGCGTCGCTGGTGAGCAACGGCTCCATCTCGTTCGCCTTCTTCCGGTCGACGTCACGCAGATGGCTGACCCACGCCGTCTCCTTCGCCCAGTCCCCGGCTCTCCCCGCTTCCGCGAGGAACTGCGTCAGCACCTGACGGGCGTCGCCGGCGATGCCGAGATCGACCGGCCGTCCCTTGCCGAGCTCTTCCGCATCGCTGTTGACCATGATGACCTTCACGCCGGCAGCGAAGCGCGGCGAGCGTCCGAAGCCGAGGATGACGTTGAAGCGCGTGCCCACGACGCACACCACGTCGGCCTCGCGAAACGCGGTCGAGCGCGCGTTGACGAACGCGAGCGGATGATCGTCGGGAACGACGCCCCGTCCCTGCGGCGTCGTGAAGAACGGGATGTGCGTGCGCTCGATGAAGGCCTCGAGCTGCTCGCTGGCATCGGACCAGATGACCCCGCTCCCCGTGATGACCAGCGGTCGCTCCGCGGCCTTCAAGAGCTTGACCGCCTCGCGAACGGCGTCGGGGTCAGCGGCCGCTCGCGCCGGGCGCGGACTCCGGCCCCAGACGACCTTGTCCTCGGGGACCTCGCTGTACAGCACGTCGCCCGGGAAATCGAGATGGACGGGGCCAGGCCGGTTGCCGAGCGCCTTCCGGTAGGCCGCCGCGACGTACTCGGGAATGCGCCGCCCCTCGTGAACCTGGACGGCCCACTTGGAGAGCGGGCGCATCGCGCCGACCTGGTCGACCTCCTGGAAGTCTTCGAGGTCGCGCGTCCGGAGCGGGCTCGCGCCCGCGAGCAGGATGATCGGCGCCGCATCGAGCAACGCGTTGACCATGCCGGTCGACGCGTTGATGGTGCCCGGGCCCGAGGACGTATTTACGAGACCGACCTTCCCGGAGGCGCGCGCGTAGCCATGAGCCATCATCGCGGCGCCTTGCTCGTGGCGCGTGTGAATCGCCCGCACGCCGAGCCGCATCGACTCCCACATCACGTCGAACATCGGTCCGCCGGCGAGATAGAAGATCACCTCGGCGCCTTCGGCGCGAAGCGCCTGGGCCGCGAGCGCGTTCCCGCTGATGCTGGCCATCATCCTCCTCCTTGCGGTGTTCGACTGCGCAACCGCGCGGTCTCCTGGAGATCGACCTTCCAGCTGACCGTGTCAATGACGACGCCGTAATCGCGGCGCGCGGCCTCGACGCTGACCTTCTCGTTCTGCACGTCCGCGAGCACGCG
>QHRT01000250.1:4611-10324 GCA_003220195.1 Candidatus Rokuibacteriota bacterium | reverse complement strand
GTCACAGTCGAGCTCCTGGTTCGGGCAGCTGATCCAGCGCTCGAGCGACGGTGGGAAGACGTGGGAGGCGGTGGGCAACAAGTTCGCGTACGAGGGCGAAACCGGCACGCATCAGTGGTATGACGGCACGCCGCATCCCTGGGGATTCGCGCGCGTGTGGCATCTCGAGCCCTCGTCGAAGGATCCCGACGACGTCTATGCCGGCGTCGAGGACGCCGCGCTGTTCCGCTCGACCGACGGCGGACAGACGTGGCAAGAGTTGCCCGGACTTCGCCGTCATCCGTCGGCGTCGTCGTGGCAGCCGGGCGCGGGCGGCATGTGCCTGCACACGATCTTGCTCGACCCTGTCCGGAGCGACGACGCCGGCGCCACGTGGAGGCCGATCAACAAGGGACTCCGATCGGAACAGATTCCCAACCCGACGGCCGAGGTCGGGCACTGCGTGCACCGCATCGCGATGCACCGGTCGCGGCCGCGCGTGCTCTTCATGCAGAAGCACTGGGATGTCATGCGGAGCGACGACGGCGGCGACACGTGGCGAGAGGTCAGCGGCAACTTGCCGACCGATTTCGGATTCCCGATCGACGTGCACGCGCACGAGCCCGAAACGATCTACGTCGTCCCGATCAAGAGCGACTCCGAGCACTATCCGCCCGACGGGAAGCTCCGCGTATACCGGAGCCGCAGCGGTGGGCAGGAGTGGGAAGCGTTGACGAAAGGGCTGCCGCAGCGCCACTGCTACGTGAACGTGCTGCGCGATGCGATGACGGTCGACGCGCTCGAGCCGTGCGGCATCTACTTCGGCACGACCGGCGGTCAGGTGTACGCGTCGGCCGACGCGGGGGACAGCTGGGCCCCCATCGTCGAACACCTGCCGTCCGTGGTGTCCGTGGAAGCGCAGACGCTGCCATGATCCGCGTGGTGTTGCCGGCGCATCTGAGAACGCTGGCGCGGGTCGACGGCGAGGTGAAGCTCGACGTCGAGGGCCCCATCACGCAGCGCGCGGTGCTGGACGCGCTCGAGTCGAGCTATCCGATGCTGCGCGGGACGATTCGCGACCAGGTGACGCAGAAAAGGCGCGCGTTTCTCAGAGTCTTCGCCTGTGAGGAGGATCTGTCCCACGAATCGCCGGACGCGCCGCTGCCGGATGCGGTGAGGACCGGCGCCGAACCGCTGATCGTCCTGGGGGCGATGGCCGGGGGGTAACGCGTCGTAAGCCAGCATCCGGAGTGCCGGCGGCATCGCCCTTGCTCGAGATTCTGACTCTGGGGAGAATGAGAGGGCGGCTGGTGAAGACTCTCGAGCAGGAGGTCGCCGATGACGTTCGAGATCGCGGGGCTCAATTCCCGTTCGGCGCTCCGGACGCTGATCACGAAGAAGATCACGGCGATATTCGACGGGCATCGGCCGGAGCCCGTCGCGGCGCGGATCGGGTTCGTCGATGAAAACGGGCCGAAGGGCGGTGGCGCCGCGATGAAGTGCGGGATCACCATCGAATTGCCGCGCCGCCCGACCGTGCACGTCGAGCACCGGGCGTCCACCGAACGGCTGGCTTTCGACGGCGCGCTCGCGGCGCTCGAGCACCGGCTCACGCGCGAGCGCGGCCGCATGATCGCCGGGCGCCGGCGGCCGAAGAAGTACTACCTCGCCAAGCGTCTGCTCAACCCGGACGAGGCGTTGCCGGAAATCGCGAAGAAGCCGGCCCGGCGGCGGTCGGCGCTCAAACGGCCGGCCTGACGTAAGATCTCGCTCATCGTGCGAGGAAACGGCGTCCGCGCCGCGAGCCCGGAATCGTTTGCTCGCGATCACCTCCGTCACAACGTCGTGGCGCTCGGCGCGGATTTCTCGCTGTTCATGATCGGCCTCTCGTTCGCCTCCGCCACGACGGTCCTGCCGGCGTTCGCGGTGTATCTCGGCGCGCCGAACGCGGTGATCGGCGCCATCCCGGCGGTGATGACGACGGGATGGTTCTTGCCCTCGCTGTTCGCTGCGGGCCACACCGAGTCGTTGACGCGTCGCCTGCCGTTCGTGCTCCGGTACACGGTCTGGGAACGCGTGCCGTTCTTGCTGCTCGCGGCAGTCGCGTTCACGATCGCCGACAGCGCTCCGGCGCTGGCCCTCGCGGTCGTGCTCCTGTCGCTCACCGCGCTCGCGACGACGGGCGGCATCCTGATGCCCGCGTGGATGGACGTCGTCGGGCGCACCATCCCGACGGAGCTTCGCGGCCGGTTCTTCGCGATGTCGAATCTCGTCGCCGCCGTCGGCGGGCTCGCCGGCAGCTTCGCGACCGCGCGGATCCTCGGCGGCGTCAGCGCGCCGCAGAGCTATGGCCTCTGCTTCACGATCGCCGCGGGCTTCATGGCCGTCTCGTGGGTGGCGCTGGCGGTCGTCCGCGAGCCGGACGTGCTCGAGCCCGCGCCGCGGCGGCGTCTCGGCGCCTACCTGCGCACGATGCCGGCCGTGTTGCGTCGCGACCCCAACTTCTCCTGGTTCCTCGCCGCGCGAGCGTTTCTGCTCCTCGGAACGATGGCGAGCGGGTTCTTCACGGCGTATGCGTTGAAGGCGCACGCCGCTCCCCCCGAATGGGTCGGCGCCTTCACGACGACGCTCTTCGCGGGCCAGCTGGCGGGCACGCTGGTGCTCGGGTGGATCGCCGACCGCGTGGGCCATCGCGCCGTCATGGTGATCGGCGCGGGAGCGATGACGCTCGCCAACGTGATCGGACTCACCGCCACGACGCTTTCAGGCTTCAGCGTGCTGTTCGCGTTCGCCGGCGTGGCGCAGGCGGCGGCGACCGTGTCCAACTTGAACGTCTTGCTCGAGTTCGCTCCCGCGCCGGAAGAGCGACCGACCTACGTCGGTCTCGGCAGCACGTTCGTCGCGCCGCTCGCATTCGGCGCGCCACTGACCGCGGGGTTCATCGCCGATGCGCGCGGATTCGAGACGGTGTTCGTGATCGCCGTCACGTGCGGGATGATCGGCCTCGCCCTGATGCTCGGCTACGTACGCGAGCCGCGGCGGCGTCTCGCGTCCGCGGTCGCCGTTCGAACCGATTGACCCCGACCATGGATGGATCGCTGCAGCCGTGTTCAATCGCCTGCCTACGATTCGAGGTACGGAATTGCCCTGATAACTTTGCCAAGTGTGGAACGGCGCGTCGTTCGTGGCCCCGGCCCGGAATGGTGCCGGCCTTGCACCGTGAAACGGCATGTCCGGGCTGGGCGTCTTCCGACAGATCCAGGAGTTCGTCGAGGTGCACAAGGCCTGTGGCAAGGTCACGGGCACCGTGGAACCACCGACTGCGGAGGGCTACACCGTCTGCGTCACCTGCGCGTGCGGCGAGGAGTTGAGCCAGTGGGTGTCGCCCGAGTCGGCCCGCTTCGACATCATCTTCTCGACGCTGCTCTGCAGTCCGAACTGATCTGGATCCTCTCTCGACGCGCACCTCGCATGCCACGGTGATCGGGCGGCATGTCGCCGGCGCTCTACGCGCTCGCGGCGGCGTTCGCGTTCGCCGTGGCGTCGATCGTGCTGAAGCGCGCGTTCGAGTACGCCCGCCCGCAGATGGCCGCGGTGTTCTCGGTGACGTTCACCACGATCTTCGTGTGGGCCGTCGCCGTGGCGACCGAGCCGCTGTCGGCCGTGCTCACGTGGCGGATCCTTCCGTTCGTCGCGGCCGGCCTGGTGGCGCCCGGCCTCGCGCGGCTCCTGTATTACCTTGGCGTCCACACGATCGGCGTGTCGCGGGCCACCACGCTGGTCGCGACGCAGCCGCTCGTGGCGGTCGGGCTGGCGGTGCTGGTCCTGGGCGAGCGCCCCGGCTCGCGGGTGATCCTGGGCGCAGTCGCGGTGGTGGCCGGCAGCGCGCTCCTCTCGGCGCGCGGGCGCGACGAGCGTCCCTGGCAGCGGCGCCACCTGGTCTTTCCGTTCCTGGCGGCGTTCGGCTTCGCGTTCCGCGACGTGATCAGTCGATACGGCTTTCACAATTTCGACAATCCCGTCATGGCGTCCGCGGTGGCCACGGCGACGTCGGTCGTCGTCATGTGGAGCTTCGCTGCGCTGGGCGGCGCCGGCCGCACGCTTCCGGATGGTCCGGTATTCAGGTTGTTCGCGCTCGCCGGCGCGTGCGAAGGCGTCGCGTATCTGCTGATGTGGCGCGCGCTGGCCACGGGGCAGGTCTCCGTCGTCTCGCCGCTCGTGCATTCGCAGCCGCTCTTCACGATCGTGCTGGCGCTGATCTTCCTGCGCGACCTGGAGCGCGTGACCTGGCGGATCGTGCTCGCGTCGGCGCTGATCATCGCGGGCATCGCGCTGATCGCGGGGTTCCGGTGAGCGGGGACGAGCGCGTCGACGCCTCCGAAGCGTGATCGGTTCTGCGCCGTCCGAAATCACGAGTGACACCAGCTCGTGAATGCGGCAAGTTCAACAGGATGAGTGCAGAGTCTGAAGGGCGGACGAGCCTCACGGACCGGCTCGAGCGGTGGCTGCGAGACGCGGGCGCGGTCTTCGAGATCATCGAGCACGTGCCGGTCCGCACCAGCGCCGAAGCGGCCGCCGCGCGAGGCACGAGGCTCGAGGAGGGCGCGAAGGCGCTGGTGGTGCGCGCGGAGGACCGGTACGTCCATTGCGTGCTGCCCGCGCATCTGCGCGCGGACAACGCCGCGTTGCGGGCGGCGCTCGGGACGCGAAAGCTGACGTTCGCGACCCCGGAGCAATTGCACGACGTCACCGGGTGCGTTCCCGGCGCCGTCCCGCCGTTCGGCAATCTCTTCGGCCTTCCAGTGCTGGTGGACGAGGCGTTGACCCGCACCGAGCGCATCGCGTTCAACGCCGGCAGCAACTCCGTGTCGATCACCATGCGGACGAGCGACTTCGTGCGTCTGTCGGGCGCGACGGTCTGCCGCTTCGCGCGGGAGTGACCGCCCCGCCCGAATCCTGCGCGTCGTCGCCTCGACGGAGCGTTCCGGGGGAATGTCCGAAGAACGGTACAGTGACCGGGTGAGCGCGAAGATCTCCGACGGCATCCGCCGCGGGTTGCGGGGCGAGAGCGAGTGCGTGGTGACCGACGCCATGACGACCGCGCACGTCGGCGGTCGGCAGCGCGTCATGACGACGCCCGCGATGATCATGCAGATGGAGGAGACGGCGCAGGAAGTGACGCGGCCGTTCCTGCCGGTGGATCACACCACCGTCGGCTACGAGATCTTCGTGCGGCACCGCGCCGCCGCGCCGCTCGGCACGCGCGTTCGGATCAGCGCGGAGCTGATCGCGGTCGACGACCGACGGCTGCAGTTCCGCGTCGAGGCGCGCGCGGGAGACGTGACGGTCGGTGAAGGGACGATCCGCCGGACGATCATCCGGCTGGGCGCGCTGGATCGATTGCCTACCGGATAACCTGGTCCGCCTGCACCAGGTAGGGCTTGTTCGATGGTCGTGTCAATGCTCTCTGAGCAGACACCCGAAGCCGCTCCGGCGGTCCGTGATGCCGTTCTCCCGGAGGGCGTTCCAGAACGTGGCGGCGTTGATCGCGATCACCGGCTTACCGAGCCAGCGCTCGGCCTCGTCGGCGAGCCGCAGCATGGAGAGATTCGTGCCGACCTGGACGATCGTGTCGACGTCGTCGCGGTTGACCTCGACGATCGCGCGCCGCAGCGTCGCCTCGTCGACGTGCGCGATGCCGACCTCGGTCGGGCATCGTAATCCGACGAGCGCG
>QHRT01000250.1:0-4523 GCA_003220195.1 Candidatus Rokuibacteriota bacterium | reverse complement strand
ACTCCTCGTTGCCCTTCTTGCCGCCCCAGAACGTCTCCGACGACATGCCCATGATCAGCGCATCGGGCTCCGAGCTCATGACGTCGGCGACGGCGCGGGCGATCGACGCGCGGATCTGCAGCATCAGCTTCTCGAAGCTGGCGTCGTCGTCCATCGTCTGGTTTTCGATGAAGATGCGCCCGACGTGCAGCGTGACGCCGGGCGGCGCCATCGCGTAGAAGTCCGGCTCGACGATCGTGTTGGTCGAGGGCACGAGCACACCGAACTTGACGCGGTAGCCGAGCGCGTCGGGCATGGCCTCTTATACCGCGGTTTGCTGCGGCCCGCGACGAGCAGCCGCAGGCGATTCGCCGCGCCCTTGACAGGGTTCCGTCGTCCGCCTACGTTCGGGACAACCCAACGAACGGCAAGCGTGTGTTCCGCGCGTGTGCGCAGGGGAGGATCGCGATGCATCGTCCCACCTGGCTCGAGGTCGACGTCGACGCCGTCGTGCACAATCTTCGGACGGTACGCCGGCTCGTCGGGCCCGCTCGCAAGATCTTCGCGGTCGTCAAGGCGAACGGCTACGGCTTCGGCAGTCTCGCGATGGCCGAGATCTTCGCGGCGCACGGCGCGGACGCACTCGGCCTCGCCGACCTCGGCGACGCCATTCGACTCAGAACGCGCGGCATCACGCTGCCCATCCTGGTCTATCCGAATGCGCTGCCCGAGATGGCGCGCGAGATGATCGCGCACCGGCTCACCCCGACGCTGGTCGACCTCGACGGCGCACGCGTGTTCTCCGACGCGGTGCCGGCGTCGTCCGCGCCGTACCCGGTCTTCGTGAAAGTCGACGTCGGACTCGAAAGGCTCGGCGTGCCGGCCGATCAGGCGGCGAAGACGATCCAGGCGATCCTCGAATTGCCGCGCCTCCGGCTCGAGGGCGTGTCCGCGCACCTGCACGCGCACGGCGCACGCGACTACATCGCCTGGCAGTTCGCGCGCTTCACGACGGTGCTGGACGCACTCGCCGCGCTCGGCGTCGACATTCCCGTTCGACTCGCCGCGAGCACGCCGCTCGTGCTCGACCACCCGGACACGTACCTGAACGCCGTCGACCCGGGCCGCCTGCTGTACGGTGTGCCGGAAGGCACTGGCGAAAAATTCTCCGTGGAGCTGCGTCCGGCCTTCGGCGCCCTGAAGAGCCGGCTGATCACGGTGAAGGATCTGACGCCGCGCGAAAAGTTCGCCGCCGAGGCGCCGTTTCCGATCTCGCCCGGCATGAGGCTCGGCGTGATCCCGATCGGCTCCTCGGACGGCATGCTCGACCTGCACGCCGGGCGCGTGCTGGTCCGCGGCCGCGTGGCGCCGATTCCCGCCGGACCGTCGCTCGAGCACACGCGGGTGGACCTGACCGGGATTCCCGACGCCGCCATCGGCGACGAGGTCGTCATCATCGGTCAGCAGGGCGATCAACGCATCACCGTCGACGAGGTCGCGGCGCACCATCGACGCGCGTCCGTCAACGTGGCGACCGTGATCGGTCCGCGGATCTCGCGCGTGTACCTGGCGGACGGCGCCGCGCCAAAGGTCGTCACTTCGGAGTGACCTCGGGCGGCTGATGCGATCACCGGGAATCCGGAACGAGAGGACGACATGAGCGTGACGAAGGCGCTGACGATCGAGGAAGAGTACGCGGCGGAGCGACCGAAGTCGCGGGCGCTCTACGAGCGCGCGTGCGCCATCACCTGGCGATGCTGATGCATGGCGTCGATTACAACCGCGGCTCCGGAATCGGCTGGCTCAACGGCGCGATGACCGATGCCGACATCGACCGGATGGTCGACGCGTTCGACCGCTCGCTCGCGCGCTTGCGCGACGACGGCGCGCTGTAACCACCATGCCCTTTCGCGTCGGCGTCGACATCGGTGGCACGTTCACGGACATCGTGTTCCTCGACCCCGAGGGACGCGTGCACACGAAGAAGGTTTCGTCCAGCGTGGACGACTACGCCCGCGCGATCGTGGACGGCGTGCGCGAGCTGTTCGGCGAGACCGGACTCGGCGGCGCCGACGTGAGCGAGCTGCTCCACGGCACCACGGTCGCGTCGAACGCGATCCTCGAGCTTCGGGGCGCCCGGACCGGTCTCATCACGACCCGCGGCTTCCGCGACGTGCTCGAGATCCGCCGGCTCCGCATGCCGCGTCTCTACGACCTCGCGTGGGAGAAGCCCGTGCCGCTGGTGGAACGGTATCTGCGGCTCGAGGTCACCGAGCGCATCAACGCGCAGGGCGAGATCCGGATCCCGCTCGACGAGGCCGAGGTCGAGCAGGCCGTCGACCGGTTGATCGGTGAAGGGATCGAAGCGCTCGCGGTCTGTCTCATCAACGCGTACGCGAACTCGGTGCACGAGGAGCGCATCAAGCAGATCGTCACGCGGCGCGCGCCCGGCCTGCCGGTGTGCATCAGCTCGGAGGTCTTGCCCGAGATCCGCGAGTACGAGCGCACGTCGACGACCGTCATCAACACGTACGTCATGCCCGTCGTCCAGCGCTATCTCGCGACGCTGCGGGAAGGGCTCGGCAAAATCGGGATCCGGTCTCCGCTGCTCATCATGCAATCGAACGGTGGCCTCATGACCGACGAGGCCGCCGCCAGCATGCCGATGCACATCATCGAGTCCGGCCCGGCGGCCGGTGTCGTCGGCTCCCAGGCGCTGGCGCGGCAGATGGGGCTCGGCAAGGTGATCACGTTCGACATGGGCGGGACCACCGCGAAGGCGTCGATCATCGAGGACGGCGAGGTCAACCGCGCCGCCGAATACTCGGTCGGCGGCGGCATCATGCTCGGGTCGCGGCTCCTGACCGGCGCCGGGTACCTGCTGCGTGTGCCGGCGATCGATCTCGCGGAGGTCGGCGCCGGCGGCGGCTCGATCGTCTGGATCGACGCCGGCGGCTCGCTCCAGGTCGGGCCACGAAGCGCGGGCGCGTTTCCCGGACCGCTCTGTTACGACCTCGGCGGGACCGACCCGACCATCACCGACGCGAACGTCATTCTCGGCTACATCAATCCCGCGCATCTCGTCGGCGGTACGGTGAAGCTCAATGCCCGCCGCGCCCAGGAAGTCTTCGAGTCACGGATCGCGAGATCGATGGGGCTCGGTGTCGCCGAGGCGGCGTACGGCGCGCACCTGATCGCGGCGTCGAACATGATCCGGGCGCTCAAGGCCGTGTCGAGCGAGCGGGGCCGCGACCCGCGCGAGTACGTGCTGTTCGCGTTCGGCGGCAACGGTCCGCTCTTCGCCGCCGGCATGGCGCGCCAGCTCGAGATGCTGAAGATCGTCGTGCCGCCCGCGCCGGGGCTGTTCTCGTCGTTCGGGCTGCTCTACGGCGACGTCGAGCATCATTACGTCCGCACGTATCGCCGTCAGACACGCACGCTCGATTTCGGTGAGCTGAACACGCTCGTGGGCAAGATGGAAGATGACGCGCTCGCGCAGCTCGCGTCGGAGGGATTCACCGGCGCCGCCGTTCGCCTCCGGCGCGCCGCGGATCTCTGCTATCACGGCCAGTCGTTCGAGCTGACGGTGCCGCTTGCGTCCGGACGGCTCGACGCCGCGGCGATCGCGCGACTCGAAGAGACGTTCGGTCAGGAGCACGAGCGCGTGTACGGCCATCGCGCGGGGCCGGACGAGCCGGTCGAGCTGGTGAGCCTTCGCGTGTTCGCGCAGGGCATCCCGGATCGCCCGCGCGTGCCGGAGCGCATCGTGGTGGACCGGGAGATGCGCGCCGACCGTCTGACGCCCCGGCGCGTGTACTTCGGCGCGGAGCATGGTTGGCTCGACACGCCAGTGCTCCGGCGAGGCGATCTCGCGAGCGCCGTGAACGGCCCCGCCATCGTCGAGGAGTACGACGCGACGTGCGTGATCCCCCCGCAGGCGACGGGCGCGCTGGACGCGTACGGCAACATCGTGATCGAGCTTCGCTAAATCAGGTGGGGCCCCCGAAATGGACTGGCGCGCAATCGTAGCGCTCCGGTGATCAGGTGAGGCAGTGAGACGCCCGGTGCTCGATGCGGCCCGGCTCCGTCGAGCGACCACCGACGACGCCGCGGACGTCGCGGAGGTCTATCTCATCAGCCGACGCGCCGCGGCGCCGTACATTCCGCGCGTGCGACACACGGACGACGACGTGCGCGAATGGGTCGCGTCGATCGTGCTCGTGGAGCGGGAGGTCTGGGTCGCGGTGATCGACGACCGCATCGTGGCCATCGCGGTCCTGCGCGACGACTTCGTCGACCTGTTCTATGTCCTGCCCGGGCACCAGCGCCGCGGCGTCGGCACACGCCTGCTCGCGCAGTGCAAACGCCAGCGGCGCGTGCTCCGTCTCTACACGTTCCAGTCGAACGAGCCGGCGCGGGACTTTTACGAGAAGCACGGGTTCCGCGCCGTCGCGTTCGGCGACGGCACCGGCAACGAAGAGGGCGAGCCCGACGTGCTCTACGAATGGAGAGGTTGATTGGGAGGACACGCCATGTGGGAGCCG
>QHRT01000229.1:4062-9354 GCA_003220195.1 Candidatus Rokuibacteriota bacterium | reverse complement strand
CACCAGGGCGGTCGTCAACGGAAGACTGATCGCCCGCAGCAGGGCGACGATCGCTGACCGTTGCTCACGGGAGCGGCCCGGGATCGCGAGACGCGACCTCCGGGCCGCGACTCGCGTGGGGACGAGCACGGCAGCTAGACTTCTTCGATGACCTCGGTCGCGCCCTGGCAGACGCCCCACGCCGGCATCCAGGCGCTGTGTCGCCCGTCACCGCCGGCGACGACGAGCCAGATGTCGTCGGGGCTCAGCACCATCGGCACCCGCGTGTCGGGATTCGATTCGTCGATCCACTCCGGCCACGCCCGCGTTCCGTAGTAGACGCGCCCGATCAACTCGCCAACCGGGAGCCACACCTCGGCATGCAGCCGTTCGCGCAATTCACGGCGCCCGAATCCGGCGCGCGCAATCTCCTGAGCGTGCTCGGGGCAGAGCGCCACGATCACCGGGAGGCGATTCCGCATCTGATGGAAGATCGGTGTTCCGACGTAGCGCATGGCCCGGACCACCGTCTCGACGATGCCCTCGCCTTGCGTCTGCGTGCCTTCCGTGACCGGATAGATGCCGCGCGTCGCCAGCACGGTGACCGTGCTCGTCTCGCGCGCGTGCCCCCGCTCGACGTGGAACGGCTCCCACGGCGATCTTTCCTCGTTCTCCGCGAAGCAGCAACCGACCGTCTTCCCCGGCCACGCTTGCGTGGACTTCTCCATGCCATCGGGCTTGGCGCCGCCGAGATTGCGCATGACGAGCCGGAGCGCCCGGCCGATCGTCGCGTTCGGCTTGAAGTTGCCGCCGAAGCACGCGGTGCCACCGCTGATGCCGAGCCGCGCGGCCACGGGACCGTTGACGATGATGACCGGCGCGGAGCCGCCCGTCGTGCACGCGGTGGAGCCGACGTGGAACTGCGGCTGCAGCACGGCGCGGACGCTGGCGAGCACGACCGGAAAATATTCGGGAAGGCATCCGGCCATGACGGCGTTGGCCGCCACCTTCTCGACGGTCACCGTGCCGCGCAGCGGCTCCATCTGACCGAGCACTTCGTCGGGCGCACGTTTCGTGTATCGCAACGTCTCGCCGACGAGCGGCTCCGTCGGCGGAATGACCGGCAGCCCATCGGTCCAGCCCTCGGACTCGAGATAGCGGACGGCGTCCAGGAAGTCGCCGCCGATCGCTCGCCTCGACGCGCGCGACGCCGCCGGCATCTAGCGTTTCACGATCGCCGCGGCCACCGAGGCCACCGCGGCCGTCGCCATGTGCTCGACTTCGTCGCCGCGCCGGCTCGCGAGCGGATGCGCGACGGTCACGCGCGGATGATCAGGCAGGCCGAGCGCGGCCGCGCGCGCGACGGCCGCCGCCGTGAACGCCTCCGTCACGATCGTCACTGCCGGCCGTCCCTGCTGCTCCATCTCGACGCTGTCGTGGAGACCCCACGTGACGCACGACCCTCAGTCGGCGACGCCGTGCACCAGGGCGTCGCACGACCCGGCGAGGCGGGCCAGGATCTCGGGCGGCGTGGGAACGCTCGGGCTCGTCTTTCGATAGCGCTCCACCCGCTCGACGCCGTAGTCGCGAGTGAGCAGCGTCTCGAGGGTGGCGAGGAAGCCATCGGCGTTGTGCTTCGAGTTGTCGATGATGGCGAGGCGCGCGCCGCGAAGCGACGGCAGACGCGCGGCCAACCCCAGCGTGCGCACGACGTCCTCGGCCGCGGGGTGGACGATGATCATCGAGTGGTCGTTCATCGTGAGCCCTCCAGGTGACGCGAAGTATAGCAGCGAGGGCGCGACGGGCCGGGGACGAGCGCAATGGCGCTCGCCACCAGCGACGCGCCGGCGATCAGCAGGGGTCGAGAAAAATTCCCGTCGCTGCCGCTGAGGCCACTCACCGCGAGCGGGCCGACGATCTGGCCGAGACCGAACGCGGTCGTGACGGCCGCCATCAGGACGGTCGCGTGCCCACCTCCGAGGACTCGCGCTTCTTGCAGCCCGGCCATGGTGGCCACCATGAACGTCCCGCCGACCAGGAGCGCGGCGACGACGATGCCGCCGAGGCCGGGCCAGAAGACCGGGACGATGACGCCGATGGCCATGACGATCTGCGCGAGCGCGAGCACCCGGCGGCTGCCGAAGCGATCGGACCACAGGGCGGCTGCGAGCGGGGTCAACGCGGCTGCGACACCGAAGATCGGCCACGACCACCCGAAGAGCCGCGGGTCGGCGACCGCAGATCGAGCCATGACAGGCAGAAACGTCGCGGGAATGATGTAGGCAAATCCGAACGTGCCGTAGCAGAGCACGATGCGCATCCATTCGCGATTCCACGCCGGCCGGTCGATGTCCTGTCGACGGTGTCCGTCGATCGGCTGGGTGTGGTCCGCGCCGAACGGACGCCAGATGCCCAGTGTGGCGGCCAGCGCGATACCGCCAAGGCAGAGCCACGCGTCGGCCGCGCTCGCGTTCGCGCTCATGAGGATCAGACACGTCGTGCCGGCGACGGCGATACCCGAGCCGACGCCGGCGAAGACGACGCCATTCAGGAGCGGGCGTCCCACGACGGCGAGTCTCTGGAGACACCACGCCGAGACGAAGATGAGCACCCACGCGCTTCCGACTCCGGCCAGCAGGCGGAGGGCGACCCAGGCCGGGAACCGGTGCGTGAGTCCCATCCCGATCGTCGTGATGACGATCAGGACGAGACCCGCGTGGATGGCCTGTCGAGGACGGGCGCGCGGCGACATGGCCGACACCGAGCCGGCGAGGTAGCCGAGATAGTTCACCGCCGCGAGCCAGCCGCCACCGGCAACCGACACGCCGGCGTCGTGCATCATCATCGGCAGGATCGGCGTGAAGGCGAACCGTCCGATCCCCTGCGCGATCGCGAGCGCGATCAGACCGACCAGGGCGACGCCCGTTCCCGAGGGCGCTGTGCGCACCGCGGCCGCATCACCATCCATGATTCGAGTGTCGCGCGAAATGGAACCTCGTATACTGCGCCCGATCGGTCATGCCGACTCGCAGGGGCACCACGTCACCACGTTCACCCTCGGGAGAGAGCCGTCCCCGGCGCGCCTCCTACGCCACCTCCGGCGTCAACACCGACAAGGAAGAATCCGGACTCAAGAGCCTCGTTCACCACCTTCGCGAGACGCTCGCGACCCGTCCGGCGGGCCTCGGGCACGTCGAGCTCGATTTCGGATACTTCGCGAACGTGATCGACGTCGGGGGGATCGGCCTCGCGATCTCGACGGACGGCGTCGGGTCCAAGCTCCTGATCGCGCAGCTGATGGATCGGTACGACACGGTCGGGATCGACTGTATCGCGATGAACGTGAACGACGTGCTCTGCGTCGGCGCTGAGCCGTTGAGCATGGTGGACTACATCGCGGTCCAGCAACCGAATCCTCGGCTGCTCACCGAGCTCGCTCAGGGCTTGGCGAAAGGCGCAATCACCGCGGGGATCACGATTCCGGGTGGCGAGATCGCGCAGGTGCGGGACATCATCAAGGGCGAGCGCGCCGGCTACGGATTCGATCTCGCCGGCACGGCCGTCGGCACCGTCCCCCTCGATCAGATCCGTATCGGGCGCGACATCGAGCCGGACGACGTCGTCCTCGGCCTCCGTTCGAGCGGCATTCACAGCAACGGGATGACGCTGGCCCGACGGCTCTTGAAGAAGCACGCGGTGACGACGCGTTTCGACGAGCTCGGCCAGACGCTCGGCGACGAGCTGCTCGTGCCGACCCGCATCTACGTCAAGGAAGTCGTCGAGGTTCTGAACGCCGGCGTCGACGTGAAGGCCCTGATCCACGTGACGAGCGACGGGCTCCTCAACCTGCTACGCGTCGCGTCGGACGCCGGCTACCTGATCCACTTCCTCCCCGAGCCGCAGCCGATCTTCGGCGTGATCCAGCGCGAGGCGTCCGTCAGTACCGAGGAGATGTACCGCGTGTACAACATGGGCGTCGGCTTTTGCCTGGTCGTCTCCCATCGCGGCGATCACGTCGCGCACGCGACGGAGATCCTGAAGCGGCACAACGTCGAGTGCTACGAGATCGGCCGCGCCGTCGCGGACCCCGCGCAGGCCGTCGTCATCGAGCCGGTCCATCTCCTCGGCAAGGACGGTCGCTTCCGCGCGATCTGATCGTCGAGCGCACTACGCCGCCGTCCGCGCCTCGTAGGCTCGCTTCAACACCGCGATGTCGAGCTTCTTCATCGTCAGCATCGCGGCCATCACGCGCCGGGATTTCTCGGGGTCCCGGTCCTGCAGCATCTCGGGGAGCACAGTCGGCACGATCTGCCACGGCACGCCGAACCGGTCCTTGAGCCAGCCGCACTGGACTTCCTGGCCGCCATCCGCGGTGAGCCCCTGCCAGAAGTGGTCGACTTCCTCCTGGGTCTCGCACTTCACGACGAGAGACATCGCTTCCGTGAACTTGAAGAGCGGCCCGCCGTTCAGGCCGAGGAATTCCTGCCCGTCGAGCTCGAACGACACCGTCATCACCGAGCCCTTCGGTTGGCCGGAAGCTCTGGCCCCCTCCTCGTCATAGCGGGTGATCGTCCCGAGCTTCGAATTCTTGAAGACCGACACGTAGAACCTGGTCGCCTCTTCGGCCTTGCCGTCGAACCACAAGCACACGCCGATCCTCTGTCCCATCTTTGCCATTGCCGTCTCCTCTGGCCCGCGATTCTTGCGTCAGCGGTAAGTCGAACGGAGAACCGTTGGATCGACAGCGGCAAATGCCGGGCCGTCGACTCAGACGGCCGACGTGGCCTTTTTCGCGGCGATCTCGTCCAGGAGGCTCAGAACTTCCGCAACGTAGACCGGCTTCGTGAGATATGCGCGCGCGCCAGCGGTCAGGAGCGGCAGCGGGACGTCGGCGGTCGCGTCGGCGCTCAGGAACACGACGGCGGCCTGCTTCGTCTGGGGGTCGGAGAGCAGACGCTTCAGCACCTCGTCGCCGGTCATGTCGGGCAGGTGACGATCCAGCAGCACCAGGTCCGGCTGATGCTTTTGAGCGAGCTCGAGCGCCGCCCCGCCGTTCGACGCCACGACGAGACGGATGCCGGGTCGCCTGAGGAGGATGCCTTCCATGAGGCGGACGTTCGAAGGGTCGTCCTCGGCGTAGAGCACCGTGAGCGGTATCGATGAGGGATGCGATCCGGCGCGGTCCTCCGGATTCGTCATCTCGGAGCCCGGCGCAGCGGGATCGGCGAGAGCGAGCTCGACCGTGAAGGTGCTGCCTTCACCGAGCACGCTGGTGACGTGGATCGACCCGCCCATCGCCTCGACCAGCTGCTT
>QHRT01000229.1:0-4052 GCA_003220195.1 Candidatus Rokuibacteriota bacterium | reverse complement strand
CGCTCCGCTCGGCGCCGAGCCTTTCGAACGGAGTGAACACGAGCGAGAGCTTGTCGGCCGCGATTCCCTGGCCCGTGTCGATGACGTGGAGGCGGAGACGATCCCTGGCGGGGCGTTCGGCGGTCACCGTCACGGTGCCGTGCTCGCGGTTGTACTTGACCGCATTGGACACGAGGTTCAGCAGCACCTGGTCGAGCCTCTTGCGGTCGGCCAGCACGGACCACCGGTGGTCCACGCCCTCCGCCCGCAGCTCGATCTTGCGCGCCTGGACGAGCGGGCCCACGAGCGAGAGGCATTGTCGAATCGCACCGGCCACCGGAACGACCTCGGTGGTCAGTCGCAGGCGGCCCGCCTCGATCCGACTGATGTCCAGGACTTCGTCGATGAGCGCGAGCAGGTGGCGGCCGGCCTTGACGATCTGCTCGGCGCTCTCGCGCTGGTCTTCCGACGTGGCGTCGAGCTCCAGCAGTTGCCCGAAGCCGAGAATGGCATTGAGCGGTGTCCGCAGCTCGTGGCTCATGCGCGACAGGAATTCGGACTTCGCCCGGTTCGCTTCGCGGGCGGCCTCTTCCCGGCGCCGGCGCTCGTCCACCTGATCGAGAAGCTCCCTGGCCGTCCGGTGACTCGCCGCGGAACGCTGCCGCTCGATCAACACGTTCAGCATCGCGACGACGGTAAGGCTTCCTCCGAGCGCGATGCTCGGGAAGAGCGGCGAGATCACGAGTCTCGCCGCGTGGAAGAGCTGGGCGGTCGCGAGCCACACGACGATGCCGGCCAGCGCCACGAGGAGCGCGGCCACGCCCGGGCGCATCCACGCGACCAGCGACGCCGTGCCGACGCCGAGCACCAGGATCAGCGCCATCTCGACGGCGCTCGCCCACCCGGGACGCGCGAACGCGTCTCCGGTGATGAGGTTGTCGACGACGGTCGCGTGAACTTCGACCGCGGGGAAGAGCGGATCCACGGGTGTCGCCAGCTCTCTTCGGATCCCGAGCGCCGAGGTCTCGAGGAAGACGATCTTGTCGCGCAGGCTCCCCGCGGCGAGACGTCCGCTCAGAATCTGGGACGCGGAGACGTACGGAAACGTTCGCCGCCCGCCGCGGAAGTGCAGGAGCAGGTTGGCGCGCCGGTCCAGCGGAGCGGAGGCCGCGCCGACACGGAGAGACCGGGCGTCGGGTCCCGCGCTGTCGACGGTGACCGGGTGGGCGTCGAGAACCCGCATGAGCACGGCGAGAGCAAGGCTCGGATAGACGCGGCCGTCGTACTCGACCAGCTGTGGAACCCGGCGGAAGATGCCGTCGTCGTCGGGCGCGGCATTCACGAATCCGGATCCGCTGGCCGCCTCCGAAATGATGGCGACGTTGCAGACGGCTCCGGTCGCTCGAAAGAGCTGGTCCGTCCGGTTCCCGCTTCTCGCGTCACTCCGGGCGACCGAGCTGACCGGATGGAGGACGCACGGCTTCTCGTCGGTCCCCTGTCCGCCGAATGTGAACGCGTACCCGACGACGAAGATGGGAGCGCGTAGCACGTCGGCGAGCTTCTGATCGCTCGTCGGATCGTCGTGTTCCGGAAACATCATGCCCAGCGCGACACCTGCCGCCCCCTGCACCCGGATCGCATCGAGGAGACGCGCGAGCTGACTCCGGGGCCACGGCCATCGTCCGAACTCCGACAGGCTCTGCTCGTCGATGTCGACGATCACGGTGCGACCGGAGGTCGCGCCCGTGTGCATGAGGCCGAGAAAGAGGTCGTAGACGCTCTGGTCGGCGCGGGCCAGGATCGTGGGCGGCCAGAGGTAGAGCGCGTGGACCGCGAGGGAAACGAGCAACCCGGCGGCGAGAGCCAGGAACCCGGCTCGCCGGGTCACCGTATCGTGACCTCCACGCGTCGGTTCGCCGGCTCGCGCACGTTGTCGGGCGTCTTGACGAGCAGGTCTTCCTCGCCGAACGACGTGATCTCGAGCATCTTCGAGTCCACGCCGAAGTTTCTCAGGATCGCGGCGACCTTCTCGGCGCGGCGCAGGCCCAGCGCGTAGTTGGATCTCTTGTCGCCCACCGTGTCGGTGTGGCCGACGACGCTCACGTCGACGGCGCGCCGCTCGCTGACCGTCCGTTGCACGCCGGGCAGGAGCGCTCGAGAGGCGGGCACCAGCTCTTCCGATCCCTCGTCGAAATAGAAGAGGAAGCGCACCGGAGCGGCGGGTCGCGCGGCGAGCGCGGCGCCGAAGAGACGCTGGACTTCGTCGTCCGGCATGGCAACCGGAGCCGCGGGAGCGTCGGCCGCCGTCCGGACGCCGACGGCCACTCCCGGCCTGTCGACTTCCTGAGTGCCTCCGCTCGTGGAGACGGCGATCGCGCCGGTGGTTCCGCTCTCGTCAGGCAAGAGCACGATGATGGTGCGCGGAGCGACGACGACCGGCGCCGGCGGTGGCGGCGGTGGATGCGCGCACGCGCTCGCGAGTGTGCACGCGAGAAACGCGACGATCGCCGAGCGACGAAGGGTCTCAGTCCGGCCGGACGATGACGCCAAAGGTCGTGCCTCGTGTGCTGAGCGTGGCCACGGGGGTCTCGAAGCGCGCCGATTTCGGCGACAGCACCGCGATCTTGCCCGACACGTACACGGCGGCCCCTCGCGCCATTCGGAGCACCAGTCCAAAGGCGCTTCGGCTCGGCACGAAGACGAACTGCTCGATCTTGATCTCGGTGTCCGGGCCAAGCGAAAGCCGGGTGTCGTCTCTGAGGATGACGCCCAGGCGGCCATCGTGCCCGGTCCGGAGGACGTCGGATTCCTGGAGCGTGAACCCTTCGCGCCCCGGGATGTCCGTCCCGGCCCGGGCCACGAAGGTCGCGCCCTCGCTGCTGCGGATGACGCCGGCCGTGCGTTCGTCGGCGCGCGCGGGCCGCGCAGGGAAACTGAATATGATCATCCCCGCGAAGAAGATGGCCGAGACCCGACTCAGCAGAAGTCTCACCTCGGGAACGTCGCCTCGCAGGTCAGACGAACACGGGCCGCAATGGCCTCGATCATGACCCCGACCGGGAACTTTCGCGCCGGCAGCGTCGGAATGCCGCCGGAGCCGTCATTACCGTCGAAAGGACGGCGATTGTCAATCGCCTCCGATCGGTAAGGCGATCGCTCAGATCGGTAAGGCCGGCTCCGTCGGATGCGCGGGGGCTTGGAGCTCGTACGTGTTCATGTTGTACGCCAGCACCGCATAGCAGGCGATCAGGTTCGTCAGCGCCATCGTCCCGCGCTGCCCCAGACGCGCCGTGGCGGCCTCGAACGTCGGCCGGCTGACCTTGCGAGTCTGGAGGAGCTCGCGTGTGAAGCTGACGACGGCTTGCTCGTCGGGATCGAGGTTGGCCAGCGGGCGGCGCTCGCGAATCGCGTCGACGATGTCGTCTCGCACTCCCGCCTTCCGGGCCGAGGCGGCGTGCGCGTACCAGATGAAGGCGCAGCCCATCTCCCTGGCGACCGAGATCATGACCAGCTCCTGGAGCTTCGGCGAGAGGCTCGGCTCGTCACGGAGATAGAGCCGCAGCGCTTCGAGTCGCTGCGCCATCTCGGGCATGTGCAGGAGCAGCGAGTACGGGCCGACGTTGGGCCGGTTTCCCCGACTGGCCATGAACGCGTCATAGACGGGCTGTTCCTGGTCGGCGACCTGATCTCTCGTGACGAGCGGAATGCGGGTCATGGAACCTCCGGGAAGGAATTTACGCCGACACGGGCAAGCGCTCGTCCTTCATGAACGAGACGATGAAGATGCCGACGATGTACGTCGCGCTCAGGAGCGTCAGCGCGGTGGCGAAGCCCGCCTTGTCCATCAGGTACCCGGTGACGAGCAGCCAGAACGGCTGCGAGAGGAACCCCAGCAAGAAGTAGAGGCTGAAGGCCGCGTCGCGGTCTTCGTCGGTCGCCGCGTCGGCGACGATGGCCTGCGTCTGCGTCCCGCGCGACGAGGTGAAGGCGCTGTAGAAGAGCAGGCTCACGAACAGCACGACCTCGCCCGGTCCGAGATGCGCCACCCACAGGGACCCCACGCAGGAGAGCGC
>QHRT01000228.1:4932-10219 GCA_003220195.1 Candidatus Rokuibacteriota bacterium | reverse complement strand
GTTCCTTGAGTATCCATCGGGCCGAAAGGAGGTGCGGTCATGCACCTCAGGACGATCGTCGCGATCAACTCTCTCGTTCTTCTCGTCGTGGCGCCGCAGGCCTTCGGGATGGGCGACAGCGGCAACGCGAACGACTCACGGGGCACGGCGCAGTTCGCCGCCACGTTCACCCAGCAGTCGAACCAGCTCACCGTCTCGAACGGGACGTCGTCCGGCACGTTCAACCTGACGGGGACCACCAACGAGGGCAGCGGAGCCGTGCGGCCGCACGGCCCGGGCTGTTCACCGCCGCCCTCACCGAGGGGACCACCACCTCGACCGGGTCGTCGTCGGGCACGTTGAATCTGATGACGAACGGGGCCGTGCGGCCCCACGGGACGGCGCTGTTCGCCGCGGCGCTCAGCGGCGAGACCAGCACCTCGAACGGGGACACGTCGGGCACCTTCAACCTGGTGGAGACGAACGGGGCCGTGCGGCCGCACGGCACGACGCTGTTCGCCGCCACCTTCGATCAGAGCAACGGTCAGCTCGTCGTGTCGAACGGCACGACGATCGGCACGTTCCAGCTGATGGGCACGAGCACCGTGCAGACGGGCGGCGTGTCGACGGTCTCGGCCCCGGAGCCGCTCACGATGCTCGCCGTGGGACTCGGCCTGGTCGGCGTCCGTCTTCTGCGTCGCCGGACGTAAGCATTCAGTGGTCGGGCGCCGCCGGCCGAGTGGCGGCGCCCATTCGTGCGCTGCTCCAGCGCGGCGATCGTTTCTCGAGGAACGCCGCGGCCCCCTCTTCGGCCTCTCCGATCGCGTAGGCGGTCGCGAAGGCGTTGATGCCGTACTGGATGGCGGTCGCGAGATCCGTCGTGCGCCAGCGGACGATCAGCTCCTTCTGTAGTCGGATCGCTCCGGGAGCGCCGGCGAGAATCCGATCGACGACCTGATCGACGGCCGACGCGAGCGCATCATGCGGTACGACGCGATTGACGAGCCCGGCTGCGAACGCCTGCTCGGCCGTCACGGGATCGCCGCAGAGGAGCATCTCCGCCGCGCGGCCAGGGCCCACGATCGACGGCAGGAGCGCCGCCTGGATGACCGACGGCACGCCGACGCGCACTTCGGGCAGGCCGAACAGCGCGCCCGTCACCGCGATGCGGATGTCGCACGCGAGGGCCAGCTCGAATCCGGCGCCGAGCGCGGGCCCGTTGATGGCCGCGACGACGGGGAACGGAGCCTGATGCACGGCCCCGATCGCCGCTTCGAGCGACGTGATCAGACGCTTGGCCGCGGCGACGTCGAGCGCGCGCAGGACCCGCACGTCCATTCCCGCGGCGAACGCGCGTCCCTCGCCGGTGAGGACCGCCACCCGCACGGAGGGGTCGCTCGCCAGATCGTCGAACGCTCGTTTCAGGGCGGCGATCAGCTCGGGCTCGAAGAGGTTCAGCGGAGGGCGAGCGAGGGTGATCCTGACGACGTCACCGGCGCGCGCGATCCGGATCGGATCGGCGGCCATCAATACCGGCGCATCGTGGGATCGATCGTCCTCGCCCAGGCGTCGAGCCCGCCGGCGAGGTTCTTCACGTCGCGGAAGCCGAGCTGCCGCAGGTACTCCGCGACGGCCGCGCTGCGCACGCCCTGATGGCAGTAGACGACGGTCTCGGCGGACGGGTCGAGCTCCTCGGTGCGCAGCTCGATCTCCTCGATCGGGATGTGGACCGCGTTCGCGAGCCGGCAGATCTGCGTCTCCCAGTCCTGGCGGACGTCCAGCAGGACCGGATGATCGTTCGCGTCCAGCCGCTGCTTCAGGTCGCGCGGAGTGATCTCGGCCAGTTCGGACCTCAGCGCGGCGCCGGACGGCCGACGAGGAACTGCGCCAGCCAGTCGTTCACGGTCGGCGCGTGTTCGATGTGCGGGAAATGGCCGCAGCGGTCGATCCACCGCACGCTCGCGCGCGGGAGCCCGCCCGCAGCGTCCGCACAGTGGCGAGCGGGCACCACGGGGTCCTGGCGGCCGTGGATCAAGAGCACGGGCAGCTCGAGCGTGGCGATCGCGCGCCGGTAGTCGGCGAGCCGTCGCGTGAACTCGCTTCTGAGGTCGCGCAACGTCACGAGGAACGCGGCGCGCGCAGCGGCGCAGGTGCGCTCCGCGTAGGAGGATTCGACGAGAAACGTCACCTCGGCCGGCATCGGCGTGTGGAAGCACCGCGCGATGGACGCGCGGTAGAGCGGGGCGCAGGCGCAGAGCGAGAACACCTCGCCGAGCCCGTAGAAGGCGCCGAGCCGCGCGATGGGAGACAGCCGGTACGGAAATCCGGGCACCAGTCCGCCGACGAGCGCCAGACGCTCGACGCGCGACGGATGCGTCAAGGCCAGCGTGACGCTGACCGCGCCGCCGAGCGAGTGCCCCACGAACGAGGCCCGGGCGATGCCGACCGCATCCATGAAGCCGCGCAGCGCCGCGGACAGGTACCCGAGGCCGTAGCGAGCGCGAGGTTTCGCGGAGCGTCCGAAGCCGGGCAGATCGACCGCGTACACGGTGGCCCGTGTCGCGAGCGGAGGGACGTTGTGGCGCCACGACTCGGCGAAGCTGCCGAGCCCGTGGACCAGGACGACGGCGGGACCTCGGCCCTCGGCAACGTAGTGCAGCGAGAGCCCGTCGACCTCACCTCCGCGTAGCTCCACGTGCGGCATGAGACTCCGATTTTACCAAAACCGATTACATCGGGGGCCCCGAGGGGCGCGCGGACGCGCCCGAGGGCCGCGCGGACGCGCCCGAGGGCCGCGCGGACGCGCCCGAGAGGCGCGCGGACGCGCCCGACATCGCCCCCGATGCCCCCGACGTTCGGCGGTCGCCAGGAAACCCGGCGCCCGCCTCTATCTCGCCGTCAATCGAAGAGCGACCGCGGCGCGGCCGCCTCGACGCCGGGATGGGAAACGACCGGCTGCCCCAGGAGCCGTTTCATCATCAGCGCGTTCTTCACGGGGTAGGCGCGGTTGTTGTTGTTGAAGGAGATGAGCACCTGCTCCGCGTCGTCGGCGATCGGTTCGAGCTCGGGCAAGAGCTCGCGCAGCTCGTCTTCGGTGTAGAGGTAGTCGTACTTCTCGCGGACCTGCGGCTCTTCGCCGCGCATCTGTCGGAGCCAGCCCTCGACATTTCGGCCGTGGAGGCGCAGCACGGCCGTCGACGACGTGGCGGCGGTGACGCGCGGAATGCCGCCGGCGATGCGGGGCCCATCGACGATCACGTGGGCCATGCGCGCCTCCCGGAGGGCGGCCAGCGTCTCGGACTCGTGCTCCGGGAACCACGAGCGGTGCCGGAACTCGACGGCGATGGTGAACCCGGGCAAACGCTCGGGGAGCCGCGCCACGTACGCGAGCCAGGCATCGTCGAAGTGCACCCAGGGCGCGAACTGGAAGAGCACGTAGCCGAGCTTGCCGGCGTCCGCGAGAGGGGCGAGAGCCGCGCGGTACAGCGAAAACGTGGCGTCGATCGCTTCGGGCGGCACGCTCGCGCGATCGATCTCGCCGCGATGCGTCCGGCGCGGCCGCTCGGGCAGGAGGGCCTCGACGTCGGCCGGGAGGGTCTCCGCGCGCGGGTGGTGACCGGTCAAGAGCGAGTACGCCTTGACGTTGAAGAGGAAGCCGGGAGGTGTCCGCTCGGTCCAGAGCCGGGCGTTCCGCGCGTCGGGAATCGCGTAGTAGGCGCTGTTGACCTCGACCGTGTCGAAGAACCGCGCGTAATAGCGCAGCCGGGCCTCCGCGCTCATCGACTTCCGCGGATAGAACGAGCCGTCCTCGATCAACGCCGCATCAACCCAGGACGAGATGCCGATCCGGACGCGCTCTTCCCTCATCCGATCCGCGTGGAGTGAGCGTTACTTCATCTTCGCGGCGTCGTAGATCTCACCGAACAGCACCCACCTTTCGCCGTCGAACTTCGCGAGCTGTTCCTGCTCGATCGGGTAGAAATCGGTCGGGCTCGTGTTCACCTTGAGGCCGGGCAGGAGCAGCGGGAGGGCGAGGTCCTTGATGTTCGCCGCTTGCTTCAGGACGTTCTCGCGGGAGACGTCGTTGCCGCACTGCTTCAGCACCTGCCCGAGGCCCTGTGACACCGTGTAGGCGTAGACGTTGAAGACGTCCTTCGTGTTGCCCTCGGGGTAGTACTTCTGCATGAACGCGAGCCAGTCCTTCATGCCCTGGTCGTTCTTCCACTGCGGATCGGTCGGATCTTTGAGGTAGAGCGCCGTCAGGAGGTCCTTCGACGCCTCGAGGCCGGCCGGCTTCAGGACGACGTCCACCGACGCGGCGACGTTGTTCAGGATGTGCAAGGGCTTCCAGCCGATGTCGTGCGCCTTCTTGATTGCCTGGACCGCGAATTTCGGAATCGTGACGTTGAAGAAGACGTTGGCGCCGCTGTTCTTCAGATTCACGATCTGCGAGTCGATCGTCGGGTCGGTCACCTCGTAGGTCTGCTCCATCACGACGAGCTTCTTGCCCGCGTCTCCGAGACCGTCCTTGAAGCCCTTCAGGTAGTCCTTCCCGTAGTCGTCGTTCTGGTACAGGATGCCGATCTTCGCGTCCTTCACGTTCTTCAGCACGTACGCCGCGTAGATCTTGCCCTCGGTCTGGTACGTGGGCTGCCAGCCCATCGTCCACGGGAAGTTCTTCGGATCACCCCACTTGGTGGCGCCGGTGGCCAGGAACAGGTGCGGGACCTTCTTCTGGTTCATGTACTTGTGGATCGCGCTGTTGCTCGGCGTCCCGAGCGTGTTGAAGACGAACGCGACCTCGTCCTGCTCGACCAGCTTCCGCACCATCTCGACGGTCTTCGGCGGGCTGTAGCTGTCGTCGTAGGTGATGTAGTTGATCTTGCGGCCGTTGATGCCGCCTTCCTCGTTGATCTTGGTCATGTACGCGCCGATCGCCTTGCCGATGGTGCCGTAGGCGGAGGCCGGGCCGCTGTACGGGTTGGTGTTCCCGATCTTGATCTCGGTCTTCGTGACGCCGGGCCACTGCGCATTCGCGGACATCGCCACGAACAGACCGACCGCGATCACCAGGGTGAGCGTGCTCACACGACGTAGCATCGTTGCTTCCTCCTCATGAGAGAGATCTCAGTGACGTTCGCGCCATCGCATGATCCGTGCCCATCCCAGGCGCAGGGTGCCCGCGATGCCGCGCGGCATCGCGTACATGAACACGATCAGGAACACGCCGTAGATCGCCCACGGCGCCGCTTTCGAGATGTCCTGGGCCCAGTTCGGCACGAACTGGATGAAGAAGCCGCCATAGATC
>QHRT01000228.1:0-4719 GCA_003220195.1 Candidatus Rokuibacteriota bacterium | reverse complement strand
AAGAGCACGATCAGGATCGCGAGCGTGAGGTAGTAGAGCCACTGATCGGCCGACAGCTTGAGGCCGAGCGGCGCCTCGGGCTTGGTGAGGACGATGCCTTGCGAGCCGCCGGTCCAGTGCTCGAAGTACTTCAAGATCTGCGGCACGGCCAGCGCCAGCGAGAAGGTCGCCAGCGCCAGGTAGAGGCCCTCCAGCCGCAACGCGGGAACGCCGAAGAGGAACCCGACCACCAGGCACACGACGCCGGCGACCGGGATCGTCAGGCCGTAGCCGACGTTCCACTTGTCGATCATGATCGCCGTCGTGTACGCGCCGAGCGCGTAGAAGGCGCCGTGCCCGAGCGAGATCTGCCCGTTGTAGCCGGTCAAGATGTTGAGGCCGAGCAGCGCGATCGCGTAGATCGCGACCTGCGTGAACTGGAACAGCCTGAAGTTCGAGAGCACGAACGGCAGCCCGGAGGCGATCGCGACCGCGGCCACGGCCGCCACGACACCCACGGAGCGCGTGAGCGTCGCGCCCGTCCGCGCCGCTGTGACCGCGGCCGCCGGAGCCGTCACGTCGGCACGATCGCCTCCGGCGACCGGCGCTGACACACTCCGGCGGTCGACGCTCATACCCGATGGACGATCGCGCGGCCGAAGAGGCCGCTCGGCTTGACGAGCAGCACGATCAGGATCATCGCCAGCGCCACGGTCAGCTTCAGCTCGGTGCCGATGAACTTCACGTACGTTCCCACCAGGTTCTCGGTGACTCCGACGAGAAAGCCGCCCAGCACGGCGCCGCCCGGGCTGGTGAAGCCGCCGAGCGTGGCCGACGCGAACGCATAGATCAGGATACCCGCCATCATGTTCGGATCGAGGAAGACGACCGGTGCGATCATCATGCCCGCGACCGCGCCGACCATCGCGGCCAGCCCCCAGCCGAGCGCCAGCATCCAGCCGACGCGGATCCCCACCAGGCGGCTCGAGGCCGGATTCTGCGCCGCGGCGCGCATCGCCAGCCCGAGCGTCGTGTAGCGGAAGAAGAGATACAGGAGGACCAGCACGACCAGCGTCACGGCGATGGCGCCGAGATCGTGCGCGCCGAAGTAGATGTTGCCGACGCGGATCGGCTTCTCGGGAAACGGACTGGGGAACGGCTTCTGGATGTAGGAGTAGAGGAAGCCGGCAACGCTGTTCAGGATCACGAGCAGCCCGATGCAGACGATCACGATCGCCAGCACCGGCGCGCTCTCGACCGGCCGGATGACGACGCGCTCGAGCAGGAGGCCGCCGACGAACGCCACGGCGAGCGTCGCGAAGAACGCCACCCAGTACGGCAGCCCGGCGTTCAGCATCGACCACGCGAGATAGGTGCTGAACATCGCCATCTCGCCCTGCGCGAAGTTCACGACGTCGGTCGCCTGGTAGATCATGACCAGCGCGAGCGCGATGCTGCCGTAGATCCCGCCGGTCGCGAGGCCCGAGATGACTTGCTGGATCAGCGTTTCGATGTCAGTACCCCAGGTACGAGCGCCGGATGGCCTCGTTCTCGCGGAGCTCGTCGGCTCGCCCCGACATCACGACGCGCCCGGTCTCGATCAGGTAGGCGTGATCGGCGAGCGAGAGCGCGATGGAGGCATTCTGCTCGACCAGCAGCACGCTGACTCGCTCCTCGCGGTTGATCGTGCGCACCGCGCGGAAGATCTCGCGGACCACGAGGGGCGCCAGCCCGAGCGACGGCTCGTCGAGGAGGAGCAGCCGCGGCCGCAGCATCAACGCGCGCGCGACGGCGAGCATCTGCTGCTCGCCGCCCGAAAGCGTGCCGGCCGCCTGCCGGCGTCGCTGCGCCAGCACCGGGAACAGCTGATAGACGCGCTCGAAGTCGCGGGCGACCCCGGACCGGTCGCGCCGGCCGTAGGCCCCGAGCCGGAGGTTCTCTTCGACCGTCAGGCCGACGAACGTGCCGCGGCCTTCAGGCGCGTGCGCGATGCCGAGCCGGACGATGGCCTCGGTCGCCTTGCCGTCGATGCGGCGACCGTCGAACAGGATCTCGCCGCCGGTCCGGAGCATCCCGCACACCGCGCGCAGCGTCGTCGTCTTGCCCGCGCCATTGGCGCCGAGAATGGTCGTGATGCCGCCCTCGTCCACGGTGAAGTCGAGGCCGTGGAGCACCTTCGTCCATCCGTACTGCGCTTCGAGGCGCACGGCTTCGAGCAGCGGCATCAGTTCTCGCTGCCGAGATACGCGCGCACGACCTCGGGGTCACGCTGCACGTCGGCCGGACGGCCGTCGGCGATCTTCCGTCCGAAATCGAGGACGACGACACGATCCGAGACCTGCATCACCAGGCTCATGTGGTGCTCGACCAGCACGGTCGTGACGCCGCGCTCGCGAATCGCGCGCATGACCGTCGCGAGCGCCGCCACTTCCTCGTGGTTCAAGCCGCCGGCGGGCTCGTCGAGCATGATGAGACGCGGCCGGCTCGCCAGCGCGCGCGCCAGCTCGACGCGCTTGAGCGTCCCGAACGGCAAGCCCATCGCGGGATGCTCGGCGACGGCGCCGAGACCGAGGAAGTCGATCCACTCCATCGCCGTGTCGCGGATCAGACGTTCCTCCCGTCCGACTCGCGGCAGCCGCAGCGCGTTGGACAGCATGTCGCTTCCGGTGCGTGCGTGCACGCCCACCATGACGTTCTGCAACACCGTCATCGTCGAGAACAGGGCCAGGTTCTGGAACGTGCGGCCGATGCCGAGCTCGGCGATGCGATGGGGCGACAGCGAGAGGAGCGAGCGCCCGTCGAAGAGGACATCGCCGGCGTCCGGCCTGTAGAGCCGCGAGAGGCAGTTGAAGAGCGTCGTCTTGCCGGCGCCGTTCGGTCCGATGAGGCCCACGATCAGCCCGGGATCCACGTCGAACGACACGCCGTCCAGCGCGACGATGCCGCCGAAGCGCACGCTCAGGTCGCAGACTGCGAGGAGGGTTCCGCTCATGGGACGCGCCCCGGCCGGGCCGTGGCGCGCCTCGAGCCGGTCAGCGGCCCGCGCCGGCCTCGAGGCCGACGGCGGCGCACTGGTCGACGTGCGGAAGCACAGTCTCGCGGTCACCCGACGGAATCAGGAAGACCGCACGATCGACGCCGGCCGCGGCGAGCGTCTCGAGCGCGCGAGCGTCGGGTCTGACGCCGAAGACCGTGATCGGGATGCTGCTGCGGCCCGCGGCCTTCGCACGCTGACGAAGCTCCGCAATCCTGGGCATCAGGTCGGCGGGGCGCCGGCCGAGCGGGAGCCAGCCGTCGCAGAACTCGATCACGCGATCGAACGTGCGGGCGCCGTCGCCCCCCATCAAGATCGGAGGATGGGGCTTCTGCACGGGTTTCGGATAGGACCAGCTCCGGTCGAAGTTGACGAACTCACCGTGGAACTCGGCCTCGTCCTTCGTCCACAGCTCTTTCATCGCGAGCACCCGCTCGCGCAGGAGCCGCCATCGCGTTTTCGGATTGGTGCCGTGGTGCCCCATCTCTTCGAGGTTCCAGCCGCCGCCGATGCCGAAGAGCACCCGGCCTCCCGAAAGATGGTCGAGGCTCGCGACCTCCTTCGCGGTCACGATCGGATCGCGCTCGATCACGAGACAGATGCCGGTGCCGAGCTTGATGCGCGTGGTCACGGTCGCCGCGGCCGTCAGCGCGATGAAGGGATCGTAGCTGTGCCAGTACTCCTTCGGCAGGTCACCGCCACCCGGCCAGGGACTCTTGCGGCTCGCGGGGATGTGCGTGTGCTCGGGCACCCAGAACGACTCGAACCCGCGCTGCTCCAGCTCGCGCGCGAGCTCGTCCGGCCGCATCGCGTAGTGCGTCGCGAACATCGCCACCCCGACGTGCATCGGTCGTCCCTCCCGGAAAAGCTGCCGCATGATAGCGTGGCGCCGGAGCCTCCGCCACTTGATCGCTCTTCACTCGATGTAGAATCCCTTTCATGGCGAAACGCGACAGCTTCGGGGAGTTCGAGGCGACGAGCCTCTTCTGCCCACGGTGCAAACGGGCGACGCGAACGCGGAGGAAGCTCCTCCTCGTCCTGCCGAGCGGCAACAAGTACGACTACGTCTGCGCCGAGTGCGGCACCGCGGTCGGCGGCAAGATGGACAACGACCCGACCGACTTCTATCGCACGACGGCGCCGCCCCGTCCGCCGCAGCGGTAAACCGAACGAGCTACTTCGCCGAGTCGCGCGCGAGCCGGCGCCGGCGCGCCGCGAACTCCGGCGCCTCCGCCAGGCAGGTACCGAGCACCTTCATCGATTTCAAAAATGTCCCCAGGCCCGTCCGCGTGACGGTCGCTGCCTCGTCCCCCACGTCGGCGAACCCGCGCTCGTCGGGGGTCTGACGCTCCCAGTTCCGGAACAATCGCCCCCAGTCGCTCTCGAGCGCCGCGCGCATGCGACGCCGGGCGAGCACCGGGTACCAGAAGCTGTCGTGATAGAGCACGCTCGCGACGTACGCCCATGGCGCCAGTACCGTCTTCAGCGACCACTCGATCGGCCGTTTCAGCGGTCCCCAGTAGATCTGGTGCTGCATCCGCGACGCGAAGGTCATCTTCTGGAAGGGCCCGGTGAACCGCCACGACGCGCTCGCCGCCGCGGTGTCGCCGACGATAGTGATCTCGCGCGGATCGCCCTGGCCGAGCCCCGCGTCGTGGGCGAGACGGATGTAGCGGATCGACAGGGGATCGAAGCCCATCATCTTC
>QHRT01000227.1 GCA_003220195.1 Candidatus Rokuibacteriota bacterium | reverse complement strand
CTCCCGCACGCGCGGCGAGCGCCGTGAGACGATCGTCCAGCGCCCCCGGCTCGAGGGCGAGATCGCGCGCGTGACTCTCGACGCAGGCGCGCAGCGCGTCCGCCCAGGTGGCGACGGCCAGCGCACGGTCGCCGCCTTCGGCGATCAGCGCGTCGCTGATCGCCTGCACGACGCGGGCTCCGGCGTCGAGCTCCACGAGTCGGACGGCCCAGGCGGCCGGCGTCGGAGGAATCGTCTCGAGGGCCGCCGTGACGACGTCGAGCGCGGTCGCCAGACGCTGGCGGGTGGCCGCGTGCCGCCGGTCGTCGGCGAGCGCACGGGCCGCCTCCCGGACGAGCAAGGCCGTGTCCTCGATCCCGGCCAGCGTGGTGGCGCTGACCCTCGGCCGCCCGATCATCTCCCGGCACGCGTGCTCGAAAGCGATCAGATGGCCGGCGAGATTTCCGCTGTCAACGGACGACACGTAGCGGGGGTCGAGCGGGCGGCCGTCGCGCGTGCCGTACCAGTTGAAGAAGTGGCCGCGGAACCGTTCGAGCCGGGCCATCGTTGCGAAGGTCGCCTCGAGCCGCTCGACGGTGTCGACCGCCCCGAGCCAGCCGAAATCGCACGCCACCACCGTCGAGAGCACGTAGAGGCCGAGGTTCGTGGGCGACGTCCGGTGGGCGATCACGGGGTGCGGATCTTCCTGGAAATTGTCGGGGGGCAAGGCCTGATCCTCGGGGCCCACGAACGTGGTGAAGAAGCGCCACGTCCGACGCCCGATCAGCCGGAGAGTGCGCGCGTCCGCGGGAGGAAGCGCGGTCGTTTGCGGGCCACGGGACGGGCGGCTGATCCACCGGGCCACCGCCGGCGCAGAGATCCAGAGCAGCAGCAATGGCAGCGCGACGGGCAAGGATTCCGGTCGCCTCCACGCGACTGCGGCCGCCACCACCCCCGCGAGGACGACCCCGCCGGCCATTCGTTGGCAAAAGCCACGGAGGTCGAGGCGGAGACCGGCCTTCGCTTGCGCCGCCGTCACCCATTCCAGCAGCCGACGATGCGTCACGTACATTCGGACGAGCGTCCGCGCGATCGCATCGCTCATCAGCCATGCCTGGTGCGCGAGCATCGTCGTCACGAACGCGGTCTGCGAGGCCGCCATGAGTAGGTCTCGTCCGACGGCACGGATGTGGCTGCGCTTGGAGATACCTCGCCGGCGCGGCACCGCCCCGGTCAAGACCGGCGGCAGGGCGGGAAGAGTGATCATGGCCATGACAAATGCGGTCCAGACGACCGGCGAAGCGCCTGGCACCGTGAAGCCAGCGACCAGCGTGAGGAAGGCAGCCGGCGCTGACAGCGTCCGGCGCAGGTTGTCGATCATCTTCCAGCGTCCGATCGTGGAAAGCCCGCGGGACCGGTGACCGAGGATCCACGGAAGAAGTTGCCAGTCACCCCGCGCCCAGCGGTGCTGACGGGCGGCGGCCACACCGTAGTGCGAGGGGGCCGGCTCGAACAGCTCGACGTCGGTGATGAGGCCGGCGCGAGCAAAGACCCCCTCGAAGAGGTCGTGACTCAGCAGGGCATTCTCGGGAACGCGTCCCGCCAGGGCCGCCTCGAATGCATCGACGTCGTAGATCCCTTTGCCGGTGTACGAGCCCTCGCCGAAGAGATCCTGATAGACATCGGAGACGGCGGACGCGTAGGGGTCGACGCCCGAGGGCCCCGACGACAAACGCTGGAATCGCGAGCTCTCGCCGCCGGGCAGCGGCGGCGTGACTCGCGGCTGCAGCACCGCGTGCCCTTCGACGACCCGGCCACTCGCACCGTCAAACCGCGGCCGATTGAGCGGATGAGCGATCGTGCCGATGAGGCGGTTGACCGCCTCGCGCGGCAATTGCGTGTCGGCGTCGAGCGTGATGACGTAGCGGACGTCCGGGGGGGCGACGGCGGGGCCACCGGGTCCGCTCAGAAACGTCGTGTCGGTCGCGCCGCGCAGCAGCCGATTCAGCTCGTGCAGCTTCCCGCGCTTTCGCTCCCAGCCCATCCACGCCTGCTGGCCCTCGTTCCAGATCCGCCGGCGGTGAAAGAGGAAGAAGCGCTCGCCGCCGCCGGGCGCCGACCCGTGACGCTGGTTCAGTTGAGCGATCGCCTCGCGCGCGGCGGTGAGCGTCTCCTCGTCTCCGGGACGGCGTTCCTCCGGCGCATCGCTCCAGTCGGACAGGATGGCGAATCGAAGATCGCCGTCGGGGTTGGCGAGGTGGTGCACCTCGAGACGCTCGATCTGCTCGTCGACCTCGAGGCGGCCGGTGAGGAGCGTCGGCACGACGATCATCGTCCGCAGCGACGACGCCGCGCCGTTCTGCAGCTCGAGTCGCGGCAACGCCCTCGGCGCGATCAACGTCCCGACCGAACGATTCACGAGAGCGATGGCCAGATCCGAAGCGGGGATCAGGGCCAGAAGCCCGAGAAGGAGCAGGATCGTTGGGCTTGTTCCGGATGCTGCGGCATGGAAGAGCGGCACCGCGAGAATGACCGCGGTGAGGACCGCGATGGTTCCGAGATAGCCGGGCGTCGCAGCGGCGAGGTACGCGCGCAGCAGCCGGCGTGTCGGGGGCGCACGAAACCCGAGCGCCGCCTCGAGCCCCGCGCGGCCGTTCCCGATCAGGTAGTACCCGACCTCGTTGCGCCGGGGGTCCGCCGCTGGCTGCTCGGCGTGGAGCGTAGCCTCGCGGGCGACCTCGAGCTCGGACCGCCGGGAGCCCCGCGACAGCTCTTCGATCGCGTGCCGATAGGCATCGCGGGTTACGAAATCCATCGCGGCGTACGTGCGGGCCGTCTGCAGCACCTCGTCGACCAGGCTGACGCTCTCGACGAACGCGGCCCAGTCGAGTGCCTGCATCAGGCTCATGCTCAGGATCACGTTGCGAACGGTCACGTTCATCGCGGCCTGCCGCTGATGCTCGACCCGAACGATCTCGTCGGCCGTCGTCCCCTGCGCGGCCAGGCGCTCGTCCAGCCATACGAGCGCTGGCGTCACGGCCGGATCCTGTTCGCGCAGTCGCTGGACCAGCTGCACCGCGAAGGCGGTCACGAGCGGGGCGTCGCCGACCCATTGCAGGGCCGTCAGGGTCGAGTCGGCCGGGCCGTCGGCGAGTCCGAGGACGGCATCCGCGATCGAGTCGGCTTCCTGACGCGCGACGCGCCAGCGGACGATGATCTCGGCGAGGCGACGGAGATTCTCGACGAGCACGACCCGCAGCGTGATCGCCACCGCCCAGAGCTCGCCGATGGTGAGCGGCTGGACGCGCTGGTAGGCGCGCACGAATCGGCGGAGCGTGGCAGGGTCCAGGCGACTATCCGTGTGGGCGACGAAGGCCCAGGCGATCCCATAGACCCTCGGATAGCCGTCGAACGGGCCGGCGGCGAGCTTGGGCAACTGCCGATAGAATCCCGGCGGCAGATCGTCCCGGATCTCGCGCAACTGCTCGTCCACGACGTGGAAGTTATCGACGAGCCATTCCGCCGCCGGAGTGATCGCCCGCTCCTCCCGGATGGCCCGGGCCATGACGCGGTAGGCCTCGCGCAGGAAGCGTCCGTTGTCCTTGACCCGCCGCAGCAGCTGGCGGCCCTTCGCCGAGCGCATGACGGGTTGGGCCGCGGCCAGGCTCTCGGCATGCTGCTCGAGTCGCTCGATGCCGAACAGCTCGGCACGAATCGGCTCTTCGGGCGTGGGCGGCACGATCAGCGGCACACGTATCGTCGTGCGGGATTCCGCCCGCGTGCGGACGGGCGGCCTAGTGCAGCTGCCGGTATCGCCGCATGCGCGCGAGCCGGAGCCGCTTGCGTGCCTCCAGGAACCCAGGGCGGCGCTCCGGGGGAAGTTGCTCGTGTGTTCGTATGAGACGCGCCATGGTGAGATCGATCTGTCTGAGCGTCGAATCGGTCGCCGCGTTCAACTTTCTCCTCCTTCATCTCTGTACGGCCCTTCTTCGGACGTTCGGGGCGCGCCATGACTCACCTGGATCAGCTCGCCATCGATCTCGATGAAGACAGTGGCTTGAGGCTGGGTGGCGCGGGCCACCCAGATCGCTGAGGCGACCGACCCCGTGATCCGGTTCACGCCTTGCCAGACGCCCCCCGCCGGCCGAAGATCACGGCGGCTCGTCGTCATTTCCCGCTTGCACTCCTCGAAGCCTCCGCGCGCAAGCGCGGCCACCACCTCGTCCGGGACGGCGACCCAGCCGCGCTCCCGCTCGGTCCACGTCAGCCGGCCGTGATCGTGAAGGTCGGCGAGCGCGCTCACCTGCATGAGGCTCCTCTTACTTCGGCTCGCCGATGCTCACCGCGAGGTTCAGCGTCTCTTCCTTGTACGGCGACGGCACGTAGGCGAGGTCGAGCCGGATCCGCGCCAGCCTGTTGGCCTTCAGGGCCTCGGCCGGGAAGTCCACGTCGAGGGACTCCGTCGTCTCCTGTCCTGGATCGAGGCGCTCGCTGCTGAATTTCAGCGTCGGATCCGCCCGGGTGTCGTCGAACTTGATCGGCTGTCCCTTGGTGTCGACGTAGAGGATCTTCCCGCCGACCAGACGGACGGTCTGATTCGTCGAGCTGTTCGTCAGCCTGAGCCTCGCCGTCAGCTTCGCCGCCCCCGTGATGCGGCCGGAGCCCTGCTCGACGCGCTCCGCGACCTTCATCTCGGTGACCTCGCCCGTGACGATCCCGGCCTTCACCTTCATCGCCGCCGGCGTCACCGCGTAGGTCTTGTCCTCGATCACCGCCGCCGTCGCCGTCGGCTTCGGCGTCGGGCCGAGCGTCATCCAGAGCACCGCGACCACCAGCACGGCGCCGAACCCCCACTTCCACACCGCCGTCTTGTCGTCACCCGGCAACTCGGTGGTCATGAGCGTCCGCTGCGCGATGATCGGGATCGCCGCGCCGACGGCCGCCACGAAGGCCATCGCGATGATTCCGGCCTCCGGGAAGGGCCCGATCGCGCGGAAGAGCCAGCTGCCGCCGATGGCGCCGACGAGACCCAGCGTGATGTCCTTCTTCAGCCCGTAGCCTCCACGCTTCATGACCCGCTCGGCCAGGACACCCATCAGGACTCCCACGAGAACCCACGTCACGAACATGCTGAAACCCATGACTCCGTCTCCTTTACCTGGTTGCGGGTCGACCGTGTCAGTTCCCTCGCGCCGGCGCCGGCATCGCGCGGCGTCGTCGCGTGCTACCGTCGGGCGGACGAGGACTCGAGGCGCGCGGGACGATCCCGGGCGCGGATGGGGCCTGGACGCCGTTGTGCCGCACGAGCACCGCCGCGAGCATCTCCACCGCGCGCGGGTCGAGGGCCCGATCGTCGATCAGCACCTCGACGCTGGTGCCCGCGAGACCGTGACGTCCACGTGTCGGAGCAGCCGCCCCAGCGCGGCTCCCGTGGCAGGACACGCTCCGACCAGCACGATGTTCGGCAGGCCCGCGTTGGCGATCGAATGCTCGAGGTTGTGGGCCGTCTCGGCGGCCGCGGACACCACGCCCACCCGTGTCCCCGCTGGCATCTGGGCCAGGCGGTGGAGCGTTTCGAGATGCGCCTCGGCAAGGAGCGCGATCACGGGAACGCCCCGGCCGCTCAAGAGCCGCTCCACCTCGGGGAGATGGCAGAAGCTCGTGACCGCGGCCTGCCAGCGACCGTGTCGCTTCTGGCGCCGTATGACCGCCGCCAGCTCGCTGAGGAGCACTTTGTCGACGCGGACCGGGAGGTGCGCCACGAGCTGGCCGGCAAAGAAGTCGAGCTCCGGCGGGCTGCACTCCACGAGGAGAACGTCCACGGTCCCCTGGACGGCGGCGGGCCGGACACCGGCCACGGTCAGCACACTCACCGCCAGATCGTCGGCGTTCATCCCGAGAGCGGCGGCCCGGATCACCGTGTCGCGGAGGAAGCTTTCGCGAAGGCGAGAGGACGGGCGAGCGGGCGGCGCCTGTGCCACGAACACGCCCCGTCCGCGCCGGGCCTCCACGTATCCGCTCTGCTTGAGATCCTCGATGACGCGGGCGACCGTGTTCGTGTTGATCCCGAGGAAGCCAGCCAGCTCGCGGATGCTGGGCAGGGCCTGCTCGCGCGGCACGCCGCCGCTCTCGATGAGGTGCTTGAGCTGCTCCGTCAGCTGTCGGCGGATCGGGATCGGGCTCCGGGCGTCGATCGTCAGGTCCATGCGGGTCATCCCTTACTGTAGCGTTGTGATAGTACACTGACACATTTTGCACTGCTGTACTATTTTAGTGATACAGTTGGCAACGGTGTTCTGAGCGCTCGATCGTCACCCACGATCCGCACTCGAGAGGAAGGTCGTCATGCCCACACAGATCCGCTTCCACGAGGATGCCCGCGCCGCGCTGTTGCGCGGGATCACCATCATGGCGCATGCCGTCAAGGTCACCCTCGGCCCGAAGGGGCGGAACGTGGTCATCGCGAAGAAGTACGGCGGCCCCACCGTGACCAAGGATGGCGTCACCGTCGCCAGGGAGATCGAGCTCGCGGACGCCGGTGAGAACGTGGGCGCGCAGATGCTGAAGGAAGTCGCCGCCAGGACCTCCGACCTCGCGGGGGACGGGACGACGACCGCGACGGTGCTCGCCCGGGCCATCTTCCGCGCGGGCCTCAAGAACGTGACGGCCGGCGCGAATCCGATGGCGTTGAAGCGAGGGATCGAGCAGGCGGTCGCGGCGGTGGTCGAGGAGCTGAAGCAGATGTCCAGGCCCACCCGCGACCGGAAGGAGATCGCCCAGGTCGCCGCAATCGCCGCCAACAACGACACGGCGATCGGCGATTTGATCGCCGAGGCCATGGAGCGGGTCGGCAAGGACGGCGTCATCACGGTCGAAGAAGCCAAGGCGATCGAGACCACCCTGGACGTGGTCGAGGGGATGCGGTTCGACCGCGGGTACCTCTCGCCCTACTTCGTGACGAATGCGGAGCGGATGGACGTGGTGCTGGAGAACGCGCTCGTCCTCATCCACGAAAAGAAGCTCGGCGTGATGAAAGACCTGCTGCCGCTGCTGGAGCAAGTCGCCCGGGCGGGACAGCCGCTACTCATCATCGCCGAGGACCTGGAGGGTGAAGCCCTGGCGACGCTCGTCGTCAACAAGCTGCGCGGGACTCTCGTCTGCTGCGCGGTCAAGGCCCCGGGGTTCGGCGATCGTCGGAAGGCGCTGCTCGAGGACATCGCGATCCTGACTGCCGGG
>QHRT01000226.1 GCA_003220195.1 Candidatus Rokuibacteriota bacterium | reverse complement strand
CTCCGTCGCGACCTCCGGCTGCCGGTGCGCGACGTGCACCTGCTGGAGGCCGGCGGCGGCGCGGCGTTCCTCGCGATCTCGCTGCGCCGCGATCATCCGGCGCTCCCGCAGCGCGCGATGTGGGCGGTCTGGGCGTACGACCCGTCGTTCTCGAAATGGGTCGTCGTCGTCGACGAGGACATCGACATCCGCGATTACTTCCAGGTCCTGTGGGCGATGTCGTGGCACGTGCAGCCCGAGCGCGATCTCTACGTCAACCGCGACACGCCGACCGTCGCACTCGACCCGTCGGTGGCGGAGGAGGACGTCGATCAGGCCGAGCGCAAGATCGTGCTGTCGTCGAAGGTCGGCGTCGACGCGACGCGGAAGCACAAGTTCCCGGCGCGGTCCGTCCCGCCGAAGGAAGATCTCGACCAGGTCGACGCGCGCTGGGAGGAGTACGGGCTGGGAGGCGCTCCCTAGGACCGGGGCGTCACCGCGCCCGCGCGGCGCCGTCGAGTGTCGCGCCCTGGGTGAGCCAGCGAGCGAGCAGGTCGCGCTCCGCGTCCGTCATGCCGGTCTTGTTCCCGAGGGGCATGTTGCGGAGCATGACCGCGCGCGTCCGGATCGTGTCGGCGTGGGCGCGAATACTCTCCGGCGTGTCGAACGTCACCCCGTTCGGAGCCGCGCGGAACACGTCGTCGCTCGGCGCGGCCGAGTGACACGAGACGCAGCGCCGGTCGACCACCGCCTTCACCGCCGCGAACGCGACCCGGTCCCCTCCCCGCATTCCGCCGCCGAGCCACGCCGGTGACGTGAGATAGACGACCCCGACGATCGCCACGGTGACCGGCACGAGCCACCAGTCCGCGGGCTTGCCCTTCTCGCGCGCCAGCATCACGTGACGGACACCGGCCCCGACCACGATCAAGAGCCAGAGGATCAGCCAGTTCCACGGATGACCGTACGTGGTCGGGTAGTGATTGCTCAGCATCATGAAGATGACCGGGAACGTGACGTAGCTGTTGTGCGTGGAGCGCTGCTTCGCGCGCGTCGAGAGCGTGTAGTCCGGCGTGCGACCGGCCTCCGCCGCGGCGATCAGGTCGCGCTGCGCCGGGACGATGCGCATCCAGACGTTGGCCACCATGATCGTCCCGAGCATCGCGCCCACGTGAATGTACGCGGCGCGCCCGCTCAGGACGCGCGTCAACGCGTAGACGACCGCGAAGAGCAGCGCCCAGGACACGATCGTCGCCGCGCGTCCTCGTCCGGCGGCGAGCGGCGACGTCCACAAGAGGTCGTACACGACCCAGGACACGATGAGCAGCCCGATCCCGACGAGGACCGCGGCGCCCGGCGTGATCGACGACACGTTCGGATCGACGAGATACACGCCGCCCGTCAGGTAGTAGACGAGCACGAGCAGCGGGAAGCCCGTCAGGAACGTCATCGCCGCTTCCCACTTGAACCAGTGGATCGGCGACGGCAGCGCGCCGGGCGGCAGCGTGCGCCGCTCGACCAGGTAGAAGCCGCCGCTGTGGAGCAGCCACGCCTGCCCCTGCACGTCGTCGCGCGGCGGGTCGGGCTTCTGGAGGGCAGCATCGAGCCACATGAAGTAGAGCGAGGTCCCGATCCAGCCGATGCCGGCGATCAGGTGCGTCCAGCGCAACCCGATGTTCAGCCACTCGAGGAGCAGCGTTGTCATCCGCTAATCCGCATACGCCCACGCCGTCATGCGCCGCTCGATCACCGCGAAGACGCCGTAGAGCAGGACGCCCATCGCGCCCAGCACGAACAGGCCACCGAACGCCAGGCGCGTGTTGAAGTCGGACGCCGCCACGGCCATCAGGTACCCGATCCCGGCGTTCGACGCAACGGTCTCGGAGATCACCGAGCCGACGAACGCCGACGAGACCGCGACCTTGAGCGAGGCGAAGAAGAGCGGCATGGTTCGCGGCACCCCGACCTTCCGGAAGATCTGCCATCGCGACGCGCCGAGCACGCGCAGCACGTCGGAGAGCTCGGCCTCGAGCGTCGCGAGCCCGACGGCCACGTTCACCGCGACGGGGAAGAACGCGAGCAGGAACGCCGTCAGCACCGCCGGGACCGCGCCGATCCCGAACCACATGACGAGCAGCGGCACCACCGCCGCCTTCGGAATGCTGTTGAACGCGACCAGCAGCGGATAGAGCGCGTCGCGGACGGTGGCCGACGCGCCGATGGCGAAGCCGAGCAGGAGCCCGAGACCGACCGCGGCGCCGAAGCCGATCAGCGTCGTCACGAGCGTGTGGCGGGCGTGGAACGCGATCGGTCCGGCCGTCACGACCATGGTGTGCGCGATGCCGCTCGGCGCGGGCAGGACGATCTGCTGGATCCGGAAGAGCGGCACCGCCGCCTCCCAGAGCAGGAGCAGCGCGCCGAAGATCAGGAGCGGGAGCACGATGCGCCGGCTGCGCGTCGTCACGCGAGGGCCTCGCGACGCGGGCGGATCTGCTCACGCATCAGTCGAATCAGCTCCGTCGCCTCCGCGCTGAAGAGCTGTTCCAGCGTGCGCGGCGACGCCATCTTCACCTCGTGCACGTGCGCCACGCTTCCGGGATTGGACGACATCACGTAGATCGTCTGCGCGAGGAACACGGCTTCGCGGAGGTCGTGCGTCACCAGCACGCCGGTGAACTCGCGAGCCCGCCGGAGCTCGCGGTAGAGCTCCCACATCTCCTCGCGCGTGAAGGCGTCGAGCGCGGCGAACGGCTCGTCGAGCAAGAGCAGCGCGGGCTCGTGGATCAGCGCGCGGCAGAGACTCACGCGCTGCCGCATGCCGCCCGACAGCTCGCGCGGCTGGCGATCTCCGGCGCCGGCGAGCCCGACGGTGTCAAGCAACGTGAGCGCGCGGTCCCGCCACGTCTGCCGGTCGCCGGCGCGCGGATCACCGTTCTCGCGCAGGATCTCGAGCGGCAGCATGAGATTGTCGAGCACGGTGCGCCACGGCAGCAGCACCGGGTTCTGGAACGCCATGCCGACGTTCTTGAGCGGACCGGTCACCGGTCGACCGTCGACCACGACGGCGCCGCCCGTCACCGCGAGCAGGCCGGCGACGAGCTTGAGCAGCGTCGACTTGCCGCATCCGCTCGGTCCGACGAATGCGACGGTCGCGCCGCGCGGGATCTCGAGCGACACCTCCGCGAGCGCCTTCACGACGCGGCCGGCGGTCGTGTACTGAAAGGAGACGTCGCGGAGCCCGACCGCCGCGTCGTTAATCGATCTTCCGCTCGGACGCCGGCGGCAGGTATGCGCCGGTGAAGACCTGGGCGACCGTCGGCTTCGACGGAAGCTCGAACGACGCCACGACCTGATCGATGGCTCGCTGCATCCGCGCGGGATCGATCCCGAGGAGCCCGTGCTTCTTGACCTCGTCGTTGACCATGTTGGCGCTGATCGCGAGCTGCAGTCGTTTCAGCTCGGTCGCCTCGTTCGCGAGCGGCTCGGCGGCCTTGATGTGCGCGATGGCGGCCTTCGGATCCTTGAGGACCTGCTTGAAGCCCGTGTTGAGCGCCGCCAGGAATTTTCGCACCGTCTCCGGGTTGGCCTTGAGCCAGTCCGCCCTCACGACGACGGCGTTGCCGTAGAGATCGATCCCGTACTCGCTGTAGTTGAACGCGACGACCTCGCTCTCGGGGACCTTGAGGTTTTCCGTGAGGTTCAGGAAGCCGGTGAAGTAGAAGCCGGAGATCGCCTTGACGTCGCCTTTCACCGGCGCCGGCTCGCGGAGCGGCGGCGCCATGTTGGTCCACGTGACGCTGTCCGCCGGGACGCCGGCGTTCTTCGCGAAGATCGGCCACAGCCGTCGCGGCGCATCGCCGGCCGGCGCACCGATCGCCGCCCCCTTCAAGTCTTTCGGCTCACGGATGCCGTACTTCTTGAGCGACAGGAGCGCGAACGGCGGCGAGTTCAGCACGATCCCGACGGCGATCAGCGGATCGCGGGGATTCTTGACGTTGTACTCGATCATCGAGTTGATGTCGCCGTAGCCCATGTCGTAGGTGCCGGTGGCGACCTGCTCGATCGTCTTCTGCGAGCCCGCGCCCCGGTCGATGGTGACGTCGAGCCCCTGCCCGGCGAACGCGCCGCTCGCCTTCGCGGTGATGAACGGCGCCTGCGGCCCCTGGATCTGCCAGTCGAGCGCGAACTTCACTTTCGTCTGCGAGTGCGCGTCCGTGTGCGACCCGAGCAGGCCGAGCAGCATGACCAAAGCGCCGAGCGCGAAACGCCTCACCACCATTGGTTTCCCCCTGGACCGACGTTCTCTGCGTGAGCCCGAGAAACGAATTCCGAGTACGTTAGGGGCGCGAGTGTCTGACGTCAAGCGACGTCACTCCGCTTTTCCGCGGATCGCAGCACGCGCAGCACGTCCTCCGGCCTGATCGGCGTCGCCGTGATCCGCGCATCGAACGGGCGCAACGCGTCCTCGACCGCCGCGGCGATCGCGGCGAGCGGAGCCGCGGTACCGGCCTCTCCCACTCCCTTCCCGCCGAGCGGGTTCAGCGGGCTCGGCGTGACCAGATGGGCGATGCGCATGGGGGGAATCTGGCCGGCGGCCGGCATCGTGTACTCGAGCAGCGACTGCGTGCGCGGCTGACCGTCTCGTCGTACGCCAGCTCTTCGTACAGGGCGCCGCCAATGCCCTGCGCCACGCCGCCATGGAGCTGTCCCTCGACGATGAGCGGATTCAGCACGCGCCCCGCGTCGCTCACCACCGTGTAGTCGACGATGGCGACCCGTCCGGTGTCACGCTCGATCTCGACGACCGCGACGTGCACGCCGCTCGCGAACGTCGGCAGCGGCGCCGGAAAGTAGTGCGTGGCCTCGAGTCCCGGCTCCATTCCCTCCGGCAATCGCGAACCCGGCACGCAGGCCTGCGCGAGCTTCCCGAGCGTGAGCCGCCGATCCGGCGCTCCGACGACGCGCACCGCTCCATCAGCCATTTCGAGGTCTGCCTCGCCGACTTCGAGAAGGTGCGCCGCCAGACGACGCGCCTTCGCCGAGACCATGCGGGCGGCGACGAGCGCCGCGCTCCCGGCGACCACCGCATTCCGGCTCGCATACGTCCCGACGCCGAAGGGGATCATCGCGGTATCG
>QHRT01000225.1 GCA_003220195.1 Candidatus Rokuibacteriota bacterium | reverse complement strand
TCTCCAGCTCCGCGGTGTTCACCGGGTGCGTGAAGCGAAGATCGATCACCGCCTTCTTCAGCGCCGGATTCGTCGGATCCTGGAAGAACTGCTTGCTCGTGACGGTGATCGCGAAGGCCGGCGTCTGGAACGTGAAGTGATCCTGGGCCAGGCGCACCTCGCGCAGCAGCGGCTTCTTGTCGAGCGTGACCGTGTATTCCGCGCCGACGGCCCAGTCGTCTTGAGGAATCAGCTCGAGCCTCTTCTCCGACGCCCATCGCCAGGTCCCGGTGAGCGGCGGACTGATCGTGATTCCGCTCGTCACCTCCTTCCCGATTCTGGCGAGCGGCGCCACGGGCCGATCGAACGTCACGACGAGCGGCGTGGGCTTCTTGTCGTCCTCGATCAATGTCCGGACCGGATTGGTGACCGAAAGCTGCACGACGAGCGGTCTCGGGCGGGCCTGCCACCAGGCGTAGGCCCAGTAGCCGCCGCCCGAGACCAGGACGAGCCCGATCGCGAGCGCGATCGACAGTCGGGGATGCGCGGCTGCTGAGCGACTCGCCGCCACCACCCGAGCGCCGAGCCACGCTAGCCAGCGTGGCGGCGTCCACGAAACACGGCCGACCAGCATGGCCGGCAGGAGCCGAAGAACGCGAACAGCGGTGACGAGCCAGCCGCGCATGACCCGAAGCGATCGCATGGGCGCGCTCCGGCCGCGTCAGTTGGCCGAGGGGAGACGGACCGCTTCCAGGTGCACCCGGCGATTGAGCTGCTGGCACGCCGGGCGCGGGTCGTCGCAGATCGCGCCCTCCTTCCCGATCACCACGACCTTGATCGAGGCCTCGGGCACGCCCAGCTCGACGAGGAACTGCTTCACGGTCTCGGCGCGCTGCTCCGCGAGACTCCGGTTGTAAGCGGCGGGGCCGTGCTGGTCCGCGTAGCCCTGCAGCAGGACCATCCACGAGTCGTCCTTCTTCAGCAGCGACGCCTCGCGCTGGAGGGTGCTGACGGCATCGGCCTTGAGCCTCATGCTCTTGAAGTCGAAGTACACGTCGGCATGCGTGACGTCCGGGTCACCCGTCTTTTCGGTCGAGCCTCCTTTCCCTTCGGGCGTGACCGTGGGCTTCTCGGTCTTCGACTTCGACTCCGTTCCGGCCGTGGCCCGGTCCGCCGGCGGCATCCAGAACACCGCGCCCGCCACCGTCAGGAACGCCGCCATGATGACGGTGAGGATCACGGAATCCTTCAGCCGGTCGTGCGTCACCTTCTTCGCCTGCGCGCCCGTGTTGTCCATCGCTGCCCTCCCGTTTCGATCGTTCGGTTCTCGGCCGCGGGATCCGCACCATGCGGGCCGCGTCCGGCGGCAGCGAAAAGGCAACGCGCAGGCCACTCCGGCGGGAGGGGGCACGATCAGAAATTTCGCGAGAGATCGAGGAGTTACGCGCGGCGGGGNTCCCCGCATGGATGCGGGGATGGGCCCGCTATGGTTGCGGCGAGCGCCGGGTTTTCCCGGCGCCCGCCGAACGTTGGGGGTATCGGGGCCATTACGGGCGCGTCCGCGACCCCCTCGGGGCCCCTGATTCAAGCGATTCGCGGACCAGCAGCTCGAGCGAGCGGAAATGACGCTCGGGCAGGTTCTTGAACCGGCGGCGACAGGCGAGAACGGCCTGGTCCGCCGAATCGAACCCTTCGACGGATCGCAGCAAGTGCTCGTGATACTCGCGGAGCTTCACCTCGACCGTGCGCGCGAGTGCCGGGTCGCCGGCGAGCTCCAGCGCCGCACGGGCGCGGTCGCTAGCCGATTCGACCAGCGCGCGGAAGCCGAGCCCTTTCAGACGCTGAGTCACCGTGCTGCGATCCCAGCCGAGAGCCTCCGCCGTCGCGCGCATGTCGAACCGGTGCAGGCGCAAGCAGTCGAGGACGGCCGCGTCGCCGTCGGGGTCGGCGAGCGCCCGGCCGACGCCCGGCTTCACCTGACTCGAAAGCCGAAGATCCGCCTCGGTGATGGCCGGGCCGTCGCCGAGAGCCACCGCCTGGCGGAGGCAGTTCTGCAGCTCGCGGATGTTGCCGGGCCACGGCTGCCGCTGGAGCGCGCGCAGGGCTTCGCCGGAGAGCTTCACGTCCGGGCGACCCAGCTCCGCCGCCGACTCGGCAACGAGCCGCGGCGCCAGGAGCGCGACGTCGCCGATCCTGTCCCGCAACGGCGGGAGCCTGAGCACGAGCCCCTTCAGTCGGAAATACAGGTCCTCGCGAAACCAGCCGTCGACGATTCCCTGCTCGAGGTCGCGGTTCGTCGCGGCGATCACCCGGACGTCCACCTCGGTGGGGCGCGAGGCGCCGACCCGGTAGAACGTCTTCTCTTGAAGGACGCGCAAGAGCTTGGCCTGGTGATCGGCCTGGAGATCGCCCACCTCGTCGAGAAAGATCGTTCCGTGCTGCGCCTGCTCGAAGAGCCCGCGGCGGTCGGCGACCGCCCCCGTGAAGCTGCCCCTCACGTGACCGAAGAGCTCGCTTTCGAACAGCCCCGCGGGAATCGCGGCGACGTTCACGGCGACGAACGGACCGCCAGCCCGCGAGCTCAGCTGATGCGCGGCGCGTGCGAAGAGCTCCTTGCCGGTTCCCGGCTCGCCGGTGATCAGGATCGCGAGCGAGGAGGGCGCGGCGCGCTCGAGGTCGCGAAACATCGTCAGGATGGTCGGGTCGGCGGTCACGATCCCCATCCGCTCGCAGGCGGCGCGAAGACGCTCGCGCTCGGCGTCGGGCAGAGGCGTGGTCCGACGCACTTCGACGGCGCGCAGCCCGAGTAATTCGCCCTCGAGCTTCTGCAGCCGCTCGCGGGTTTCCTCTTCTTGCGCCCGGGCGCCAGCCAGTTGCTCGCGGAGCGCGTCGGAGGCGCGAACCAGCTCGCGTTCGGCGCCCGTCGATCGGAGGACCGCCTGCCGTGCCGCCTCGAGGTCTTCTTCGAGCGCTTCCACCGACGATTCCTGGCGCACGAGCGCGTCGCTCGTCGTCGAGAGCTCCGACCGGACGCGGACGATCTCGTGCTCGAGATCCCGGACACGATGCGCGGAGACGAGCTGGCGCCAGAGCAACGCGCCGACCGGAGCGATCAGGACGGCCATGCCGGGGACGATGAGCGGCAGCACGAGTCCACGGTCGAGAGCGAGCGGACGCGCCGTCCCGTAACCGGCGACGAGAACGACGGCGGCGGCGGGCCCATCCACCAGCGGCGCGTGAGGCCGAGCCACGCGACGAGCGTCGCCACGACGAGCGCGCCGGGCACGATCCACCGCGTCGGCAGCCCGCGCAGCCCCTGGCCGCTCGCCAGCGTGTCGAGCGCGTGGACCTGGATCTCCATGTCGCTCATCGGTCCGATCGGCGTCTGACGGAGCTCACGGCCCGGCTCGCCCAGGATCAGCACGACCCGGTCGTCCACCAGCTGTTGAACGACGTCGATCTGCCCGGCTTCGATCGCCGTCCAGATTTCCTGAAACGGCACCACGCGCGCGGCGGCGCCCCTGACGCGGTAGTCCACCAGCACGTTGGCGCGCGCATCGACGGAAACATGGATCTCCGACGTGATGCCCGTCGCCGGTTGCGGGCGGATGACGAGCGAGCCGCGCTCGACCGTCACGCTCTCGGGCGAAGCGTTCATGCGGGTGACCGCGAGAGCGAGGGCGAATGCGGGCACAGCTCTGTCTCCGGACGCGACGAAGAGCGGCACGCGGCGGACGACGCCGTCCGGATCGGCCGGCGCGAGCGTGTGCCCGATGGCGCGAGCCTCTCGAACGAGTCCCGTGACGGAATCTGCAGACGGGGCTGCGTCGGCGAGCTTCAGGGGAATTCTCGATCGCATGGGCCATGACGAATGGCCTTCGAGGGTCGGCCCGCCCGGCGTTCGGCCATCGCCGCGCGCCGGTTCGAGCGCGATCGGGTAGACGACGGTCTCGGCCAGCTTCGTGGCCTGGCTCAGGAGCGCGTCGCTCGACGGTCCTCCTCGTGCGCGACCACCTGACGTTCCCAGGCGCACGTCGACGCCGATGGCGCCGGCGCCCGCTCTCGCCAGACCGCTGATGACCCGTGCGAGGACCGCGCGGTCCCAGGCGCCCGATCCCAGCCGCGCCTCGCTCGCCGCGTCGCGAGCGACGACGACCAGCATCTGACGGCCTGGCGACGTCGGATGGTCACGGAGCCAGCGGTCATACGTCGACCATTCGAGCGCGGTGAGACGGGGCCCGGCCCACGTCGCGGTCGTCACGGCGACGAGGGTCGCGACGGCGCCGATCACGATGGCGCGAACGATGCCCGGGACCGAGAGCGCGAGGAGCTTCGTGCTTCCGCGCATCGATCAGCGGCGCGCAGGGACGGAACCGCTGTCGCTCGCCGTCGTCAGCTCGCGCAGCAGGCGCTGCGCGTCCTCGTGGGGCGTGGCTCGCAAGAGCGCGATGGCACGGGGAACGTCCGGCGCCACGCCGAGACCAGCTGCGTAGATCTTCGCGAGCGCGATGCGGGATCGGATGTCGCCTTCCGCGGCTGACGCCTGGAAGTAATGCAGGATGCGGGCGTCGTGGGGACGCACGGCGTCGCCCGCGCCCCGCTCGTAGAGCGTTTCCAGCAGGCGTTCCGACGGCTCGCCGAGCGCCGTCGCTTCGCGAATCAACACGGGGACGGCGTCGGCCGCGCGGCCCTCCTGGAGAAGTTGCTCACCCACGCTCGCCGTTCCGACGCGTGAGAGCGCGGGGAACGCGGCCCACAGGCCCTCGCGAAAGTCACGAAACGCGTGCTCCGCCGCCGTACGATCGGCGCCCGCGCGCCGTCCTCGCCCGCGCGCGACCTGACGCAGCTGGGCCAGCGCTTCTTCGGCCTGCCTCACGCCCTGGTCGGCGGCGCGGAACCACCACTCGACGGCGCGCGCAAGATCTCGCTCGACACCGGTCCCGGTGGCGTACGCCGTGCCCAGGAAATATTGCGAGCGCGGGAGCCCCGCCCGCGCCGCGGCGAGCAGCTCGCCGGCGGCCTCGGACTCCCGATGACTCAGATTGAGGATCAGGCCGAGGTTTTCGTGGGCATCGGCATGTCCCGGCTCGCGCGCGAGCACCCGACGGAACGACTCGATGGCGCCTGGCAGGTCGCCGAGGCCATAGCGCACGAGGCCGAGCGTGTAGTGCGCCTGCAGCAGATCCGGATCGCGACGCAGGACTTCCTCGAGCTGGCCGCGGGCGCCGGCCCAGTCTTGCCGGCCGGTGAGCGTCGTCGCGAGGAGCAGTCGAGCGCGAATCGAGTCCGGCTCTCGCTTGAGAATCGCACGCAGCTCCTCGATCGCGGCATCGATGTCTCCCATGCCGTAGAGCGCCAGCGCCAGGGCGGTGCGCGCATCGACGTCCCCCGGTTGCTCGCGCAAGACCTCGCGAAGCGCGCTGGCGCCGGCCGCCATGTCGCCGCGCGTGACCAGCGCTTGTGCGCGCTCGGACGGTGACGGCGGCGGCGCGGAGGTCGCGAGTGGTGGCGGCGCAGCATCCGATGCGGGAGTTGTCGGCGCTGCGGGCGGCGAAGGTGGCGCCGGTGCTGCGACAGGAGCGGACGGCGCCGGGGGCGAGGCTGGCGGCCGCGGTACCGCGACTGGAGCGGATGGTGTCGGCGCCAGGGGAGAAGATGGTTGCGCCGGCACCGCGGCTGGAGCCGGTGACGGCGGCATCGGGAGCGGTGACGGTATGGTCGACGCGGGCGGAGCCACTGGCGCGGCGGATCCCGGCGTCCCGATCGGCGCCGCAGATTCTGGCGTCGTCGCGGGCGGCGCCGGCGGGGTCAGGGGCTCGACCGTGGCAGCCGCTGAGTGCTCTATCGCTCGTGACGAAGAGACGGTTGCGCACCCGACCTGAAGGAGGACGATCAGGAGCAGGAATGGAACCACGCCGCCTGATCATAGCAGACCGGCGCGCGCCTACGATGCGGCGGCGATCTCCACGCAGTTCGTGTTGTACGTCGTCGCGCCGCCGGGTGACGCGCGGTCGGCCGTGAGCACGTTCGCGCAGCCGCGCGTGTCGACGCCGGTCCCATCCGGCGTGAACCACGCGCCCTCCTTGATCGACACGACGCCTGCTGCGATCCGGTCGGTCACGCGGACCGGCAACACCGTGGCGCCGCGATCGTTGAACACGCGCACGAGCTGACCGTCCGTGATGCCGCGCGCGGCGGCGTCGTTCGGGTTCATCCAGACGTCGCGACTGTCGGCGCGCGAGAGGATCTCCTGGTTGTCGTGCGTGGAGTGGGTGCGCGCCCGGGACTTCGGCGTGACGAGCGCCAGCGGGAATCGCGGGTCGGCGCCCGGCGCGATCCACGTCGGAAGCGGCGGAATGGGGCCGAGACCGTACGGGTCGGGGTCGCGCGC
>QHRT01000224.1:276-5690 GCA_003220195.1 Candidatus Rokuibacteriota bacterium | reverse complement strand
CGCCAGAACACTCGGCGCGAGACCGGGCGGCTGGGCGTTCCTGACCGGCACACCGGACGAGATCAAGCAGGTGACGCGCGGCTATGGCGTGTTCGTGAAGAAGACACCGCGCGGCGACATCGATCACACCTTCCTCACGTCCTTGATCGATCGGACGGGAACGCTCCGCGTGCAGTATCTCGGCGTCAAGTTCGATCCCGACGAGATGCTGCAGGACCTCAAGAGCCTCGTGAAGGAGCCGCGGACGCCGTGATGCGGACGTGGCTCTACCGCTGGTTGCCTCGCCTCGTCGCCCGGGTGCCCGCGCCCGTCCACGCCAAGCTGGTCGTGGCGTTCCTCACGATCGTCGTGCTCCTGATCGCGGTCGGCGCGGTCGGGCTCCGGGCGCTCGTCGGCGTCAACCGGCGCGCGGAAGACCTCGTGAAGCTCCAACGCAAGATCGCGGCCTACCGGCAGCTCCAGCACGACACGACCGGGCAGCTCTACAGCGTCTCCGCCGCGTTGCTGGTCCCGGACGAGCGCACCCTCGACGCGACGCTCCGGCAGCTGAACCAGTTCGGCTACGACCTGGATCGGCTGCAGTTCGTGGCGAAGGACGAGGCCGAGCTGCTCGGCCAGGTGCGCGACGACTACGAGAAGTTCATCAAGGTAGTCACCGACGTGATCGATCGCATCCGGAGCGGCCACGACGCCGAGGCGCGCGAGCTTCAGCTGTCGCGGGCGACGCCGCTCGCGGATCGGCTCGAGCGCCTGACCAACCAGCTGGTCAACAAGGCCGAGGCCGACATGGTCGCCAGCATCGAGGCGAGCCACGACGAGTACGTCGCGTCGCGGTCGGTCGTCGTCGCCTTCGGCCTCGGCGCCATTGCCCTCGCGCTGGTGCTCGGTTACGCGATCTCGTGGTCCCTGATCGGTCCCGTGAAGCAGATGGACGCCGCGCTCCGGCAGATCACCGCCGGCGACTTCGGGACGCACGTGGACGTGCCGAATCGTGACGAGCTGGGGGCGCTGGCGCAGAACCTGAACCGGACGGCGAACGAGCTCGGCCGGCTCTACGAGCAGCTCGAGGCGGCCAGCCGGCACAAGTCGGAGTTCCTTGCCAACATGTCGCACGAGCTCCGGACGCCGCTCAATGCGATCATTGGATTCTCCGAAGTGCTGAGCGACCGGATGTTCGGCGAGCTGAATGACAAGCAGGCGGAGTACATCGAAGATATCCTCTCGTCGGGGCGTCACCTGCTCTCGCTGATCAATGACATCCTCGACCTCTCGAAGGTCGAGGCGGGTCGCATGGAGCTGGCGCTCGAGCGCTTCGATCTGCCGACGACGCTCGCGAACACGCTCACGCTGATCCGAGAGCGCGCGAGCCGTCGCGGGTTGCGCCTCTCGCTGGACGTCGATCCCGAGATCGGCGAGCTCGTCGCTGACGAGCGGAAGGTGCGACAGATCGTGCTCAATTTGCTCTCCAACGCCGTGAAGTTCACGCCGGAGGGCGGCGCCATCGCGGTGAAGGCGGCGCTCGCCGACGGCACCGTCGAGGTGTCGGTGGCCGACACCGGCATCGGGATCGCGCCGGAGGACCACGCCGCGGTGTTCGAGGAGTTCAGGCAGGTGGGGACCGACTACGCGCGAAAGCGGGAGGGGACGGGCCTCGGGCTTGCGCTGACGAGGAAGTTCGTCGAGCTGCACGGCGGCAGCATCTGGTTGAAGAGCGCGCCCGGCGAGGGCTCCACATTCACGTTCACGTTACCGGTGAAAGCATGGCCAACGAGCTGATCCTGATCGTCGAGGACAACGACAAGAACCGGAAGCTGGTCCGGGACGCTCTGCAGTTCAAGGGCTACCAGACCATCGAGGCCGAGACCGGCGAGGACGGTGTGACGCTGGCCCGGGAGCAGCATCCCAAGCTGGTGCTCATGGACATCCAGCTCCCCGGGATCAACGGCATCGAAGCGCTCCGGCAGCTTCGCGCCGATCCGCTGACACGAGAGATTCCCGTCATCGCCGTCACCGCGTCGGTGATGGCACAGGACCGGCAGAACATCATGACCGCCGGCTTCGACGGCTATCAGGCCAAGCCGATCAGCGTCAAACAGTTCCTCGAAGCCGTCCGGACCATCCTGGAGCGCCCATGAAGACACCGGCGAAGATTCTCGTCGTCGACGACACCGAAAAGAACGTCAAGCTGCTCGCCGACCTGCTCACGTTCAAGGGCTACCGGGTCGTGACGGCGGGCGGCGGCCGCGAGGCCCTGGAAAAGGTCTCGGCCGAAGCGCCGGACCTGGTGCTGCTCGACGTCATGATGCCGGACCTGAACGGCTACGACGTCTGCCGGAAGATTCGCGAGAACCCGGCGACCGGTGTGCTGCCGGTCGTGATGGTCACGGCGCTCGACCCCGGCCAGGAACGCATCAAGGGCATCGAGGCCGGCGCCGACGACTTCCTGACGAAGCCGATCAACCAGGCCGAGCTGTTGGCCCGCGTACGGTCGCTGCTGCGGGTCAAGGAGTACCACGACGAGCTCCAGGACCTGAACACGACGCTCGAGCAGCGCGTGCAGGACCAGGTGACGGAGCTCGAGCGGCTGTCGCGACTGAAACGATTTTTCTCTCCGCAGCTCGCCGAAGCGATCGTCAAGGGCGGCGCCGAAGATCCGTTGAAGAGCCATCGGCGCGAGATCACGGTCGTGTTCCTCGATCTCCGCGGCTACACCGCGTTCGCCGAGACCGCCGACCCCGAAGAGCTGATGGGCGTGCTCCGTGAATACCACGCGGCGATGGGCGCCCTGGTCGTGGAGCACGAAGGCACGCTCGAGCGATTCACCGGCGACGGCATGATGGTGTTCTTCAACGACCCGGTGCCCGTCGACAACCCGGCCGAGCGCGCGATCCGCATGGCGACGGCGATGCGCGACCGCTTCGCGCAGCTCTCGGTGGGATGGAAGAAGCGCGGATACGACCTCGCGATCGGCGTCGGCATCTCGCAGGGCTACGCCACGCTCGGCGCGATCGGCTTCGAGGGCCGGTGGGACTACGGCGCGATCGGCACGGTGACGAACCTCTCGGCGCGGCTCTGCGGTGAAGCCAAGGCCGGGCAGATCCTGATCGCGTCGCGGGTGGCCGGCGCCGCCGAAGAGCTCATCGAGGCCGAGGAGGTCGGCGCGCTCTCGCTGAAGGGATTCCTCAAGCCCGTTCCGGCGTTCAATCTCGTCCGTCTGCGCGACGGCGCGTGACTCCGAGCGCGCCGCGCGCTCGCTCCGGCGCGCGAAGCGCGCCGCCGGCGCGTCACCGGACGCCGCGCGATGGCGGATGCTCGTCTGGATCTGCCTCGCCGAGCTCGGCGCGCTCTCTCTCTGGTTCTCCGCGACCGCGATCGTGCCGATGCTGTCGGTCCAGTGGATGTCGCCGGCCGCGAACGCGTGGCTGTCGATGGCGGTGACGCTCGGGTTCGTCGTCGGCACCGCGGCGAGCACGCTGTTCACGCTGGCCGACGCGCTCGGGGCCCGACGCCTCTTCGCGTTCGCGGCTTTGCTCGGCGCCGCCGCCAACGCCGGGCTGCTTCCGCTGATCGACTCGCTGCCGCTCGTGCTGACTTGCCGCTTCGTCACCGGGCTGGCCGCGCAGTTCTCGACGTCGGTGAGCGAGCTGGCGCCGCGCGAATACGTCGGCACGGCGCTGTCGCTGCAGACGTCGATCGGCTTTCTCTTGACGCTCGCGTCGACGCGACTGGTGCCCGTGATGGCCGACGCCTGGGGCTGGGCCTCCGCGTTCCTGTTTCTCGCGCCCGGTCCGTTCCTCGGCACCCTCGCGATGTGGGCGCTCAGACGATTACCGGAGGCGAAACAGCTGGCGCTCGGCCGGCGCTAGTCAGCCGACGTTCGCGACGGCGCGCGACGCGAGCGCGCGGTCTCCCGCGGTCAGTTCCTTTCGGCCCCGACGACGCGGCCGATCTTCAGCACGTCGATCGCGCGCTGGAGCTGCGGGTCCGGCGCCGGCGTGTCCGACGGCGCCGACGCCGACGCGGCGTCCGCGCGCGGCATCTCGACGGTGACGTCGGGCGTGAGCCCGGTGCCGTCGATCTTGCGGCCGGCTGGAGTCACGTAGCGCGCGGTCTCGAGCCGCACCAGCGCGCCGTCGGGCAGGGTGATGATCGACTCGATCGCGGCATGCCCGAAGGTGCGCACGCCGACGAGCGTCGCACGACGAGAATCTTGCAGGGCGCCGGCGAGGATTTCCGCCACCGATTCGGTTCCACGGTTGACGAGCACGCTCAGCGGGACGTCACGATAGGCTCCCGTGCCCGTCGCGACGAGCGAGCCGTTCTGATGAGGCGCGCGGCTCCTGGTCTGCGCGACGACGATGGGCGCGTCGGTGTCGCGCGGATCGTGTCCGAGAAAGAGGCCGGCGACACCGGCCGCGGCGTGGGGATCACCGCCGGGGCTGTCCCGAACGTCCAGGACGATGCCGGCCAGTGACTCGCGAGGATGCCGCGCGAGCTCGCGCTCGACGTCTCGCGCCGTCCCGGTGTCGAGACTCGGGATCCGGAGATACAGAAGACCGTTGCCGAGCTCGCGCGCGGATGGGGTGGGAGGTGGCGCGTCCTTGCGCGCGATCGTCAGGTCATGAGGGTCCGTCCAGCCTTCACGCGCGACCGTCAGCGTCACGGACGTCGCCGGCTGGCCGGAAAGCCGGCGCGCCGCTTGCCAGAGCGGGAGCCCGCGGGTCTCGAGCCCGTCGATCTTGACGATGCGGTCGCCCGCCTTGATGCCCGCCCTCGCGGCCGGGCTCCCGTCGACCGGGGCAATCACGGTGATCAGGTCGTTCTTTCGCGTCAGCGCGAGACCGATGCCCGCCGGCCCCACCCTCTTCCAGTCCTGGGCGTGCTGCGCATCCACGAACACGCTGTCCGGATCGAGATCGGAGAGCGTGCCGGCGATGGCGTCCTGCATCAGCTTGTCAGTCGGCACGTCGTCGACGTACTGCCGTTTCACGACGTCGAAAGCCTCGGTGAGGAGCCCGAGCCCGGCATAGGTGGCATCGGTGCCCACGCTCGCGCCGACCGCAGCCAGGCTGATGCCCATCACGCCGACGAGAGAGCCGATCGCAAGCATTTTCTTCATGCCCCTAGCCTCGCACGTCGTCTCCGAACCGCAAGCGGTCGTTCCGCTGCGGGCGTTCAGGATGAGAAAGTTTTCATGTCGTTCTCACGGCCGCCTCATGTCGTTTGATTACCTTTCGGTGAAAGTGACATTTTCACGGTTTCAGGAGGGCAACGTCATGGACCGATTCATTCATGGACGCTGGCGACGCTGGTCGTGGGCCGGTGTCGCGGTGATCGCTGTCGCCGTCGGTCTCGTGCTTGGTCCCGCGCTCGGCGTCACGCACGGGACCGGACTCTGGACGGAACGACCGGCC
>QHRT01000224.1:0-262 GCA_003220195.1 Candidatus Rokuibacteriota bacterium | reverse complement strand
CCGGCCTGGGTGGAGCTCGCGCGGGCGGTGAAGCCGGCCGTCGTCAACATCAGCACCAAGCGCGTCGACGGCGGCCGCACGAGCGAGCCCGGACGGTCCGGGCCCCCAGGTCCGTCAGACCCGTTCGATCAGTTCTTCCAGCCGTTCATGGGGCAGCGTCCGCCACGCACGCTCCGGAGTCTCGGCTCGGGGTTCATCATCAACCAGAGCGGCTACGTGGTGACGAACAACCACGTCGTCGACGGCGCGACCGAGATCCGCG
>QHRT01000197.1 GCA_003220195.1 Candidatus Rokuibacteriota bacterium | reverse complement strand
TTCCCAGGCCTCGGCGAGAACAGCGCCGAGTCGAGCTATTACACGTGGGTCGACCAGCACAACACGTTCGGGCTCGGCGAAGACGTTCCGATGTCGACCGCGAACCTGAATGACGGTCTCGTCGCGCTGAAGGACGGCAAGATGATCCTGCTCCGCGTGCCGTACCCGCTCGGCTTCTACGCGAAGGGCTTCGACGGCCGCATCGACGATGCGAGCGCGGGGTGGAAGGGCCGCGGGTTGTGGACGACGAGCGGCGACCGGGCGCCGTGGCTCATGGAAGGCGGCAAGGGCAAGCGGCCGATCGCCGTGCATTTCCAGATCCGGCCCGATCCGCTGGCGCGATAAAAGGGGGAGGCGACGATGCCGGACCTGTTCGAGGTCATCGAGACCACGCGGGCGATGCGCCGGCTCCGGCCCGATCCGGTGCCCGACGAGCTGATCAGAAAAATTCTCCAGGCCGGCATCTGCGCCGCGAACGGCGGAAACACGCAGCGCTGGCGCTTCCTCGTGATCAAGGATCAGACGATCAAACGCGACGTGCAGACGTGGTACAAGCGCGCGTTCGATGAGGTGATCGGACCGCGGTATCTGAAGAGCGAGCCGCCGCCGGGCGTCACGAAGGACAGGTACCTGCGCCAGCATGCCGCGGTCGAGTACCTGACCGAACACTTCCACGAGGCGCCGGTGTGGATCGTGGCGTGCCTCGACGAAGGGACGGCGACGCCGACGCGCGGATCGGGCGCGTCCATCTATCCCGCGGTGCAGAACATGCTGCTCGCGGCACGGGCGCTCGGCCTCGGCGCGACGTTGACCACGCGCCATCTCCTCTACGAGAAGGAGAGCGAAGCGGCGCTCGGTCTGCCGCCCGGCGTGCGGTCGTACGCGATCCTTCCGATCGGCTATCCCATCGGAAAGTTCGGGCCGGTCGGTCGCGGGGCGCTCAAGGAGATCGTGTACCAGGATCGGTGGGGCGAGCCGTACCAGGGAGTCTGAGCGCCGATGAAGTTCGGGCTCTACGCCTCGATCGCCAGCCCGCCGCGCGGCGACCACCTCGACCGCTCGATCGACGAGGTCATCGCGGAGGCTCAGCAGGCGGAGGCGAGCGGCTTCGACTCCTGCTTCTTCGGTGAGCATCATCAAGACAAGGACGGGTTCCTGCCGTCACCGCTGATCGTCGCGACGGCGGTGGCGGCGCGCACGCGTCGGTTGCGGGTCGGGACGTCGGTCATTCTCTTGCCGCTCCATCACCCGGTGCGCGTGGCCGAGGACGTGATCACGCTCGACCTCGTCTCGAAGGGGCGGGTGATCGTCGGCGTCGGCATCGGCTACCAGGAGTCGGATTTCCGGGCGTTCGCGGTGCCGATGGACGAGCGCGTGGCGAGGTTCGAGGAAGGCGTCGAGATCCTGCGTCTCGCCTGGGGCGGCGAGCGATTCTCGTTCCGTGGCAAGCACTACTCGCTCGAGGACGTGCAGGTCACGCCGCGGCCGTTCCAGTCGCCGTCGCCACCGCTCTGGATTGGCGCCAGCGTTCCCGCGGCGGCGCGGCGCGCGGGACGGCTTGCCGACGGATTTGTCGGGACGCCGAGCACCACGCTCGACGACGCGGTCCGACTCGTCGAGACCTATACCGCGGCGGCGCGGCAGGCCGGTCGTGAGCCGCACGTGGTCATGATGCGCGACGCGTGGGTGGCGAAGACGCGCGCCGAGGCTGACGCCGTGTACGGCCCCGAGGTGATGACCGCGTATCGGTACTACTGGGGAAGGCGGCTCGCGGAATTTCGCTCCATCCCGGCCGATACACCGTTCACGCTCGACACCCTCGCGCCCGATCGTCTGATCCTCGGCGACCCCGAGACGTGTGTGCGCGAGTTCCAGCGCTGGCAGAAGGCCACCGGCGCCGAGCACTTCCTCTTGCGATTCCGCCACGCGCACTCCGGCGGGCCCGCGCACGAGAGGATCATGGACGCGATCAAGCTCTTCGGCGATCGCGTCATTCCCAATTGTCGATAACCGCGGAGGCGAACCGATGCCGAAGATCTGGCGCGTGTACAGCGGCAAGGACGGGAAGTCGCACCTCGAGGAAGTCGAGCTCGAGATGAAACCGTTCGTCGACACCGAGGGGGCGTACGGGGAAGCCGGCCCGACGCAACCCGCGGCCAGCATCGCGTTCCGCGTCTCGCCGCCGGGCTACGTGCTCAACTGGCACTGCGCGCCCCGCCGACAGTACTCGATCGCGCTCTCGGGCCACGCCGAGATCGAAGTCGGTGACGGCACCGTGGCGCGGGTCGGTCCGGGCGACGTGGTGCTGGCCGAGGACTTGACCGGCGAGGGTCACGTCACGCGCGTCGTCGGGAACGAGCCGAGGTTCTACGCTATTGTTCCGCTGACGTAACCGCGCAAGCCTTTCGCGTGGTTCGGCATTTTTCTTCGACTCGCCGGGGTGAAAGCCGTTCCACTCGAGGGCGGATCGACGTCGAGCGTGTCGGGTCCGAAGACTGCGCGACGGGAACACATTCTGACGAGACCTCACGTGTTCCGCGGCTTTGGCCTGCGTGTCGCGTCCCCGCTCCACCGGGCAGCGACCCTGTCATGACCGGTCTCACGCATGGCGAGAGTCTTGCCGCGCAGCCTCTCCGGAGGCCGGTCGCCAATGCTTGCCGCCCAGCACGTGCCGCTCGAGCGCGTCGAGGTTCCGGCGCCATCGGAAGCGTTTCCGCGTGAAAGGGGTGAAAGCTCCCCACTGCGGCCGACCGCGCCCGGCGTCTTCCGGCACGAGCGCGCGCTCGACGGCCTGCGCGGCGTCGCCGTGCTCGCGGTCATGCTGTTTCATTTCACGATGTACGAGGAGTCGACGCGGCCGCTCTATCGTTCCGCGCTTCGACTCCTCGGCGCGGGCTGGGCCGGCGTGGACCTCTTCTTCGCGCTCTCGGGATTCCTGATCACCGGCATCCTGCTCGACACGCGCGACCAGCCGCACTTCTTTCGCAACTTTTACGCGCGACGCGCGTTGCGGATCCTGCCGCTCTATTACGCCGTCCTCGCGGCTGTCATGGTGATGCTGGCCGTGAGGCTCCCGGCGAGCGGGACGGAGCTGCGCGACCTCTTCGGCCGACAGCTCTGGCTCTGGACCTACACGAGCAACATCGAGGGCGCCATCGCCGGGCAGTGGCATTTCAACGCCGGCGGTGTGTACCTGAACCATTTCTGGTCGCTCGCCATCGAGGAGCAGTTCTATCTGGTGTGGCCGGTCGTCGTGTTGACGCTGAGCCGCCGGGCGCTCACCGCGAGCACGCTCGGGATCGCGCTGACGGCCGCGCTGCTGCGCGCGGTGCTGACGGCGTGCGGCGTGGCACCGACCACGGTGTATTCCTTCACGCCGTGCCGCCTGGACGCTCTCGCGCTGGGCGGCCTCGCGGCGGTGGTCGTCCGTGAACCCGCGTTCCGGTGGTTGTGGCTGACTCGGGGCGCAGGGTTGCTGGCGCTCGGCCAGCTCGCATGGCTCGCCTGGAGGCAACGAGGACTGCCGTGGCTCGACTCGAACGTCGACGTCAGCGGACTTTCGGCGCTGGCCGTGCTCGCCGCCTCCGTGCTCGTGGAGTTGTCGGTGGAGCCGGGCGGCCCCTTACGCTCACTCTTCCGGAGTCGACCGCTGGTCTTCCTGGGCAAGTACAGCTATGCGACCTACGTGTTCCACTACATGCTCTGGCCGCGCCTCGAACGGCATCTTCCCGCGGCGCGCCTCGAGGCGGCGAGCGGATCGGAGCTGCTGGGGCTGGTCGGTCACGTCATGATCGGCATCGTGATCAGCGTCGCGCTCGCCGTGCTGAGCTTTCACCTCTTCGAGCGCCACTTCCTCGCGCTCCGGCGCCGCTTCGCCTACCGGTGACGGCGCGACGGCCCGTTCACTCGATGACCTGATCGGCGCGCAGCAGCACCGATGGCCGGATGGTCAGGCCGATCGCGCGGGCCGTCTTCGCATTGATCACCAGCTCGAATTTCGTCGGCTGCTCGACGGGCAGGTCGGCGGGCTTTGCTCCCTTGAGGATCTTGTCCACGAAGTCCGCCGCGTGCCGGTGCATCTCCACGGAGCTCTGGCCATACGCCATGAGGCCGCCCGCCTCCGCGAAGTCTCGGAATCCGTACATCGCCGGAAGCCGCTGCTTCGTGGCGAAGTCCAGGACGAGCTGTCGATGGACGAAATTGACCGAGCTCGGCTGCACGAGGAGCGCGTCCGCGCGCTCCCGGATGACGGCCGCGAAGGCGTCCGAGAGCTGCTCGGGCCTGTTCACTTCCGCATGGAGCAGCGTCACGCCCAGCGCCTTCGCCGCCGTCTGCGTGTGGATGCCGATCGGACTCTCCCAGTTCTCCCGGGTCGCCAGGTAGGCCACCCGTGTGAGTCTGGGAAACGCTTCCTTGAGCAGCTCCAGTCTCTTGCCGACGATCTCCGGGCCGCCGCCGGAGCTCAAGCCCGTGACGTTACCGGTGGGACGGGCGATGCTGCCGACGAGCCCCGAGCCGACCGGATCGGGGCCGCCCAGCGCGACGATCGGAATCGTGTGAGTGGCCTGTTGCACCGCTCGCACCGCCGGCGGGCCGGACGCGACGATCACGTCCACCGGGATCCGCACCAGCTCGGCCGCGAGGAGAGGCAGCTGATCGGCTCTGCCTTCCGCGGAACGAGGCTCGATGAGCAGGTTCTGCCCGGGCACGTAACCGAGCTCGCGCAAGCGCTGCAGGAGCGCCGCCAGCGCGCGCGAGCGGGGTTCTGGTCCACGCAAGTCGGCGGCAGGGGTCGCGATGCTCAAGGTCCCGACGCGATATACTCGGCCCGCTGTCTGGGCTTCGACGACGGCCGGCGCCGCGATGATCCCGAGCACGACACTCGTCACGAGCACGATCGCGCCGTTCCTCATGGTTTCTCTGTGGCGCGAGGGTAGGCGACGCCACGGTGAGGCGTCAACGCTGCAGGGAAGGTCTCGTCACGCCAGGAGGGAGACATCGTGAGCAAGCAGATCGTCAAGACGAGCTCGGTGGCGCAGCCGATCGGACCGTACTCGCTGGGTGTCCGGAGCGGCAACTTCGTCTTCGTCTCGGGAACCGTGGGGTGGCGTCCGGACGGCAGCATTCCCCCAGACATCAAGGACCAGTCCCGCCAGATGTACGAGAACGTCCGGCACGTGCTCGAGGCCGCGGGGTGCAGCCTGGACCACGTCGTCAGCACGACGACCTACCTCGTCCACGCTTCGGACTATCGAGCGCTGAACGAGGTGCGGGCCGGATACTTCACCAAGGATCCGCCGGCCAGCGCCGTCGTGGTCGTCAAAGAGCTGGTGCGACCCGAACTGCTCGTCGAGGTCGAAGCGGTCGCGGAGTCGGCGCGCTCGGCGCGCAAGGCGCCGAAGCGCCGCCGTTGATCGTTCCTGACGCGCCGACGAGACCGCTGGCCGCCGTGACACCACGACGGCCAGCGGCGTGAACGAGTCGGCTACTGCGTGGCCACCAGCTCGGTGATCATGCCGAGCGCAGCGTGGAAGAAGATGTGGCAGTGCATCGCCCAGCGTCCGACGGCTCCGCCGGTCGGACTGATGAAGCTGAACGGACGATCCTCCAGCAACACCCGATAGACCAGCTTGGAGTGCGGCGGAAGGTCCGCGACGTCGACGAACTCGTTGTACCCGAACGTGAGCACCGTGGTGCTCGTCGCCGCGTCGATGATCTTCACCGGCTGGATCGAGAAGCCGTGGGGGTGCCACGGGTGATGGGCGTTCGTGTCGTTGAAGATGGTCAGCTCGAGCAGGTCGCCCACGGCCGCCCAGCGGCTTTCCGCGACGTGGGGAACGTCCGTGTACGGAGTCGGCGGCGTCGGCCCCTCGTCGAAGATGAAGTTCGTGTCGTCGTTGATCGATGGCTTGACGCCGGCGGTCAGCCTGATGGTGCTGCTGGGATTTCCCGGCTGGGGAGGCTGGAAGAGACTTGAATCGAGCAGCGCGTCCGGGGCCCCGCCCTTGATGCTCGCAATCGGGGAGTTGACCGCAGGGTGGGTCCGGAGCGGATCTCCCGCGTTGATCGCGAACTTCGGATGGTCCTTGACCTCGACGATCTTGAAGTGCGCGACGGGGACGGTCGGGAGCTTGGCGAATCCCTGCCCCGTACGCTTGAAGTCGAGAGTCCACAGCGTGAGGACGTCGCCGAGCCCGACTTGTGGCACGACGAAGACGAGGTCTTCGCGGGCGGCCACGGGTATCAGGATCTCGCCCTCGAGGTAGTCCGTGTTCAGCGTCCCCTGCGTTCCCCCTTCGAGCCGGACGTTGTCGAGCAAGCCGCCCTGTCCGCCGACCCGGTAGAGCGGGATCATGTTGTCGACCCTGCCCGGCACGCACGGAGCCGAGGTCGGGCAGGTGAGCCGCAGGCGGAAGTACCGGATGGTCGCCGCGCTGCCGACCTGTAGTCGTATGCCCTCTCCGGTCTTCACGTTGATGACGCGTGGATTCGCGGCCAGCGCACCGGGATCCTCCGGGCGGCCTCCCCGGGCCGTGGGCACCCGGCCGTTCACCTTGACCAGTTGCCCTTCGCCGACGGGACACGTCGGCTCACCGGCTGAGCCGCAGTTCGTCGAGGGCTGGATGTTCGGAATCGCCCCGGCGGGCAGCGCGACGACCGGATTCACGAAGTGTCCGTGCTCGTCGCGTGGGGTCTCGCACAGGTCCTTCGGCGAAGGTGGATTTCCAGCCGGACCACCGGGGAACGGTCCGGCGCCGTTCGCGTTACCGGCCCACGGGACGTTCGGGTCGGCCGGGAACGTCGCCGTATCGTTCGAGCCCTGTGTCTTGCACACCGTCGTGTCGCCCAGCACCAGGAGCTTCGTGTGCTCTTTGTCCGGGAGCACCTTCTTCTCGATCAGCTTCTTCGCGGTGGGATCCTCGACGATCAGCATGCCATAAAACCCCTTGAACTCGGGGTTCGTCGGCCGGATGCGCGAGTGAAAGAAGAAGATCCCCGGACGCGGAACGATGAAATCGTAGACGTACGTTCCGCCCGTCGGCACCGGGTCCTGCGTGATTCCCGTCCCGTCACTGCGGTTGGTGAGCTCGACCCCGTGCCAGTGAATGCTCATCGGAATCGACAGGTGGTTGGTGAAGTGCACGACCACCTTGTCGCCCACCTTCAGGTTGATGGTTGGACCCGGGACGATTCCGTTGAAGGTGAACGCGGTGGCGACGACACCGTTGCCCAGGTCGACCTGGGCCTCCATCGCGACCAGGAAGGTCTCGAACGTGTTCTTGGCGTGGCTCACGTTGAAGGCCGTGGGCAGGTTGCCCTTGGAATCATCGGCGGCCTGAGGGGGCGAACCCCCCAGCGTCAGGATTGCGGCCAGAAGTATCGTCACCGAGAGGACGAGCGGGGCCAGGTAAATCAGCTTCTGTCGCCGTCTCCACTTCATTGCCATTCCTCCCAAATGGGGACACCCGCAGGACAGGCACAGCACGGTGGCGTGGACAGCGCGCGAGTGGTGCTGCTTCTCCTCCTTTTCCCGCGGGCTCGGGGCTCGGTCGGGAGTGACCGGCGAATGCCGGGGGCCCCGAATCTTCGGCTGTTCGAGGAAGAATTGTCAAGCCCGTTCACAATCTATAAATCAAGAGCTATTGATCAGAAGCCTGGGAGACCGGCTGCGGTAAGATGCGCCGATGGTCGCGCGGGACCGTCGCATCGTGGGGATCGCCCTCCTGGCGCTCGTCGACCTGGCGGGATGGACGCCGCCGGCCACCGCGCATTCGTTACCGCTACGATTCGAACCTCGCCCTGACGCCATCCTGAGCGCTGGCCCGGCCGAGGTCCGCATCGTCTTCGGAGGCGACATCGAGCCGATGTTCAGCTCCATCGAGGTGACAGACGCGGGCGGGCAACGCGTGGACAAGGCCGATGCCGGCGTGAACGGCCGGAACCCGCGCCTGCTTCGCGTGAGTCTCGGAGCACTCATCCCGGGCGTCTATCGGGTCACGTGGCAGATCCTCGCCATCGATGGCCACCGGAACCAGGGCTCCTATACCTTTACGTTCAAAGCACCGGAATGATCGCCAGAATGATCGGAGGAGGCGGACACGCTCTTAGCCGGTGACATCGTCGCTGTCTTCGTGCGCTTCACGCACCTCGCCAGCGCATGCCTTCTCACGGGCGTCTTCGCGTTTCTCGTCTTCGTCGCGCTGCCGGCGATCCGCACGTCGGAACCGTCGAACCGCGATCGGTTCAGAGCGATGGATCGCCGGCTGCTCGCGCTGGCTGCGGTCACGCTCGCTGTCGTGCTCGGCACGGGGCTCTGCGACCTTGTCCGGCAGGCGTTCGTCGCGACACGCGGCGGCGTCGCGGGAGGCCTCGCCCTCCAGACCGTCGCCAGCCTGCTCGCGGAAACCCGCTACGGCGACGTCTGGCTCGTGCGACATGCCCTCCTGGTGCTGCTCGCCGCACTTCTCGCTCTTCGCCCTCGGGAAGACGACCTGTGGGATTGGGTCGGTCTCAGGTGCGCGGGACTTGTCCTCGCGACGACGAGCCTCGCGGCGGCCGCAGCCTCGGGACATGCCGCCTCGGCGCCTGGCCCGGCCACGCGGGCAATCGCGGCTGATACCCTTCATCTCGTCGCGGCCGGCGTCTGGGCCGGGGCGCTCGTCCCGCTCGTTCTCTTTCTCCGGTGGATCCGGACGAGAGGCTCGGACGTCGCGTGGGTGAAGGTGGGCGCCGTCGCCGTCCGTCGCTTCTCGACGCTCGGGCTCATCAGCGTGACGGTCATGATCGCCAGCGGCGGCTACACGGCCATCACGCAGGTCGAGCGTGTTCCGGCCCTCCTCGGCACGGCGTACGGGCACTGGCTCCTGGTCAAGCTCGCGCTGTTCGTCGCCGTCGTCGCGGTCGCCTTCATGAATCGTGCACGAGTCCGACGACTTCTGGAGACCACGGCCGCGCCGGGTGGAGACGAGCGCGAGGCGCCGGTGCTGTTCTCGCGTCTCGGCAGCTTCGTCGTGGTCGAGGCGCTGCTCGTGGCGGGAATTCTCGGCGCCGTCGCGGTTCTGGGCCTGACGACGCCGGCGCGCCATGATCCGGTGGACTGGCCGTTGCCGTTTCGCCTCTCGTGGGAGACCACGAACGATCTCCCGGGAGTCCGCGCTCGGGTGATCGTCGGCGCCGCTCTCGGGATGTTCGGGCTGCTGGCTTCGCTCGTCACCGCCGGTGTCAGCCATCGCTGGTGGCGGCCCGCGCTGGTTGCCGGCGCGGTGACCGTGTTGCTCGGGCTCGCGATCGCTCTGCCACCACTGTCCCTCGACGCCTATCCCACGACATATGTGCGACCCGCGGTGCCCTATACCGCCGCATCGATCGTCCGCGGGCACGCGCTCTACCGCGAGCACTGCGCCGGTTGCCACGGAGCGAGCGGAGCCGGCGACGGCATCACGCCGCGGCCACGAACTCTCGGTTCGGAGAAACGATCGAGCGTGGAGCGGTCGAGTGTTTCACGAACTTTGACGGGCCGGCGCATCGCCGACCACACGGCCGGCGACATCTTCTGGTGGCTCACCAGCGGCGTCCGCGGATCGTCCATGCCCGCGTTCGGCGACCGT
>QHRT01000196.1:519-5945 GCA_003220195.1 Candidatus Rokuibacteriota bacterium | reverse complement strand
GTCGCGACTCGGCCGCCATCGCGAACAGACGGCGCACGTCTCCGTCCGCGCCCTGCTTCAAGAGCTCACGGTTCTCGTGGACGAGGCGCCAGAGGACTCCGTAGAGCAATGGCCATCGACCCGGATCGCGGTGTGTCGCAACCTGCCGCGCAACGTCGAGGAACTGCCGCGGGACCCGGAAGAACGCGGGCTCGCTGTCGGGGGGCGCGGGTTCGTCGGGCGTGCGCTCGCGCCACGTCGCCTCGGACGGCGGGACACCTTCGCGGAGCAGTGCGCGCGCCGCAGCCTGCCACGCCTCGAACGTGGGCGCGATCGCCACTTCCCTCACACGTCCATCCTACCCAAGCGAAGCGGCGCTGCCCCGGGCGACCCTCGGCCAAAGCACCGGGCCGAAGTGATCGGGGCGCAGAACGTGAAAGCTAGCCGCGCCGCTCCCGCACCGCCCGCCCGAGCTCGCGCAGCACTTCGACCGTCGAGTCCCAGCCGATGCACGCGTCGGTGACGCTCTGGCCGTAGACCAGACGCCGCGGGTCGACGAGATTCTGTCGCCCCTCGACGAGAAAGCTCTCCATCATCACGCCGATGATCCCGGCCTCGCCCTGCGTGACCTGGGCGCCGATCTCGCGCGCGACGATCGGCTGGCGGCGATGATCTTTCTCGCTGTTACCGTGGCTCGTGTCGATCATGATGCGCGGAGTGACCTTCGCGTCGGAGAGCGCGGCGAGCGTTTTCTCGACGCTCATCGCGTCGTAGTTCGGTCCGCTCTGGCCTCCGCGCAAGATCACGTGGCAGTCCGGGTTTCCCTTCGTCGAGACGATGCCGGCAAGGCCTTGCTCGGTCACGCCGAGGAAGCTGTGCGGATGAGCGGCGGCGCGCACGGCGTCGATCGCGATCTGCACGCCACCATCCGTCCCGTTCTTGAAGCCGACCGGCATCGACAGGCCCGACGCGAGCTCGCGGTGCACCTGGCTTTCGGTGGTGCGAGCCCCGATCGCGCCCCAGCTCACGAGATCGGACGTGAACTGCGGCGAGATCGGGTCGAGAAATTCGCACCCCGCAGGCAGGCCGAGATCGGCGAGGTCGAGCAGGAGCTGCCGCGCGAGCCGGAGCCCGCGGTTGATGGAGAAGCTGCCGTCGAGGCTCGGATCGTTGATCAGTCCCTTCCATCCGACCGTCGTCCGCGGCTTCTCGAAGTAGACGCGCATGACGATGCAGAGGTCCGCGGCCAGCTCGGCGGCGAGAGCGTGGAGCCGTCGAGCGTACTCCATGCCGGCGACGGGATCGTGAATGGAGCATGGACCCACGATCACCACGAGCCGGTCGTCCTCGCCGTTCAGGATGCGGACGATGGCCTCCCGAGCGGACGCGATGGTCCGGGAGCCTTCTTCGCTGAGCGGCAGCTCTTCTAACAAAATTGCGGGCGGCACCAGGGGTCGGATGGTCTCGACGTGCAGGTCACGGGTCTTCATGGCCCGAACATTGTAAGCCATGACACGAAGAGCCATGCTTCGCGAGGCCTCGAGACTCCGGGACCGCCGCGGATTCGGCCTGGTGCTCGCCGCCATGGTCGCCATCACGTTGCTCGTCACACTGCTCGTGACGGGCTCGCCGCGCCCGCCGGCGCTCGACCGCCTCCCTGAGCTCGCGGTGTCCGATCCCTCGTTCGCCGCCACCGTGGCGGCGCATGCGGGCGCTCCGGTCGTCGACGGCAACGACGTCCGGATCCTCCTCAACGGAGAGAAGATCTTTCCCGCCAAGCTCGGCGTGATCCGTGAAGCCCGGAGGACATTGACGTACGCGGAGTACTTCTACAAGGACGGGCCGATCGCCACCGAGATCGCCAACGCGATCGCCGAGCGCTGCCGGGAGGGCGTGCAGGCAAAGATCCTGCTCGACGCGGTCGGAACCTTCCGGATGCCGAGGCAGGACGTGAAGGCGATGAAAGAGGCCGGCTGTCAGGTGGCGACGTTCCGCCCGCTCGGACGGCTGGCGCTCCGCCAGAGCAATCATCGTAACCATCGCCGCGTGCTCATCGCCGACGGCGTGGTCGGCATCACGGGCGGCTCGGGCGTGAGCTGGAAGTGGAGCGGCGCCGGCCGAACGCACGATCACTGGCGCGACACCGACGTTCATCTCGCCGGCCCCGTGGTGGCGCAGCTCCAGGCCGCGTTCGCCGAGAACTGGCGCGAGGCGACGGGCGAGATCCTCGGCGGTGACGGATATTTCCCCGCCGCCATGCCGAGCGCGGGCGCCGTGCGTGCGCACGTCGTGACCAGCTCGCCCACGGCGGGCGACTATCAGCTCACGAGCTTGTTCGTCCTGGCCGTCGCGGGAGCGCGACGGACCGTCTACGTGACGAACCCGTACTTCGTGCCGGACGACGCGCTCGCCAACGCGTTCAAGGCTGCCGCGCGGCGGGGCGTCCGGGTGGTCGTGCTGGTCCCGGGCATCATCGATCACGAGCTCGTGCGCGAGGCGGGCCGTCGGCACTTCGGCGATCTGTTCCGGGCCGGCATCGAGATCTACGAGTACGGCGCGTCGCTCCTCCACTCGAAGACGATCGTGGTCGACGACGTGTGGGCGACGGTCGGGAGCACGAATCTCGATCACCGCTCGCTCGCTTTGAACGACGAGCTGAACGTCGCGGTCTACGATCCGGCGATCGCCTCCGCGATCTCGAGGTCTCGCCGCGCGTGACGTACGACGCGTGGCTTCACCGCGGGCTCAAGGCCAGGCTCTACGAGCTGCTCTCGATTCCGCTCGAGAGCCTGCTGTAGCATGGGCGGCATGCTGAAACAGCCACCAGGCGAATATCGCGGCTTCCGTACCCCGGGCATTCGACTCGGCGAGGAGATGCTTCCGGAACTCAGCCGCCTCGCCGGCCAGCGAACGCGCCCGATGCTCTATGCGATCCACGCGTTCGACAAGGCGCACGCCGTCATGCTCGTGGAGGAAGGCCTGCTCTCGCGCGACGCGGGTCAGACGATCCTGCGCGCCCTCCGCCAGATGGAGAAGCACGGTGTCGACGCCGTGAGGTTGAAGCACGGCGGCGGTCTCCATTCCGGCGAGCAGTACCTGATCCGGACCTTCGGCGAGGACATCGGCGGACGCTTGCACCTGGCGCGAAGCTCCGGCGATCTGAGCTCGGTCGCGATCAACACGTCCCAGCGCGACCGCCTGCTCTCGGTCATGGAGGCGACGAACCGCCTGCGGCGCGTCTTGCTGCGCCTCGCGAGCGAGCACACCGGCACCGTGATGCCCGGCTACACGTTCGGTCAGCACGCGCAGCCCATGACGCTGGCGCATCTCTGGCTCTCGTGGGTGGCCACGCTCGAGCGCGACTTCGATCGCTTGCACGGCTCTTACCGTCGCGTCAACGTGAGTCCCGCCGGCGCGGTCATCATGGTCGGCAGCGATTTCCCGCTGAACCGCGCGCGCACGGCCGAGCTGCTCGGATTCGACGCGGTCCACGAGAACGCCGCGGACGCGATTCTCGAGCTGAATGCCGACGACAGCCTCGACGTGCCGGCCGCGATCGCGCTGCTCTACCACTCGCTCGCCAAGTGGGCCGACGACCTGATCCTCTGGTCGACGCGCGAGTTCCACTTCGTCGAGATCCCCGACCGCTTCTGCCAGACCTCGTCGATCATGATGCAGAAGAAGAACGTGATCGGACCGGCGGAAGTGAAGGGCGCCTCGGCGGAAGCGCTCGGCTGCTTCGTGACGTCGTATCACGCGCTGAAGGGTCCGACCGGCCTGCCGGTGACCGAACGGTACTACGCGCTCGAGCAGCTCTGGCGCGTCGCCGACAACTGCGTGCGCGACATGGACTGGTTCTGCCAGCTGCTGCCCGAGCTCCGGATCCAGGACGCACACTTGAAACAGCAGGCGTGGCGTCACTGGGCGACCGCGACCGACCTCGCCGCGGCGCTCGTCCGCACGCGGGATCTGCCCTGGCGGTCGGCCCACCAGATCGTCGGCATCGTGGTGCGGCTCGCGGAAGAGCGCGGGCTCGGCCCGGATGCCGTCACACCGGAGCTCCTGGACGAGGCGTCGGTGCTCTATCACGGAACGCCTGGGGGGCTCGACGCCAAAGCGATCCGCGACGCGCTCGATCCCGAACGGTTCGTGGCGGCCCGGACGCTTTTGGGCGGCCCGGCACCGCAAGAATCACGGCGTCAGGCCGCCCGGTTCGACGAGGCGCTGGTCCGCGACGAGCGGACCGTGAGCGCCGCACGGGATCGGATCCGGCGAAGCGCCGAGCAGCTGGAGGCTGCTATCGACGCGCTGCTGTAAAGCGAGTCGGGACGTGAACAGTCGGAGAAACGATCAGGCGGCGCGCCGAAGTCCTTCCTGCGCCGACTGACACGCGACGCAGCGGGTGGCGAAGGGCATCGCCTTCAACCGCGCCTTCGAGATCGGCTCCTCGCACTCCTGGCAGATGCCGTAGCGGCCCCTGTCCAGCTCCTCGAGCGCACGGTTCACCTGCTGCAACTCGCGGATGCGCCGGTCCATCATGTCGGCCACGATCTCGTCGTCGTGAATCAACGACGCGCTGCCGTACGGATCCTTCGTCAGCTCTTTCGCGATCTCGTTGCGGTCGGCGGCGCCGCCGCGCGTCCGATCCATTCCGGACTGGATCGCAGCCGTGAGCACGCGCCGTTTACGTTCGAGCTCGTTTCTGATGTCCATGGCCCGCCTCCTCCCGCGTCGTCTGGACTCCTTGCGACTTGGTGGAGGAGCTTGCGGTTCCCGTGCCACGAGCGCGGTGCGGTGAAACGACGCGAAACTCCGCCAGTTTTCCGGCAGTGTCAAAAGCGTGACGATGTCGGCCCACGCGGGTGGCGACCCCGTCCGGGGCCAAATCAATGGACAACTTTTCCAAATGAGTCGCGAACCCATGTCCGTGCTTGCAATCCGCTCACGGCGCCGGGCAACGCACACTCGCTCCGGACGAGAGTGTGATGTTCCGGTTTCCGCAGATCTGTCCGGCCACGATGCCTGCAGACTGGGAGATGTCCCGGTTGATCGCGACCAGGCTGCCGTCGATCCCGCCGGAGGTATTCAGGGACACCGACCCCGTGCCGATCACGTTGTAGAGCACATCGCTCGGCTGCACGTTGGACCCGTCGACTTTGATCCTGGCGCTGCCGCCCAACTTGAACGTTCCGCTGACGTTCACGACGAACGTCGTCCCATCCGGTCCCGTGAACGTGATCACTGTGCTGCCGCTCACGTCGACATCTTTCACGCAGACGATGTTCTCGCCTGCTGTGCCTGTGATCGTCTTGCTGGCTCCGGCGAGCGCGCTCAAACTCTGAGTCCCGTTCCCGATGGTGCACGCCTTTCCGGCAGCGGTTGCGGACGCCTGGCGGCACGCGTCGATCTCCGCGCTCAGATCCTGGATCACGGTGCTCGAGCACTTG
>QHRT01000196.1:0-510 GCA_003220195.1 Candidatus Rokuibacteriota bacterium | reverse complement strand
TCGCGGACGGCGGACCGGGGTCGAGGATGATGCTTCCCGTCACCGTGCTGGTGCCTGATGCCTCCAGCTTGGTCCCCTCGCCGAGACATAGATTGCCTCGAATGTCGCCCGGAGACCCCGTGATGGTCACCTTGAACTTGCCGGCGGTCGGGCTGCCACCCTGAAGCACGGTGCACCCGAAAAACTGATTGGTGTCGACGTAGTCCTGCTCGCAGCTTCCCGCGCCGTCGCACGCGGCCCGCGTGCAGGCATTGGCATCCGCGTCCTGACACGGAGCGCCGGCCGGCGCAGGCGGGTTCGAACACGCGCCCGTCGCGGGATCGCAGCTGCCGGCGACATGACACTGGTCCGAGCCCTGGCAAACGACTGGGTTCCCTCCGACGCATACGCCCGCATGACACGTATCGCTCCGCGTGCACGCGTTACCGTCGTTACAGGCGGCGCCGTCGGACTTCGTCGGGTTGGAGCAGACGCCAGTCGCAGGATCGCAGACGCCCGCGACATGGCACT
>QHRT01000195.1 GCA_003220195.1 Candidatus Rokuibacteriota bacterium | reverse complement strand
TCAGCAGCGCCTGCACCGTCAGCCGGCCGAGCCCGGGCCACGCGAAGATCGTCTCGGTGATCACCGCGCCGCCGAGCAACTGTCCGAGCTCGAGCCCGGCCAGCGTCACGATCGGGATGGCCGAGTTCCGCAACGTGTGCTTGCCGACGACGCGAAGCTCGCCGAGCCCTTTGGCTCGCGCCGTCAGCACGTAGTCCTCGCCGAGGATCTCGAGCACCGACGACCGGGTCAGCCGCGCGATCCTCGCCGCGAAGAACGCGGCGAGCACGATCGACGGCATCACCAGATGGGCGAGCGTTCCGGTGCCGCCGGTCGGCAGGACCCGCAGGCGGACCGCGAAGACGTAGATCAGCATGAGCCCGAGCCAGAACCCGGGGACAGCCTGGCCCAGCACCGTGAGGACGGTGCCCGCGTGATCGACCAGCCGGTCGCGATGGACCGCCGTCAGCACTCCGAGCGGGACGGCGAGCATCACCGTGAGCAGCATGGCGGTGCCCGCGAGCAACAGCGTCGCCGGCAGCCGTTCGAGGACGAGCCCCACGGCATCGCGTCGGTAGCGCAGCGATTCGCCGAAGTCAGCCCGGAGCGCGCCGCCGATGAATCGCGCGTACTGCACCGAGAGCGGATCGTTGAAGCCGAGGCGCTGGCGAAAGTCGTTGACGTCCTTCGCCTGGATGTCCATCGGCATGAAGAGCAGGACGGGATCCCCGGAGAGCCGCACCATGACGAAGACGGCGGAGAGCGACAGGAACACGACGAGCACACTCTGGCCGAGCCGGGAGAGAACGTACGCGCGCACGGCTCAGCGCGGCGCGTCGGCTAGGGCAAGGGGGGCGAAGCCTTCATGGGCAAAGCCGGCGAAGCCCCCCTCCGAGTGATCAGCAGGCCCAGCTCTCGGGGACCCAGATCGGCTGGTACGAGCCGCCGGAGACGGTGTGCGACTCGTAGTGCGCGCCGATCCAGATGCCGTCGGGCGTCCACTGGCCGGGGACCCACAGCGACTGTGAATATGTTTGCGGCACCCACTGGTACGACCAGTACCCCGGCGCGAGGCACGAGCTTGCGGGCGCACCGATGATGTAGGTGGGCGCCGATATGATGAGAGGGCGACGACCGTCGAACCGGGGCGGCGGTGCGGCGACGGACCCGCCCACGCTCGGACCGAGCACTCGAGGGTCGTTCGGCAGCGGCTGGGTCACCCGCGGATCATTCGGGGGGACGACGGAGACGCGCGGGTCGCTCGGGGCGGCTGCGCTCATGAATGCTCGGGGGTCGCCGGCGCTGGCGGGGACGTCGGAAATCGTCAGGCACGCGGCGGCAAGCACGGTGATCAGCAAGACTGCCCGTCTCATCCGATGTCCAGTCATCACGGGGCTCCTCACGTACTTACATCATAAGACGACTCCGCGTGCCGCACCATTCATCTCACCGCGGCTCGATGCGCGGCGCGATGCGCTCCCACATGAGCTCGGCCCAGCGCGCATACCCGAGGTCCGACGGATGGTAGCCGTCCGCGGCGACGAGCTCGGGCTGGCCCGGCACCTCCGCGCGGCTCCGTTCGTAGAGGTCGACGATGTCGACGCCGCGCTCGTGCGCGCGCGTGGCGACGACCTGATTGAATCGACGCGTCAGCTCGTCGAGCGCGGCGCGCCGCTCCGAGAAGCGGAAGCGCGGCGTGACGGTCAGGTCAGGCAAGAGGTTGACGACGATCACCGCTCGCGTGTCCCGCGTGAGCCGGCGGAGAATCTCGTCGACGTTCCGGTCGTAGGCCTCGGCGGCGACCCCGGTCGTGATGTCGTTCGGCCCCACCGAGAGCGTGACCAGGTCCGGACGCAGATCGATCGCGCGCGGCAGTTGCGCCGTCAGCACGTCGTTCGAGACGGCGCCGCCACGGCCCAGGTTTTCGAGACGCGCCGCGGGATACCGGGCGCGGAGACGCTCGTAGATCAGGCTGACGTAATTCCGCTCGCGGCTGGACGCCGCGACGCCCTCCACGGTGCTGTCGCCGAGCGCCACGTAGAGGACCGACCTCGACCGATCCGCCGGCAACATTCGCGGCTCGTCGGCGCGTTCTGCAGTACACCGCGCCAGCGCCACGAGAGCCAGGATCATGACGCTGGCGGCCGGCATCACTCTCGTCAACGTGATCACGTGCCGTGCCGCGGTGATGCTCGTTCGTTCAGCCGACGCCCTTACCTCGACCCTCTCAGGTCATCGCGACGGGCGAGCGCGAAGCGGTCGACCGTGACATGACCTCTCACGCCACGGCGGCCGCATCGAGCGTGCGACCGTACCACGGCGCATCGGGGAACGTGATCGGGCGGATCGCCGGGAGCGTGACGCCGGCGCGCCGGTACTCGGCGACGTAGCGGCGCGCGGTCTCCGCGTTGCCGATGGCGCCGAGCCGGTCCGCGAGCACCTCCGGTGTCTCCCTGGTGCGGTCGAAGTCCCGCAGCTCCTGACCGTAGCCGCTCGCCTCGAGCATCTTCCGGTAGAACGGCAGCGTCAGATACCGGGTCAGCTCGGATTTGAACGCGGCGCGGGCGGCGCCGACGTCGTCGGCGACCGCGAGCGGGACCGCGGCGACGACCTCGAAGCCGTCGAGCGTCTTGCCGACGCGTGCGCGTCCGCGCTCGAGCGCCGGGATCGCGATCGTCTTCACGTACTCCGGCGAGCACAGCCACAGGATCGCGCCGTCGGCGATCTCACCGGCCAGCTCCAGCATGCGCGACGACAGCGTCGCGAGATAGATCGGCGGCGCCGGCAGGGATCCGGACACCTGCATGCTCCACTTCACGCGATAGTGCTTGCCGGCGAAGTCGACTCCTGTCCCGAACGCGCCGCGCAGCACCTCGACGTACTCGCGGATCGATCCGAGCGGATCGGTGAGCGAGAGGCCGAGCATCGCCTCCATCGACGGGCGATGACTCACGCCGAGGCCGAGGCGGAACCGACCACGGGTCATCTCGTTCAACGTCAGCGCGGCTTGCGCCATGACGGTCGGATGTCGCGGGTAGATCGGCACGACGCCGTTGCCGAGCCCGATCTGATTCGTGGCCGCGCCGTACGCCGCCAGCACGACGAACGAGTCGCGGCCGGAGCCGTGCGTGACCCACACGCTGTCGTACCCGAGTTCCTCGGCGCGTCGCGCGAGGGCGACCGACGTTGCGAGATCGCGTCCCGGGCTCAGAAATGCCGCTAATTTCATCAGGGGCCTCCGTTCGTCGACCGGTCAGCGTCGGGGAGATTCGCGCAGGACGCTGACCTCCATCGCGTCGTCACCGAAATCGTACTCGCGGCTCGCGTAGCGTCCGCCGCTGTCGCGCACGTGCTCGAGATACGGCCCGACCCGTTTCCGCGCGATCCCGGTGTTGTCCGCGACGACCACCGCGCCGGGACGGAGCTTCGGCTCGAGCTGCCGCAAGTACTCGAGGTAGTCCTCCTTCTCGGCGTCGATCAGCGCGAAGTCGAAGCGGCCGGGGAGGAGCGGGATCGCGCGCAGCGCGTCGCCGGGCACGACGCGGACGCGCTTCGCGAGCCCGGCCGTCTCGACGTTGGCCTCGACGAGGCTCGCGAGAAACGGGTTCGCCTCGATGCAGGTGAGCCGCCCCTTCGGCGGCATCGAGCCGGCGATCAGGATTGCCGAGTACCCGAGCAGCGACCCGATCTCGAGCGCGTTGGCCGGACGGTGCTTGTCGATCAGGCGAGCGATGAGCCGACCTTTCGCACGACCGATGATCGGAATCGCCCACAGCGTCGTGGCGCGCTCCATCAACCGGAGCATGCGCCGCGCGCGCTGGGTCACGCGCGCGGCCCGGGGAGACGCGCGGCGACGCCGTCGGGCAGAGGATACCGACGGCTCCACACTCCGGCCTTGACGATCTGGCCGGGCAGCGTGCGGCCCACGATGTCCTGCACGCGTCGTGACGTCGCGAGCAGCCTGTCCAGATCGATGCCCGTCGCCACGTCCATCGCGGAGAGGCAGTGAACGAGATCCTCGCTGCACACGTTTCCGGAGGCGCCGGGCGCGAAGGGACAGCCGCCGAGCCCGCCGATCGACGCGTCGAAGTTCGTCACGCCACGCTCTATCGCCGCCAGGATGTTGGGAATCGCCATCGCCCGCGTGTCGTGGGTGTGGAGCGTCCACTCGATGCCGGGGAACCGCGGCATCAGATGATCGAGCACGCGCCCGACCTGTCGCGGGTTCGCCATGCCGGTGGTGTCGGCGAGCCCGATCGCGCGCGCGCCCATCCCGACCAGGCGGCCGACGACTCGTTCGAGCTGCGCCAGCGGAACGTCGCCTTCGAATGGACAGCCGAACGACGTCGAGATGCCGCAGCCGACCGGGACGCGGGCGCGCTCGGCGATCGTCATCACCGCCTCGAGCTTGGCCAGCGACTCGTCGATGGTCATATTCACGTTCGCCAGGTTGTGGCTTTCGCTGGCGGACACGACCGTGTGGATCCTGTCCACGCCCGCATCCACGGCCCGCGACGCGCCCTTGTCGTTCGGGACGAGCGCCGCGTAAAGCGTGCCCGGGCGGCGCCGGATGTGCGCCATCACCTGCTCGGCGTCGCGGAGCTGCGGCACGGCCTTCGGATGGACGAACGACGTCACCTCGATGCGCGGGACCCCCGCCTCGCTCAGCAGATCCACGACCTCGATCTTCCGCTCGGTCGGGATGAAGTCAGGCTCGATCTGGAAGCCGTCGCGCGTGCCCACCTCGCAGATCGTGACGCGCTCGGGAAATCTCATCGTGATCCTCCGCCTAGACCTCGCCGATGTCCTCGTTCCAGACGGCCGGGTTCGCCTTGGTGTACCGGGCCAGCATGTCGATGCACTCCTTCGACGCGAGATCGATGACCTCCACGCCGTGCTCGGAGAGCCAGTCGATGCCGCCCGCGAAGTTCACCGATTCGCCGACGATCACCGTGCGAATCCTGAACTGGCGCACGAGCCCGCTGCAGTACCAGCACGGCGCCAGCGTCGTCACCATGATCTTGTCCCGGTAACTGCGCTGGCGTCCGGCCTTCCGGAATGCGTCTGTCTCGCCGTGAACGGATGGATCGTCGTCCTGGACGCGCCGATTGTGGCCGCGCCCGAGCAGCTGTCCGCGCGCGTCGAACAGCGCCGCCCCGATCGGGATGCCGCCCTCGGC
>QHRT01000194.1 GCA_003220195.1 Candidatus Rokuibacteriota bacterium | reverse complement strand
AGCGCCCGCCAGGCGACCGGCTTTGATCAGGCAGAGCTCGGCGAAGGCATTGAGCGGCTCGGCCGACCACAGGCCGCGCAGGTTCCTGGCTTCGATGAGGTCGATGGCCTCCTGAAGAATGGCTTCGGCCTCGTGGAGCCTCCCTTGTCTCAAGCGGCACTTCCCCAGGACACCTTGTGCGCCGGCTTGCATGCGAAAAGACGAGATCCGGATGCAAATGTCGCGAACTGTCGACAGGTGCGACGCCGCCTCGTCGAGCGGACCAACCGTCAGGCCGAGGGCGCCGAGCGCGTTCAGCCCCCAGGAGACGACGTGCGGGTCTCCCGCGTCCTGGCCGACACGAACCAGCTCGGAGGCGAGCTTCGCCGCTGATCCAAAGTCCGCTCGCTGGTAGGTAACCCAGAAGAGCAAAATGCTTGGCCCTCCCCACCCGCGAATGTCACCGATGCTTCTGTACGCCGCGGCCGACTGCTCGAGCGAGCCCATGCTCTCGTCCAGTGATCCCTTGGCCCACTCCCCCCACCCCTGCGCGAAGGCCGCCCCGCCGATCGCTGCAGCGTGGTCGCTGTCGCGCGCGATCGCGACGGCCTCGGCGATGCGTCGGCGCGCCAGGGGAAACGCCCGGAACAGCGTGAGCACGATGCCGAGCGCGGCGAGGCCGCGAACGCGCCCCAGCACGTCACCGCTGCGCTCGCCCGCGTACAGCTCGATCAGACTATCGAGGCCGAAGCGTTCTTCGTCGACGAAGTAATCCAGCCAGGCCAGCGACTGACAGATCGTCGAGATCTCCTGCGCCACCGGCAGCTCCATCTTCGGCCGCGGCGCTCGCCCCACGCCCGGCATGAGCCGACGCAGGAAATGCGCGGCAAGAAACTTCACGGTGCTGCGACGCATCTCCCCGCGCGTCCGCGGATAGCGCAGGCCGAGATGCCGGAGCGCGCGGGAGAAATGCTCGACCGCCTGGTCGTAGCGGCCAACGCCATAGAACGCCTGGCCCAGCTTGCGATCGAGGATCGCCCGTTGCAGCGGGGCGAGCTCGCGCGCCGCGCCTTTCCCGTACGCGGCTTCGGCTTGATGATAGTGCTCGAGCGCCTCGGCGTCGGCCGCCATGCGGCCCGCCTGATCGCCGGCCTTGAACAGATATGTCTGCGCCTTCTCCCAGTCTTCCGCCAGCGCGTAGTGGTAGGCCAGGAGGCTCGTGAATTCCTCGAGGCGATCGACAAACAACCGTTCCATTGCCTCGGCAACGCTCCGGTGGATGGCTCGGCGCCGCTCGGCCAGGATGCTCGCGTAAGCCGCTTCCTGCACGAGCGCGTGCTTGAAGATGTATTCCAGCTCGGGCCACTGCTGCCGCAAGCGGAGCAGGTCGGCGTGCTCGAGCTGGGCCAGGCCTCGATCGACGCCGTCGCCGGCTTCGGCAATCGCCTGGAGGACTCGCAGGAAGAAACTGCGGCCGATCACCGAGGCGAGCTTCAGCACCCTCTTCACGCCTTCCTCGAACCGGTCGATGCGCGCCGCGATCACCCCCTGGATGGTGTCGGGCAACGCCAGGGCGGCGACCGGCCTCGCCAGGCGCCAGGAAGCCTCGCGCGCGTCCTTGACCAGCATTCCCTCGGCGATGAGCGCGCGAATCACCTCCTCGATGAAGAACGGGTTGCCCTCGGTCTTCTTGAGAATTTCGGAGCGAACCACCTCGGGCAGATCCGTCATGCCGAGAAGGTTGTCGATGAGCACGCGACTCTCGTTCTGCCCGAGCGGCGCGAGCGCGATCTCGTGAAACGGCACGTCAGGGCTTCGGGACGCCGCAGCCCTGATCTGCGCCGCGGGGTCGCGGGGATCGGCACGGGTGGTGAACCAGAACGTCACACCGTGACTGTTCGCGAGCGGAAGGAGATGCTCACAGAGGGCCACGGACGAATGGTCGACCCAGTGCCAGTCCTCCATGACGAGGAGGACGGGCTGGCGCTCGGCCAGCCGTTCGAACAGCCGGCGCATGCTGAGGAAGACCTGGCGTCGGAGCGCCTGGGCGTCGAGGAATTTCACCCGTTGCTCGTGTTCCCCGGTGAGCTCGAGTGAAAGCAGGGTCGCGAGGTACGGCACGATCTCGGAAGCGCGTTCGCCGAACAGCGCACGCGCGCCCTGCTCGAGCTTGTCCCTGCTCTGCGCCTCTGGGTCGCTGCTCCCGATGCCGAAGCACCCTTTCAGGAGCTCGATGAACGGCCAGTAACTGAGGTTGCGCCCGAAGGACAGGGCGCGACCCTCCAGCCAGAGCACACCTTCGGAGCCACTACGACGCCGGGCTTCGGCCACCAGCCTGGACTTGCCCACCCCGGCTTCCCCGAGGAGAATCACGACCTCGCCGCGACCTTCGCGCAGCGTCGCCACCGAGGCCGACAGCATGGACAATTCTCGATCGCGGCCGACGAGCGCCGAGCTGACGCCGGACGACTCGACCGCTGGGCTTTCGCCGGGCGACCGCGCCGTCAGGAGCTCGTAGACCTGTATCGGCTCGGCAATCCCCTTCAGGGCCTGCCTTCCGAGAGCCTTGAACTCGAAGAAGGCGCGCGCCGCACGATGGGTGACCTCGCTGGCGCGGATGGCGCCGGGCGCGGCCTGCTGCTGGAGACGCGCCGCGAGATTCGTCGTGTCCCCGACCGCGGTGTAGTCCATGCGCAGGTTGTCGCCGATGGCGCCGACCACCACCATTCCCGTGTTGATGCCCATGCGCACCCGCACATCGCGCAGTACGCCCGTCTCGCCCGATGTTTCTTGAAGTCGTCGTTGAATGGCCAGCGCCGTCAGCAGCGCGCGCCGTGCGTGATCCTCGTGCGCCACGGGCGCCCCGAAGAGCGCCATGAATCCATCCCCGAGGAACTGATTGATCGTGCCTTCGTAGCGATGCACCTCGGCGAGCGCCAGCTCGAAGAAACGGTTCAGCAGCGCGTGCATGGCGTCGGCCCCGAGGCGGCTGGCGAGCGGCGTCGAGTTGGCGATGTCGCAGAATACTACGGTGACGAGCTTGCGCTCGCCCTCGCGCGCTGACCGCGAGGTCAAGATGCTGTCGGCGAGATGGGGAGGCGTGTACGCGCCTGCGGGCGCCGGCAGGGATTCGCCGAGCCGTGCGCCACACTCTCCGCAAAACTTCTGCGTGTCGGCGTTCTCGTGCGAACACGAGGGACAGCGGATCACTTCGTCTCGAGATTGTACAATCCTCGTCATCATGCCCTGCATCATCGGGATCGACACCGGCGGCACCTTCACCGACTGCGTCGTGATGGACGCCGACGGACGGATCACCACGGCGAAAGCGTCGTCGACGCCCGACGATTTCTCCGAAGGCGTCATGGAGTCCTTGCGCCTGGCGGCGGAGGGGCTCGGCCTCACGACCGAGGGACTGTTGCGAGACACCGCGCGGCTGGCGCTCGGCACGACCGTCGGGACGAACGCCATGCTGCAACGCCGCGGCGCGAAGGTCGGGCTGATCACGACGAAGGGGCATCGTGACGTCATCCACATCATGCGCGGCGCGCGCGGCGTGCCCGGCCTCAACAACGCCCAGGTTCTCCACTTCCCCGAGAGCGGCAAACCCGATCCGATCGTGCCGAAGCCCTACATCGCCGAGGTCAGCGAGCGCGTCGACTGCAAGGGCCAGGTCGTCGTCGAGCTGAACGAAGAAGAAGCCGAGGCCGCGATCCGGAAGCTCGTCGCGAAGGGTGTGGACGCCATCGCCATCTGCTTCCTCTGGTCGTTCAAGCACGCGGAGCACGAGCGCCGTGTGAAACGGCTGGCCGAGCGTCTCGCGCCCGGGGTCTTCGTCTGCTGCTCCGCGGACCTGATCCCGCGCTGGGGCGAGTACGAGCGGACGGTGGCGACGGTCCTGAACGCGTACCTCGGCCCGGTGATGTCGCGCTATCTGGGCCGTCTCGAATCGCGCGCGCAGGCGGCCGGGCTCCGCTATCCGCTGCAGGTCATGCAGTGCGGGGGTGGCGTGATTCCTGCGGCGGAGTCGGCGCGACGGGCGTTCCTCACGCTCGACTCCGGCCCGGTCGCCGGTGTGCTCGCCTCGCAGTATCTCGGCGGCATCATCGGCGCGAAGCACGTCATCGCCACCGACATGGGTGGCACGTCGTTCGACGTCGGGCTGATCTGGGACGGCGAGCCGGTGGCGAGCTACCAGAGCGTCGTGCACCAGTACGAGTACTTCGTCCCGCGCATCGACATCCGGTCGATCGGCAGCGGTGGCGGCAGCATCGTGTGGGTCGACGACGTGAGCGGAACACTGCGCGTGGGACCGATCTCGGCCGGCGCCCAGCCGGGCCCCGCGTGTTACGGGCGTGGCGGAACCTCACCGACCGTCACCGACGCCGACCTCGTGCTCGGCTACATCGATCCCGGCTATTTCCTCGGCGGCCGGCTGCGTCTCGACGTCGAGCGAGCGCGCGCGAGCCTCGAGCCGATCGCGAGCCGCCTCGGCATGGGCCTGGTCGAGACCGCGAGCGGCGCGGTCCGCGTGGTCGAGCACCAGATGGCGGACCTGATCCGCAAGGCGACCGTGCAGAAAGGCTACGATCCGCGCGACTGTGTCGTGTTCGCGTACGGCGGCGCCGGCCCGGTGCACGCCGGGGTGTACGCGCGCGAGCTCGGGGCGGAGGGCGTCGTCGTGCCGCTCGGCGGGCTCTGCTCGCTGTGGTCGGCGCTCGGCGCGGCGTCGGCGGATCTGCTCCACATCTACGAAGCCGTCGACATCCAGCCGAGCCCGTTCGACCCGGCGCGCGTGATGGCGCACTTCGCGGACCTGGAGGCTCGGGGCCACGCCCAGCTCCGCGCCGACGGCGTCGACCCCAGCGCGACGCGGCTCGCGCGCTCGGCCGACATTCGCTACAAGGGCCAGATCAACGAGGTCGAGGTGCCGGTCGCGTCCGGCACGCTCGACGAGGTCG
>QHRT01000210.1 GCA_003220195.1 Candidatus Rokuibacteriota bacterium | reverse complement strand
CGAGTGGCCCGGGTGATACGAGCCTTATCTGGGGTCAACCGGCGACGTTGCCGCTCCACCGCGTCGGCACGCGGGGATTCTACTCTACGTGCAGCGTTCCAGCTCGCGCACGATCTCGTCCGCGCCCGGGATGGCGGGCGGCCCGGCTTCCCTGAAGTACGCGGCCCCGAGCGCGTAGCGGATGACGCCGCCACGGTCGACGATGAAGACGCCCATGTCCTCGTCGGTGAGGAGCTTCGGAATCTCGCCGAGCGCCGGTTTGAAGGTGCCGAAGTCGTTCGGCGGCGGCTCCATCTTCGAGCCCGCAATGAACGTCTTCACGTAATACGCCGGACCGTGCGAGCGCTGTTCGAGCCCCCAGTCGCGCCGCACGCGATAGTCGGGATCGCACAGATAGGGAAACGGCAGCGTGAACTGTCGCGCGTAGAACTGCGCCCGCGCCGGCGTCGTGTTCGTCACCTCGAGGACTTCGCCACCCCGCTCCTTGATCCGCGGGTACGCGCGCGCGATCTGCGACATCTGCATCCGGCAGAACGGACACGCCATGCCCTTCGTGAACCAGAGCACCACCGCCTGACGGCCCCGGTAATCGTCGAGCCCGATCTCACCGCCCTGCGCGGACGGCAGCCGGAACGATCGCGCCTGGTCTCCGACCTTCGCTAACGCCATCGAGTCACCCCTCGCTCTGGACTCAGCTCGTGGAAATCCGCCCTCAGCAGAGGAACGGCAGCACGAGGAACGTGTCCGTGCTCCAGCCGGTGGTGTCCTGCACCTCGCGGCTCCGGGTCAGCCATGCCTCGGCCTCGGCCTCGTCGCCCCGCTCGATCGCGAGCGTCGCCAGTCCTTCGTAGCACGGGAACAGGAGCTGAGGTTCTCCCACCGACTCCGCGACGTCGAGCGCGCGCTGGTAGTAGTGCGCGCTCGGCTCGTACTCCCCGCGGCACTGATAGACCTGGGCGAGGATGATTAGCGGAATGGGCAGATGATTCCTCTGTCCAAGCTTCTCGTCGAGCTCGATCGCCTCCTTCGCGGCCCGCACACCCGCGTCGTAGTCGCCCGCCAGCGTGCAGTGCCCGCCGGCGAGCGTGCAGTGGAGCCACGACTGCTGCAGCTGATCGCCGATCTTCTGGGCCAGCGCCAGCCCCTCCCGGCAGTACTCGAGCGAGCGCGTGTGGTCGATCGTCGCGTACATCACGGCCAGGTTCGTGTACGCGCGGCACGCCACCGCGCCGAGCTGATGCGCGAGCGCGGTCTCCAGGCTGCGGGCGACGAACGTGGCGCCCTGCTCGATGTCGCCCGCGCGCGCGAGCGCGACGCCCCACGTGTTGTACGCGTTCGACATGACGTCGGCGGCGCCGAGTGCCCCGCCGAGCTCGAGCGCGCGCTTCGCCCAGTCCGTCGCCTCCCCGTGATCGCCGCGCCGGAAGCTGATGCGCCCGAGCTCCTGAAAGAGGCGCGCCGCTTCGAGGTTCGCGGTGTCGGCCTCGAGAGCGGCGAGACCGCGCCCGAGGTGGGCGAGCGCCTCGTCCGACTCCCCGGCGTCCCAGCACGCGACGCCCATGCGGCGCTGGAGGTCGGCCGCGAGCCGGCGCTCGCGCGCGGCGTCGACCGCCGCCAGCGCGTCCGCCCAGTGCCCGCGCGCTTCCGCGAGCGCGCCGCGCGCGTACGCCGCGTCGCCGCGCCGACCGAGGAGCCGCGGGCGGGAGACGGCGTCCGTGTCACCGTCGGCCAGCAACGACACCGCGCGCCGGTAGTAGTCACCGGCTTCGGCGTAGGCGAACAACCCGAGCGCGCGGTCACCGGCGCGCTCGAGATAGTGGATGGCTTTCGCGCGGTCGGGAGTCTTCGCGTAGTGCTCGGCGAGGTCCTGCACGATGTCGTCGGCGCGGCCGGGATAGAGCGTTTCGAGCGCCGCGCCGGCACGCGCGTGCAGCTCGGCACGCGCCTTCAGGAGGAGCCCGTCGTACGCGACCTGCTGGACGAGGAGATGGCTGAACGAGAGCCGCAGGTCGGGAAAGACGTCCTTCTCGCGCAGGAGCTCGAGACGCACCAGATCGGCCACGTCCCCCTTCACGTCGACGTCCGGGGGCGCGATGCGCTCCAGCAGCGTCAGCGTGAAGTCGCGGCCAAGGACGGCGGCGCGCTGCAGCGTGCGTTTGAGCTCGTCGGGGAGACGATCGATGCGCGCGGTGAGCAGATCGTGCACCGTCGCGGGGATGCGCGCGTCGGACGCCTGGGCGCCTTCGTGCAGCTCGCGTTCGCGGAGGTACCGCGTGAGCTCCTCGATGAAGAAAGGATTGCCCTCGGCGCGGCTCACGACGAGCTCGCGGACCGCCGGCGAGACGTCGCGCGCGGTGAGAAGCTTCTTCACCATCGCCGCGGTGTCGTCCTCTGACAAGGGTTCGAGCGTGAGACGCTCGTGGAACGACCGATCCTGCCACGGCGCAACGTAGCCGGGGCGATGGACGAAGACCAGCACCAGCGGACGCGCGGCCACGCTATCGACGAGCGCCTCGCAGTACTCCTCGGAGTTGCGGTCCACCCACTGCATGTCTTCGGCGATGAGCACCAGCGGCTGCTCGGCCGCGCCGCGCAGCGTGAGCGCTTTCACCGCGTCGATCAGCCGGCGCTTTCGCTGCGCCGGATCGAGGCCTTCGCTCTCGAGCTCGTCCGCGGGCAAGCCGAGGACGTGCCGCAGGTACGGCACGGTCCACCCGAGCTCCCCGTCGAGACGCTCGACACCGGCCGCCACCTTGTCGGCGTCGCCTGGAGGAACTGTGCCACGAGATGGAAGGGCAGCTTTTCGCCGTGCGGCAGGCAGTGCCCTTCGAGCGTGAGCACCGCGTGATCGGCGAGCCGGCGACGCAGCTCGTACAGCAAGCGGGACTTGCCGACTCCGGCGTCTCCCACCACCGAGATCACCTGGCCGCGGCCGCTCGGCGCGCGATCGACCAGCTCGAGCAGCCTCGCCAACTCGCGCGTGCGGTCCACCAGCGGCGTGAGGCCGCGCTCGACGGCGACCTCGAAGCGCGCGCGCCGGCGTCGCTGCTCCTGCACCTCGAACGCGCGCACGGGATGATCGATGCCTTTCACCGTCTGCGGCGAGAGCTCCGTCGTGACGAAGTAGCCCGAGACGAGCTTCTCGGTCGCTTCGCTGATGACGACATGGCCCGGTGTCGCAATCGTCTGCAGGCGAGCCGCGAGGTTCACCGTCTCGCCCTGCGCCGTGTAGTCCATTCTGAGGTCGTCGCCGATCCGGCCGACGACCACGGGCCCGGTGTTGAGGCCGATGCGCAGCGAGAACTCGAGACCGCGGCGCTGCCGGAGCGTCTCCGCGTACTCGCGGATCGCCTTCTGGATCGCGAGCGCCGCCGCGACGGCGCGCACGGCATGGTCCTCATGCGCGATGGGGGCGCCGAAGAGCGCCATCACGCCGTCGCCCGTGAACTGGTTCACGGTGCCCTCGTAGCGATGCACGGCTTCCATGACGCGGGCGAAGCACCCGTCCATCACCGCGTGGAGATCTTCGGGATCGAGCTTCGTCGACATCGCGGTGAAGCCGGCGCAGTCGGCGAACAGCACCGTCACGAGCTTGCGCTCGCCTTCGAGGGCCGAGCGGGAGCCGAGCACCTTGTCGACGAGATGTTTCGGCGTGTAGGGCGCGGCCGACTGGCGATTGGGCGCCGGTCCTGGCGTCGCGGGCGCAGACGGGCCGTCGACGATCCGTCGGGTTTCGCCGGCTCCAACGCCGGAGCCGGGCGTCGCGGCGGCCACCGCGCGGCCGCATTCGTCACAGAACTTCGCGTTCGGACGAAGCGCGGTCCCGCACGCGGCGCACGCGCGGGGCAGCGCGGCGCCGCAGCCATCGCAGAACCTGGCGCCCTGGCGATTTTCGACGCTGCACGCCGGGCAAATCACCGCGCCATGGTAGCATCCGCGTCGTGCCGCTGATGGACGGTCCGATTCCGCCGCGCTGGGCGCCGCACCTCCAGAGCCTCCTTCGCATCGTCGTCGCGTTTCTCTTCATCGCGCATGGAACGCAGAAGCTCTTCGGATCCCCGTCTCCGCAGCCGCGCGCGGCTGTTGCGCTCGTGTCGCTGCTGGGCCTTGCCAGCCTGATCGAGATGATCGGCGGGACGCTCATGTTCCTCGGAGTCTTCACGCGGCCGGTCGCGATCGTACTCGCCGGAGAAATGGCGACTGCGTATTTCATGGCCCACGCACCAAACGGGTTCTGGCCGCTGGCCAATCGCGGCGAGCCTGCGGTGTTCTTCTGCTTCACCTGGCTCTTCTTCGCGGCAGCGGGCGCGGGCCCATGGAGTCTCGACGCGCTCCGGAGACGATCGACGGCACGACCGAGGCGCTGAGTCGACCGGGCGGCTCGCCGGCCTCCCCGGCTCGTCAGAAGAGATCGCGGTCGGGAACGGGATCCTTCACGCCTGCACGGGCACCGTGCACGACGTCGCGCGTCGGTCGACCCGCTGCCGCCGGCGGCGCGTGCTCATCGACCCCGACTGGTAGACCGTCGCGATCGGATACCGCGAAGTCCGCCGGTCAGAGTTCGGGCCGCCGCTCCGTCCACGGCGAGGCCAGCTCGAACGCGCGAGCCGCGCGCAGCACCGTCAGGTCGGCGTACCGTCGTCCGACGATCTGCAGTCCGACCGGCAACCCGTCCGACGTGAAGCCGCACGGCACCGTGATCGCCGGCTGGCCGGTGAGGTTGAACGGGTACGTGAACGGAAACCACTGGAGCCCATTCGTGACCGGGCGACCATCGATCTCGTCGGGATACACGCGGCCGATCGGAAACGCGGCCGTCGCCAGGGTCGGCGTGAGCAAGAGGTCGTAGCGCTCGAAAAAGCGTCGCACCGTTTGCCAGAGCGCCGTGCGACGGTGGGTCGCCTGCTCCGAGTCCACGGCGGTCATCGTCGTGGCGCGATCGAGACGGAGGAGCAGCATCGGGTCCATCTGCTCCCGCCACGTCGGCAGGAGCGGTGCCATCGCCGCCGCGCGAATCGGCGCCGTCAGATCCATGAAGAGAGCCTCGACGCCACCGTCGAATCCCGGATGCGCTTCATCGACCGAGACGCCGAGTCCGGTGAGGGACTTCGCCGCCGCGGCGACGATGCGGCGAACCTCTTGATCCACGGCCGCGAAGCCGAGATCGAGGCTCAGCGCGGCGCGCAGTCCTTTGACGCCGGTGTCGATCGCTCTTCCGAAGTCCTCACCCGTCGCCGGCAGTGACTGCGGATCCCGCTCATCGGGGCCGGCCCACACGGTCATCAGCAGTGCCGCGTCCCGCACGGTGCGCGTGATGGGTCCGAGATGGGACATGCCCGTGTAGCCGTTGATCATGGGCCAGCGCGGGATACGTCCCAGGCTCGGCTTGAATCCCACGACGCCGCACGCGCTGGCCGGAATGCGGATCGATCCCGCCAGGTCGCTGCCCTCGGCGATCGGCGCGAGCCCGGCTGCGACCGCCGCGGCCGCGCCGCCGCTCGAGCCGCCCGCGACACGGTCCCTGTTCCAGGGATTGCGCGTGTGCCCGAAGATCAGGTTGTCGGTCGCGCCCTTGCACCCGAACTCCGGCGTGTTCGTCTTGCCGATGACGACGGCGCCGGCGGCTCGCGCGCGCTCGACGACCAGCGCGTCCTCGTTCGGCACGTTGTGCTCGAACGCCTTCGATCCGAACGTGGTCCGAATTCCCGCGGTCGGCGTCAGATCCTTGAACGAAATCGGCACGCCATGCAGGGGACCGAGTCGCTCGCCCTTCGCCACCGCGGCCTCGGCGCGCCGTGCTTCGTCGAGCGCGCGGTCGGCGACCACCGTGCAGTACGCGTTGACGACCGGATTGATCTTGTCAATGCGGGCGAGGACCGCCGTCGTCACCTCGACGGGCGAGAGCCTGCGGGCCCGGATCGCCGCCGCGAGATCGACCGCGCTGGTGAAGCACAGCTCGTCGTTCGGCATGAGGTCCTCCTCGAGAGAGCGGTCCAGCGACGGGTGACGTCGCCCGCGCCGAGCCCGAGCCGGCGCGAGGTGATGGTCTCACGAGCGGCCGACGACCACACGCCGATCGTGGCCGCTTGCGAGGCGTTGTCGTTTCTCCTCCGCACCACTCACGCGAGCAGGCCGGCGATGATCCCGGTGAGGAAAATGCCGTCGAACGTTCCCGCGCCTCCGATCGACACCAGCGGGGCGCCGAGCTCTGCGATCCGGCCGAGGTTCCAGAGGTCGGCGCCGAGCAGCGTGCCCATCGAGCCCGCGACGTAGGCCACGGGCGGCGCGCGGCGAAACGCCAGCAGCAGCGCCACGCCGGCGGCGACGAGCGGCGGGATCACCATCGGCACCGCGATCCCGACGCCGGGAACGATCCTGGCCAGCGAGTGGACGACGAGCGCGACGATCAGCACGCCCACGGCCATGCGCGCGAACATGCGCGTTTTCACGGCGAGATACAGCGACAGGAGAATCGGGATCAACCCGCCGCCCACGTTGATGGCGACGACCGACGTGCTCCGCTGCGTTGCGGGCGGAACGACGTAGACCCGACCGAACATCCAGACCTGCTCCGGCGGCTTCACCGACGAGACGCGCACGCGATAGAGCGGAATGTTCACGTAGCTCCCGATCAGCGACAGCAGCATGACCGCCACCACGTAGCGGGGCCGGACGCCGATCTTGCGATAGGCGTACGCGAGGATCCGGACCTCGATCAGGATCACGAAGACCACGAACAGCAGGGCCAGCAGCAGCAGGAACCCGAGACCGAACGGCGAAGAGATCATGGGGGCACGCTCCGATCCATGAAGCGCGGCGTCACCGCGCGAGCACCGGGCGCAGCGTTGTGGGTCGCGCTAGCGCCCCCGCGCCAGGAGGCACACCGCGAAGCGCCGACCGGCATCCGTCCAGCGCGCCTCGGTCCTGAGCCCGGCGCGCTCCGCCAGCCGGTCGATCTCCGGGAGCGAATACTTGAACGAGTCTTCGGTATGGATCGTCTCGCCGGCGGCGAACCGGACGTCGCCTTCGAGCGCCTCGATCGGCACGCGCTGCGCCCGGGTGCTGACCAGATACATCGCCACGCGGCCGGTCTCTTCCTCGTAGACCGCGCGATGCGTGAACGTGTCGAGATCGAAGTGACCGCCGAGCTCGCGGTTGATCCGCGCGAGCAGGTTCTTGTTGAAGCGCGCGGTCACGCCGCGCGCGTCGTCGTAGGCGCGCTCCAGCACGTCCTTCGACTTCCGGAGATCGATCCCGCACAGCACCCGGTCCGCCGGTCCGAGCAGGCCGCGCAGCCGCCGGAGGAAGCGCGCGGCCCCGTTGCCGTCGAGGTTGCCGATGTTCGAGCCGAGCCAGAGCACGAGCCGCGGCTCCTCGATCTCCCGGCGCACGACGTCGAGCCCGTCCTCGTACTCTCCGGCGACCGCGCGGATCTCGAGCGTCTCGTAATCGCGCAAGAGCGCCCGCGAGCTCTCCGCCAGCGCCGCCATCGAGATGTCGATCGGCACGTACCGCAACGCGGGCCGCGAGGCGAGCAGCGCGTCGAGCACGATGCGCGTCTTCACGGCGCTGCCGCTGCCGAGCTCCACCACGCTGAGAGCGCCGGCAGAGCCAGCGCTGAGAGCGCCGGCAGAGCCAGCGCTGAGCGCGCCGGGCGATCCAGCGGCGATCAGACCGGCGCGGCCGTCGGACGGCATCCGCGCAGCGATCTTCTCGGCGCACTTCAACAGGATTGAGCGCTCGACCCGCGTCAGGTAGTACTCGCGCACCCCGCAGATCTCCTCGAACAAGCGCGAGCCTTCGGCGTCGTAGAACCAGCGACACGGTAGCCGTTTCGGCTTCTGTCCGAGGCCGTGGCGCACGTCGCGCAGGAAGTCCGCGCGCTGCCGTTCGGGTCGCGTGCGCACGACGACGAACCGCCGGTCGAGCACCTCGGTCGCGGTGCGAGAAACGGACGCGCGCACCGGCGAGCTCATGATCGATGGCACAGGTGGAGCA
>QHRT01000209.1 GCA_003220195.1 Candidatus Rokuibacteriota bacterium | reverse complement strand
AGAAGGCCAAGCGCCGCGAGCGGATGTCCGATTAACGGCAGCACTGCCGACAGTACCGCCGGCACTCCCGCCGGGTCAGGCGGGAGCGGGTGAGGCGAAAGTTGGAGGCGGGCCGTATCGGAGGCCTCGGCGTCGAGTGGGACGCGCTTCGGAATTTGCTGGCTCGTGAGACACATACCGCCATGGGTCGAGACATGGCCCTGACGGTCGAGACCGAGAGCGACATCGACACCGTTCGTGCCGCTCTCGCCCTCACCGGCGAGGCGAGGACGGCGCTCGCCGCCGCCGGGCCACCCCCCCTCGATCCCATCCCCGATCTCCGGACCGCGCTCGACCGTGCGCGCGTCGTGGGAGCGGTGCTCGACGGCACGGAGCTCGTCGTCATCAGCAGGGCACTTTCCGCCATCCCGGCGTTGATCGCCTACGGTCGCCGCGTCGTCGACGTCGCACCCGGGATCACGAGGCTGACCGGCACGCTGTCGTCCCTGCCCGAGCTCGCGTCGACGCTCGGCCGCGCGCTCGACGACGAGGGCGCGGTCACGGATCAGGCGAGTCCACGAATCGGTCAGGTCCGCCGGGAAATCCGGACGCGGCGGCGGCGCATCGTGCACGACCTCGAGCGCATGCTGCACGGGCCGGATGCCGAGCGCCTCTTCGCCGAGATGTTCGTCACCGTGCGACACGGGCGCTACGTCGTGCCGGTCCGCGCGGAGTCGCGATCGCGCGTCCGCGGCATCGTCCACGACCGGTCGCAGAGCGGACAAACGCTCTTCGTCGAGCCCGCCGACGTCGTGGACGCCAACAACGATCTCGTCGGGTGGATTCGCGAAGAGGACGAGGAGACGCAGCGCATTCTCGCCGAGCTGACCGACGCGGTTCGCGAGCGTCTCGCCGCGCTCGACGGGCTGGTGGCGCGCATCGCCGAGGCGGACTGGGTGTTCGCGCGCGCGGCCACCGCCGATCGCATGGACGCGACGGCGCCATCCCTCGAGCGCGCCCGGCGGGTGCGACTTCGCGCGGCGCGCCACCCGCTGCTCGTCGCGCAGTCGTGGAGCGATCCCTCGCGCCCCGTCGTCCCGATGGACATCGAGCTCGACGCCGATCGCCCGCTCCTCTTGATCACCGGCCCGAACGCCGGCGGCAAAACCGTCGCGCTCAAGACGCTCGGGCTCTCGGCGTTGATGGTGCAGGTCGGCTGCCACGTGCCGGCGGCCGACGGTTCCGAGCTGCCCGTGTTCGACCCGGTCTTCGCCGTGATCGGTGACGATCAGAGCGTCGCGGAGAACCTGTCGACGTTTTCGGCATTCGCGCGCCAGGCGCGCGACATTCTGAGCGAGGCTCGGGCCGGCGCGCTGGTGCTGCTGGACGAGCTCGGCGCCGGGACCGATCCCGACGAGGGCGCCGCGCTCGCGCGCGCCATCCTGGAACAGCTCGACGCCTCGGGCGCGCTGGTCGTCGCGACCACGCATCTCGAGCCGCTCAAGACGTTCGCGAGCACGCATCCGCGCGCGCGGAACGCGTCGGTCGAGTTCGACGCCGACCGGCTCGCGCCCACCTTCCGGCTTCGCTACGACCGTCCCGGCCAGAGCTACGCGCTGGCGATCGCCGAGCGACTGGGGCTGCCACCTGACGTGATCGACCGGGCGCGCCTGCACCGCTCCGCCGACGCGGCACGGATGAGCGAGCTCCTCGCACGTCTCGATCAGGAGGCGCGCCGCGAGGCGGGCCATGCGGCCGCGGCCGAGACCCAGGCGCGCGAGACCGCCCTCAAGCTGCACGCCGCACGCCAGGCCGAGTCCGCGGCCGAAACGCGCGCGCGAACGCTCGTGGAAGACGCCCGGCGAGAAGCGGCGGCGTTGCTCGCCGACGTGCGGCGCGCGGTCAACATCGAATGGGAACGGCTGCGGCGCGCGGAAAGGTCGAAGCACACGCTCGACGAGAGCCGGCGTCGCTTGCGCGAGGTGAGCGCACGGCTCACGTCGGGACCGGACGCGCGGACTGCCGAAGGACCGCCGACGGCCGAGCGGCATCGCGCGCTCGTCGCGGGCGCTCGCGTCAGCGCCGAGCACCTCGGGCTGTCCGGAGAAATCGTCTCGATCGCCGGCAGCACGGCGACGGTGCGATCGGGCGCGATCACGGTGCGCGTGCCGCTCGCCGCACTGCGCTCCGCCTCGGCGGCGCCGGCCACCCCGGCCGCCGAGCTTCCGCAGCGCGGCACGATCCGCGTGCCCGACCGTCGGAACGTTGGGACGGAGATTCACCTGCTCGGACGCACCACCGACGAAGCGCGTGACCTGGTCGAGCAGTATCTCGACGACGCGTTCGTGGCCGGACTCGGCCGCGTGCGCCTGATTCACGGCAAGGGCACCGGCGCGCTCCGGAAGGCCGTCCGCGATGTGCTGACCGCCCACCCGCTGGTCGCGTCGTTCCGCGACGGCGAACCGTCGGAAGGCGGCGCCGGAGCGACCGTGGCGGAATTGAAGGTCTCCTGATGCCGACCTACGAGGCGGCGCTGCTCGACGAGATCCGGAGCGGCGTCGACATCGTCGATCTGATCGGCCGCTTCGTGACGCTCAAGAAAGCCGGGAACGCGTGGAAAGGTCTCTGCCCCTTCCACGCGGAGAAGACGCCCTCGTTCATGGTCAATCCGCAGAAGGGCATCTTCCACTGCTTCGGGTGCGGGGTCGGCGGCGACGCGTTCGGCTTCGTGATGCGGCAGGATCGCCTCTCCTTCCCCGAGGCGGTCCGCGCGCTGGCGAAGACCGCCGGCGTCACGCTGCCGGAGAAGCGAGCGCGAGAAGCCGGGGAATCCGGTCGCGAAGAGCTCCTGCGAGCGATGGACCTGGCGAGCCGGTTCTACACGGAGACGCTGTGGGGACCGCGTGGAGAACGCGCGCGGCGCTACCTCGACGAGCGCGGGATCGACACAGACACGGCCGAGCGCTTTGCGCTCGGGTACGCGCTCGAATCGTGGGACGCGCTGACCGGGACGCTCAGACGCGAGGGTATCAGCGACGACACGCTGGTCGCCGCGGGGCTCGCGGTGGCGCGCGACGGCGGCGGCATCTACGATCGGTTTCGCGGGCGCCTGCTCTTCGCGATCCGCGATCTCGCCGGTCGCGTGGTCGCCTTCGGCGGCCGGGCGTTCGGCGATGAGCAGCCGAAATACCTCAACTCGCCGGAGACGCCGCTCTACACGAAGGGCGCCTTGCTCTACGCCGCCGATCTCGCGCGCGAGACGATGCGGACGCGCAACCGCGCCCTGGTGGTCGAAGGTTACGTCGACTGCGTGATCGCGCATCAGGCGGGATTCACCGAAACCGTGGCCGCGCTCGGCACGGCGTTCACGCTGGCTCAGCTCCAGCTGCTGCGCCGCTCGTGCGACGAAGCGGTGCTCTTCTTCGACGCCGACGCGGCGGGCCAGAAGGCCGCCGAGCGCGCCGAGGCGCTCCTCGAGCCGACCGGCGGCGGTGGCGCGTGGGCGGTGAATCGCGCGGGCGCCTTCGCGGGCTCGGGGACGATGCGGCTGCGCGTGGCGCTCCTGCCCGCCGGCCACGATCCCGATACGTTCCTCCGCGCGGAAGGCGCGGCCGCCCTGGAGGAGCGAATCACGGCGGCGCGACGCCTGCTCTCGTATGCGCTCGACCGCGCGATCGCCGATCCCGATGGGGCATCGGGGCCGCGGGCCCGCACGCAGGGGTTCGCGCGTGCCGCGCTCCTGCTGGCGAAGGTGGGTGACGCGGAGGAAGCCGCGGCGCTGTCGCGCGAGGCTGCGGCGAAGCTCGGCGTCGACCCGACGCAGCTCTGGATCGAAGCGCAGAAGCTCGGAGCGGCGCTGAGCCGCCCCGTCCGCTCGGCGTCGCCGCAGCGAGAGCCCGCGTCCACGGCGACGACGCGAGAGCGTGACCTGGTGAGCTTGCTGCTCGCCTCTCCCGAAGCGCGGAGCGCGCTGCTCCCGCTCATCGAGGACGCGGACGTCCGCAACGAAACCTTGAGGATGATCGTCACCGGGCTCAGGCAGCGGCCGGAGGCACCCCCCGAAGCCCTGATGAGCGACCTCACGGACGACGGCACGCGCCACTTGCTCGCCGCCCTCCTGGTGGTCGAGCGAGCGCCGGACGATGCGGCGACGTTGATCGAGCAGTTCAGGATACATCTCGAGCGCGAGCAGAGATTGAGACGTCAGCGCGCGGCCAGCCAGTCGATCGCGGACGCACAGGCCGGGACCGACGCGCCGATCGCCGTCGAGGAGCAGTTCCGGATCCTGCACGACGCCAGCAAGGTCGTGTACGAGATCACCGGCGGCGTCGCGCAATCCCTGCAACACGGCCCGTCAGGGTCGCAAGGAGTTCACACGCATGAGTGAAGAACCGAAGCTGGAGGAACTCGACCGCCTGATCTCCGTGGGCAAGCAGAAGGGCTACCTCACCTACGACGAGGTGAACGACGCCCTGCCCTCGGACATCGTCTCGCTCGACCAGCTGGACGACATCATGATGATGTTCGGGGCGATGGACATCGAAGTGGTGGACTCCGCAAAGGCGGGCCGGCTTCCTTCCGAGGTCCGGCGCGCGGTGCCCGTCGCCGAGGAGCCCGACGACGACGGCGGCGCCGAACCTATCGATCTCACGCCGGGGCCGGTCGGACGAACCGAGGATCCGGTGCGGCTCTACCTCCGCGAGATGGGCCGGGTGTCGCTCCTGACGCGCGAGGGCGAGATCGCGCTCGCCAAGCGCATCGAGGAAGGCAAGGAACAGGTCACCGGCGCCGTCCTCTCGACGAATCTCGCGCTCGAGCGGTTCCGCGAGCTGCGCGATCACTTGCGGCGTGGCGAGATCTCCGTGAAGGACGTCGTCGAGGTGAACGAGGAAGAGTTCAGCGAGGAAAAGGAGATCGAGCTGACCCGGCAGGTCATCGCCGCGTTCGCGACGGTGGACCGTCTCCTGCGGGACCGGGACGCGCTGCGCGAGCGCGCGAAGAAGCTCCGGATCGCGGCGGCCAAGAAGGCCGGCGGCCGCAAGAAGGCGGCCGCCAGGGGCAAGGAGCCCGCCTGGCGAAAGCTGGAGCTGCAGGCGCAGCAGCGCGAGGGGAAGGTGCTCGAGAAGCTGCGCAGCCTCACGATCGGCAACCAGATCATCGACCGCGAGGACAGCGACGCGACCCGGCGCGGGCTCGTCCAGCGCTTGCGCGACCTGGTCGAGGACATCGAGC
>QHRT01000208.1 GCA_003220195.1 Candidatus Rokuibacteriota bacterium | reverse complement strand
TCGAGTGCATGGCGTGGGTGGGCACCGGTGTCTTGTGGACGGCCGCGGGCGGCGTGCTGTCTTCGCGCGTGATCTCGCCGGCGGCAGCCGCCGAGCACGAGACGAAGGCCGGCACGTTCCGCTTCGCGCAGATCAGCGACACACACGTCGGGTTCAAGGGCCAGGCGAACAACGACGCGGCGGCGACGCTGCAGCAGGTGGTGGACCGCGTGAACGCGCTCGATCCGGCGCCGGCGTTCGTGCTGCACACGGGCGATCAGACGCACGGCCAGAAGGCGGGCGCGTTCGACACGGTCGCGGAGATTCTCAAGGGCGTGAAGGCCGAGCGGATCTTCTACATCCCCGGCGAGCACGACGTCTTCCTGGACGGCGGCAAGGAATACCTGAGCCGGTACGGCAAGGGAACGGTCGGCGGGCGCGGCTGGCAGAGCTTCGACTACAAGGGCACGCACTTCGTCGGGCTCGTGAACGTCTTGAAGTACAAGGGCGAGGGGATGGGCGCGCTCGGCGAGGAGCAGATCGAGTGGTTCGAGAAGGACCTGGCGCCGCTGTCCGCAAGTACGCCGGTCGTGATCTTCTCGCACGTCCCGCTGTGGGCCGTCTATCCCCAGTGGGGATGGACCACGGAGGATGCCGCGCGCGCGCTCGGATACGTGAAGAGGTTCGGCTCGGTGACCGTGCTCAACGGCCACATCCACCAGGTGGTGCAGAAGGTCGAAGGCAACGTCACGTTCCACACGGCGATGTCGACGGCGTTTCCGCAGCCGGCGCCCGGCAGCGCTCCCGCGCCGGGGCCGATGAAGATTCCCGAGGCCGACGCGCGCCGCATGATCGGCGTGACGGACGTGACGTACGTGCCTGGCAAGCACCCGCTCGCGGTGGTGGATTCGACGCTCGCTTAGCGATAATGGGCTCCTCCGCCGGGTGAACCAGGCCCGGCTAGAAGGAGGAGCCTCGATGAGCGTCGAGTTCTGGAACCGCCGTGACATGCTGAAACTCGCGTCAGCGGCCGCCGCATTTGCCGCTGGCGCGAGCGGCGCGAGCGCCGCGTCCGCACAATCGGTCAAGTGGTCGGCGGGAACCGACGCGCCGAAGCTGAAGGCGCCGGCCAACGCGACCGATTGCCATCACCACATCTACGACGCGAAGTACCCGGTCGACCCGAAGGCCACGCTGCGCCCGGCCGACGCGCTGGTCGACGACTATCGCGCGTTCCAGCGGCGCATCGGGACGACGCGCAACGTGCTGGTGCAGCCGTCGACGTACGGCACCGACAACCGCTGTCACCTCGACGCGCTGGCGGCGTTCGGGCCGACCGCGCGCATGGTCGCCGTCGTCAACGACAGCGTGTCGACCGAGGAGCTGAAGCGCCTGCACGCGCTCGGCGTGCGCGGAATTCGCTTCAACCTGGCGCAGGCGGGCGCGACGACGCCGGAGATGATCGAGCCCCTGTCGAAGAGGATCAACGACCTCGGCTGGCACATCCAGATCAACGCGCCGGCCGCGAAGATCATGGAGGTCATGCCGATCCTTGAGCGCGTGCCGTCGCCAATCGTCTTCGACCATCTCGCGCACATCCCGCAGCCCGAGGGCGTCAACCACCCGCTCTACGCCAAGGTACGAGCGCTGATGGACAGGGGCCGCACGTGGGTGAAGCTGTCGGGCGCCTACGCCGACACGAAGGTGGGCCCGCCGACCTACGCGGATTCGAGCGCGGTGGCGCGCGCGTACGCGAAAGCGGCGCCGGAGAGATGCGTGTGGGGCAGCGACTGGCCGCATCCGACGGAGCAGACGAAACAGCTTCCGGACGACGCGGTGCTCTTCGATCTGCTCACGGACTGGGTGCCGGACGAGAAGGCGCGCCGGCGCGTCCTCGTGGAGAACCCGGCGACGCTCTACGATTTTCCCAGGGCCGGCTGAGAAGCCGGCCCTCGTCGGACCGACTCAGCTCCGCGCGAACGCCGGCGGCGACTGCGAGAGCATCTCGTCCCAGGGCCCGGGAAACCGTCCCTTGGCGCCCGGCTCCGAGAACGGCCGCTCGCGGCGCCACTCGTGGCGCGGCTGCTCGAAGTAGGCTTCGAGTCCGTTCCCGTCGGGATCCGAGAAGTAGATGCCGATCGACACCGTGTGGTCCGAGACGCTGAACGGGATGTCCCTGGCCCGGAGCCGTTCGTACATCTCGGCGAGGTCCTCGAGCGTGCCCATCCGCCAGGCGATGTGATTCAGGCCGACCTGCTTCTTCTGCGGTCCCGGAGCGTCCTCGCCGACCTCGAAGAGCGCGATGTCGTGCGCGTGGTCCGGATCACACGCGAGGAAGGCCGCGCGCAGCTTGCCGGTCGCCGGCGACGTCAGCATGTCCTGCGTGTGGAGCCCGAAGATCTCCGTGTACCACCGGTGCGAAAGCTCGGCGTTGCGGACGAAGATGTTGACGTGATCGAGCGCGACCGGCTTGTGGGGCATGGCGCATCTCCTCCGTGAAGGTCGATCGTCGGCAGTATATCCGCTCAGCGCGGCTTCGGCAGCGGCGACGCATAGCCGCCGTGCTTGCTCGTCCTGAGTCCGAGCCGGGCGAGCGACTCGACGAGCGTCACCGCCGCCGTCACGCCGTCCACGACCGGGAGACCGAAGCGCGCCGATAGATCCGCCGCCAGGTCGACCATGCCGGCACAGCCGAGCACGATCGCCTCGGCGCGGTCGTCACGCTTCGCGGCTTCGATCTCCGCCTCGATCTTCCGGCGCGCATCGCTCTCCGCGTCTTCCAGCGCGAGCACCGGGACCTCGGCCGCGCGCACCCGCGCGCACCGTGTCGCCAGGCCGTACTTCACGAGATTCTCCTCGATGATGGGAATCGAACGGCCCAGCGTGGTGACGACCGAGAAGCGCCCGGCGATCAGGCTACACACGTGGAACGCCGCCTCGCCGATGCCCACCACGGGCGCGCGCGCCAGGCTCCGGGCGGCGTCGAGGCCGGTGTCGTCGAAGCACGCGATCACGTGGCCGGCCGCGTGGCGCGCCTCGCCCTTCGCGATCTCCGCCAGCAGACCCGGCACGGCGAGCGCGCCGTCGTAGTGCCCCTCGATCGACGCGGGTCCGGTGGTCGGATTGACGGCGGTGATCGTCGTACCAGCGCTCGCGACCTTTTCCGCCGCGATGCGGATCTTGTCCGTCATCGAGGCCGTCGTGTTCGGATTGACGACGAGAATCTCCATGCCGAACCTAGCTTCGCACGTCGGCGACGCTCGCGCGCTGCGGGCGACGGCGCAAGGCGCCGATCGAGACGAGCGACACGACGATGACGAGGAACGACACGCCCGTCGTCACGGTCCCCAGCGCGTAGATCTCGGGATTGGTGATCGTCGTCGTGAGCCCGGTCAGCTCGAGCGGCAGCGTGTTCTGATCGCTGCCGAGGGCCTGGCTGGACCGCGCCACCTCGTCCCAGGAGAGCGTGAAACCGAAGAGTCCGATGCCGACGACGGACGGTGCGATCATCGGCAGCACCACGTGACGGAACGTCTGCCACGGCGTGGCGCCGAGATCGCGCGCGGCCTCCTCGTAGCGGAGGTCGAACCGGTTGAAGACCGCGAACATGATCAGCAGCCCGAACGGCAGCGTCCACGTCAGGTGGGCGCCCAATCCTGACGTGAACGTCCCCGCACTCGTGGTGAACCGTTCGGCCAGCCACGCGAGGCCGAGCGCGTCGGCCGCGCTTTTCACCGCGTCGTCGAGCAGACGGAACTCCACGGCGAGGCCGAGCGACACCACGATCGACGGCACGATCAGGCTCGCGACGGCGGTGTAGAAGACGAGCGTGGCGCCGCGGAAGCCGCGCCGGAACGCGTACCCCGCCGGCAGCGAGATCAACACGGTGAGCGCCATCACCGTCGCGCCGAGGCGCAGCGACCGGCCGAACGCGGCCCAGATGTCGACGACGCCGAGCCCGCTCCAGAGGCGTGCGAACCAGTGCGTGGACACCCCGTGCATCGGAAACGTCAGGCCACCCGTGGGCCCCTGGAACGAGAGCACGATGATGGTGAGGATCGGTCCGTAGAGGAAGAGGACGAACAGCGCGAAGACCGCCGCGAGGCAGAAGAACGAGAGCGAGCGTCGCGCGCGCATTGCTAAAGTTCCGCGCGGATGTCGACCAGCCGGGTCATGGTCCAGATGATCGTCAGCACGACGGCGAGCAGCACCACCGCGTTCGCCGCGGCCAGCGGGAACTGCAGATAGCTCAGCTGCACCTGCACGACCTTGCCCACGGAGGCGATCTGCTGGCCGCCCATGACGCCGATCGTGACGTAGTCGCCGATGACGATCGTGACGACGAAGATCGAGCCGATCACGATGCCCGGTCGAGAGAGCGGCACCACGACGTTCCAGAGCGTCTGCCACCCGGACGCGCCGGCGTCGTCGGCCGCTTCCAGCAGCGCGCGGTCGATGCGGCTCATCGAGTTGAAGATCGGGACGATCATGAACATGGTGTAGAGGTGGACGAACGCCAGCACCACCGAGAAGTTCGAGAAGAGGAGCCATTCGATGGGCGAGTGCGTGAGCCCGGTCGCCTGGAGCGACGTGTTGACGACGCCATTCCGGCCGAGCAGCGGCACCCACGAGACCATGCGGATCACGTTCGATGTCCAGAAGGGAATCGTGCACACGAGGAAGAGCACGATCTGCATCGTGAGCGAGCGCACGTGGAAGGCGAGGAAGTAGGCGACCGTGAAGCCGAGCACCAGCGTCGCGAGCCACACCGCGGCGCACAACCGGAGCGTCGACAGGTACGTCTTGAACGTGAGACACAGTGCCGGCAGCTCGGCCAGGCACCCGGCAAAGATCGCGGCGTAGTTGTCGCGGACGAGCGCCGGGCTCATCGAGTATTCGTTGTACCGCCAGGTGCTCACCACGACCGTGAGCAGAAGCGGCACCACGAAGAACACGGCGAAGACCAGCGCGAGCGGCGCGACCTGCCA